>JACNIZ010000250.1 GCA_014382805.1 Planctomycetota bacterium
GCCGACATTAACTTGGCGCTGACTACCTCATTACCGACCCCCGGCAGCACAATGCGTCCGTCCAACGGCCAATTAAAAATGTGCAAGTACATCCGCGTTTGATCGCCGTCCGCTTTGACCGTGCAGCGGCCCCAATCCAACATCGGGAACGGACTGGCCGTGGTGCCATAAATGGCCTCGCTATGAACGTCCATCCACTCCCCCATTCCGCTTAGACGATCCAAACTTAAGTCGGGGAAAGTGCCTTCAGCAGTCGGTCCAATGTTGAGCAAGAAGTTGCCGCCCTTCGATGAAATATCACACAACTTGCGAATCAAATCCGTGGTTGATTTGTAATCAAGATCCTTGGAGTTGTAGCCCCAGTGCCGATTCATAGTCATGCAGGTTTCCCAATCCACACCCGGCAAACCGGTGGCCGGAATTTCCTGCTCCGGCGTACCATAGTCACCGGCGAACTGCGGCCCGGACGTCATACCCGCCATGCCGCCGCGCCCTTTATCGACGCGATTGTTGACGATCACATCCGGTTGCAACTTGCGGCACAAATCGTAGAGCGCTTGACCGTATTCATGATTCCAAGTGCCTTCCCACTCGCCGTCGAACCACATGATTCCAATCGGTCCGTAGTTCTGCAACAGCTCAGTCACCTGCGCACGCAAATAGGCGACGTAGCGATCCATGTTGGCGTCGCCCTCGGGACGGTCGGCTTTTTCCCAACCACGGCGCGGTAAATAATCAGGATGATTCCAATCCATGATCGAGTGATACCAGCACATGCGCAAACCATGGCGCGCGCAAGCGTCGGCCAATTCCTTCATGATGTCACGCTGAAACGGCGTCGCCATTACGTCGTAATCGCTGACTGCGGAATCGTACAGTGCAAAACCATCATGATGCTTGGACGTAATCACGATGTATTTCATGCCCGCCGCTTTGGCCGCTAGCACCCAGTCGTCGGCATTGAATTTAACCGGGTTGAACTGCTCCAAAAACTTCTCATAAGTCGGCACCGGAATTTGCGCGCTGTGCTGAATCCACTCGGCGTAATTGCTGCCCTTTCCCCACTGCCCGGCCGGAACCGCGTATAGCCCCCAGTGTATAAACAAACCAAAACGCGCATCGCGGAACCACTCCATGCGCTCATCGAATTGAGCCTCACTTTCAGCCGCCGGCCTGCCGCTGGCGACCGGATTTTGGCTGCATGAAACAGCCATGGGAGAGATCAGACAAATTAGGAGGAAGGCAACCCGCATCACCTTTCATTCTATCTCTTCGGGGATGCCCAGCTCTTGCAAAGTGCCGCGCAGCCATGCCAAAGACTTTTCAATCAACGGTCCGCCCTGGCCTTCGCATTCCATACTCAGCACGCCGTCGAAACCGCGCGCGTGCAGCTTGCTCAAGCAAGTTTTGATGTTGTCCGCGTTGACGCCGTCGCCTATCGCGCAGTGGCTAATCGCAATTCCAGTGTCTTTGCCGCGCATCGCTTCGGCCATGCTCGCGCTGACGTCTTTTACGTGTACATGCACGATTTTGTCGATGAAACGATCGCAGAATTCGACCGGATCCTGGCCGGCGATGAAAGTATTACCCGTGTCAAAATTCAGCCGCAGTTTGGGCGAATCCACAAAATGCAACATCTGCTCCAAGCGCTCCGGATTGGTGGTGAAATAACCATGCACCTCAAAAGTAATGGTGATGTCATTCGCTTCGGCGACCTCAATGATTTGCTCATAAGAGCGTTTCATGTGATCCATCGCCTCGGCGTCGCTCAAGCCTTCGGGCTTCGTTAAGCCGTCGGTAGTGGCGACGCGCTCGCAACCGGCCAAATTAGCCCACGGAATGGTCTTCAAAACATAAGGCAGCCCGCGCGACGGACCACATTTACCGCTCATCGGATAGGCGGCGTCCACCTGACTGAACTGAACACCGAACTCGGCCATTTTACGGCGCAACAGAACCGGATCTTCGTACAAGGCGACGTGCGGGAAGTAGCCCAAGCCATGAATCCATGACACCCCGTCGATGACACCTGGTTCGATGAAGTGCACGTTGTTCGCCTGCGCCCAAGCGAGTGCTTTTTCGAAGCTAAATGCAGCCGAATTAAATGCGTCGGTGTGGAAGCCAATTTTCACGGGATTTTGGGGTTGGTGTTTGGAGTCGTCGGCGGCTTAGTTTTGCGGAAGCACGATGTCGGCGCGGCGTGATTTTGGAATGACGACGAGGTCGAAAATTTTCCCGTCGCGCACGCTGCCAGAGATTGTGGTTTGGAAGGGAGCATGCAATTTGAATTCTGTGCTCCATTCTTTAGGCCAGGCTGGTAGTAAGTAGATCTTGCGACCGTCAGTTTGCATCAACGTGGTTTGCAAGGTGCGCATCAAAACGCCGCCGTGATCTTGGTCGGGAATCCAGTCATAGTTGGGTCCCCAGAAAACCGGAAAGCGCGATCCAGCATGTTTGTTGCGCGCGCGACTGACCAAATTTGCGCGCGCTTGATCCGCCAAGCCCAAGTAGGTCATAAACAAATCGTCCTGCCGCCAACCCGATGCGCCGCGATCCCAACGATGTTCCAGCGCGCGTTCTCCAAGGGCGGCGTTGTCTTTTTCAAAGCTCACCAAGCGGAATGGGAATACCGCATACAACTCCGGATTTTCGACGTTGGCCTTTTGTTCGAAGCGCTCGGCTGGCGCTAATAGTTCCACGCCATCTTTCACCCAAGTCGGAACGTTCGGCGTTTTGTTTTTGAGCTGCTGCCAAAATTCACGTTGCGCTGGACTGGTTAGTTTTGCATCTAGATCCAATAAGCGTTGCGTCACCGCATGCAAACCAGCAACCTCGGGCATAGGGTTGGTCGTGTCCCACCAAGTCTCGAGCGCCTGCGACGGCGTCATGATTAGCTTACCGTTTTCATCCAACTCCGAGTGCTGATCGAAAAAGGTCAGGAATTCAAACGCGCTGGGCAGCACCGTTTGTTTTAGATAATCCCAATCCTCGGTATGCTCGACATAATCCAGCATCATCCAAACAAGTTCCAAACCGCTGACCCATTCCCATTTGTGATAGCGACTGTCTTGCAGTTTGTCATTGCGTTCGCTGAATGGATTCCAGCCGTATGTTGCGGTGAAAATCGGGCCCCAAAAATTGATGCATTCCGGCAGGAATGCGCCGCCGTGACCGGTGTACTTTTTAGTGCGGTAAACGTTGAGCGGCATCAGCTGCTCGGCGTACATGGTGAACAGCGGTTTCATCATTTCCGCGTCGCCGCTGGCACACATAGATAGATACGGAAGACGCGTATTCTGCCACCAATAGCCCGGCCCCCACCGTCGGTAGTCGGCGTCGCCGAACTTGCCAGGGTGCGGCACGGTGAAGATTGAACCGTTGAATTTGATTGGGAAATTGCCACGACCAGCGCAGGCGTCAACCCAGCGCTGCAACGCATAAGCACGGCCGACGACTTGGGCGTCGTTGATGGATTCACCGCCAGAACTTGATGCCACGATTGCGCCGTTAAGCAAAATACTGAGTGCTCCGCTGGCAGCGTTGACGCGCGCGCCAACCTTTGCCGGCACGCTTTTTTGGAGTACGTTTTTCGCTTGGATGATTTGCGAGCCAACGATGAGGCGCAGGCTGTTGTTAGGGTAAGTGTCGAATAGGAAGCCGTCGGAACCGCCGGGGGTGACTTTGTCGACGATACGACCGCCGCCACCAGGTAAATCGCCGGCAATGATTGTGGCGTCGATGCTTAAGCCATCGGCGAATGTCCAGCCGGAGGAGTTTGTGATGGCACCGGTTTCGTCGACGTCGGTGTGATGCAGATGATTGTCAGATGAAATGCGCAGGTCGCGGATCTCGCCAACGAAGACATTGCTGCCGTGTTGGTCCATACCGACCCGCAGGTCGTATTGGTTGCGCGGAATCGGGTCGGAACTTTGCTCCTGGCCTAAGTGAATCCAACTGCGCTGCCAAAACATCCGCCACCATTGTTGATGCTGCAGGTGCCGTAGCTCAAAACTTTGTTGCTCAAATTCAGCTCGGTCCGCAGCAATACCGTTTTGCCATTCTTCAACCGTTGCAGGATGATCGGTGCGCACAAACACGCTGAACTGGTGTGACTTAGATTTACCGGACTCAAGCTGGCTAGCGGAAAGCCGACGTCCATTTTTTGCCGAAACTACCGCGCCAAAAATTCGATGCAAAAGTGGATCGGGTTGATTTTGCAAAAACTCGGCCAAGCCTTGACGCTCGGCCATCATGCTCGGTCCGTTCGAACTTTGGTTGTAGTGGTACCAACCGATTTGATTTTTCAACCCGCTCATCAAGGTGTCTGGCTCCACCCAAACCGTTTGATGCAAACGATTGGGCTTGGACCGGTCCTCGAACAAATCGCTCACCTCGGCCTCGGGATATTCTGTGCGTACCGTGCGCCACAAATCGATGGTGGCGGTAGCAGTGCGTGATTCTTCGCCATCAATGCTGACGTGTATCGCGGGGTGATTCGCATCCACCCATAAACGCAACGTCACGTCGCCATGCTGCAAAATCATTTCACCATCTTGCAGATGCAAGCGCTGTTCATATTGCCGCCGCGAACGTTGCTCATATTGTTGATCGCCTGAAGACTCCGCACTGACCCCAGTCATGCTACCAAGCAAAGGCGGATCAGTCGTCACCCGCACCCGCCCCACTTTGAGCAGCCGGCCGTTTTCACTCCAACTATCGGTTTTGCTGATGTAAAACGACAGGACACCCGCCTCATCCATCCACGCGTTGATCCCGATTTCACCATTCCCTAACGGCATTGAGCCACTGGAATCTGCACTAGGTGTAGCCCAAACCACGTCATATTGATCCGGCCCAGTACCAACGTAACTTTGATCCACAACTGGCTCAATTCCAGCCGCCCAAGCAGCTCCGCGTCGATACAAATCGCCGACGCCAGCAGCTTGATAAGCATCCACGTTATGCCCGAGCGTGCACAAAAACACTCGACCCTGACCCGGTCGGTGCACCATCGCCATCGGGTAGTTTTTGGAATCCAGCGGCGACAATGCTTCGGCTAAAACCTTCACCTTGCCATCACCCGTCAAGCAGGTGTATAGCTCATCCGAAGTCGTGAACGGTGCCAAGCCTTCGGTAATGGCATGCCGCTCCATCGTCGGCGCAACACCAAAAAACCCATAAGGATCGTGCTGACGTTTCCCCGTCGGCGCCGGCAATCCAAACCAACTGCGGCCGAGCAAATCGCGATACTCCTCTTCAAATTCTTCAAACGCGCCGCAGCCAAAATGCACCGAAACTAATCCGCCGCCGCCGCGTACGTATTCATTTAATCGCTCAAATGCGACGCGACCGGGCACGTCGGGATGGTCGTTTTTGAAATGAACAATCACCGCCGCATAAGCGTCGAAATCTACCGTCGCCATTTGCGACAAGTCGCTGAGCACGTCAACTTCAAAGCGCCCATCCTGCTCCAGCATGGACTTCAAAACCGGCGTCGTGCGCTGCCAATCATGATGTGCGTCTTCCCCAGTAAGGATCAGCAAACGAGTAATTATTATTAGTGCGGCAGCAATCATGGATTTAGCTAGTTCAGTCGACCTTTAGCAATTGGCTTTGACCTGGTAATGGCAACGGGTAGTTGCCAGTCGCATCGGGCAAGGTAGGCGGCGGCGTATCAAAACTGGCGACGTCGGGCGCGGGGCCAAACTGCAAATTGGATTGCGCCACTTCATCCCATTTCAACGGCTTGCCGGTGTAACAAGTCAGTTGTCCAAGTATCGTCATCATGGTGCTGTTCGCCATGTGATATCCGCTGTTGATCGGTTCGTTATTGCGCACCGCCTCAATCAACGCGCTTTGCTCGGCCTGATAGGGATTATTGTTTTCGCCGCGGAATTTCCATGCGTTGGGACCTTCGATCACGCCGCGGTGTAAATGACACTTTCCCTTCGTTCCCATAATGATGTCACCTGAATTGTTATAACAACCCACTTGAGTACGGCACAGCGCGTAAAGCTGCACCCCGCTTGCATATTCATAAACCGCCGTGTGGTGATCAAACATGTCGCCAAACTCGCCGCCAAACGACGACGACCTACCACCCAAACCAAAACACCATTCCGGCATTTCTTCGCCGAGTATCCAGGCCATGCGGTCCGCGTTATGAACCAAAGACTGGGTCACGTCATCACCGGAAAGCCAGCGGAAGTGATACCAATTGCGGAATTGATATTCGGTTTCGGTCAGATCCTTCAGGCGCGGCTCCAGACGATACGGCCCGCGTAAAAACATTGATTGCATAGCGACGACGTCGCCAATCGCGCCGTCATGAATGCGTTTGATAGTTTCTTGATAACTGGTTTGAAATCGACTTTGCAAGCCGGATAACAAACTCAAGCCTTTTGCCTTCGCCAAATCACAAACCGCTTGCATGCGCCGCACACCGACGGGGTCTATTCCATGCGGCTTTTCAACGAACACATGTTTGCCAGCTTGAATCGCCGCCTCAGCGTAAAACGGATGGAACTTAGATGCGCACGCGATCAGTACAACGTCGGCGCTATCGATCACGTATTTGTAACCATCGAATTCACTGAAGCAATGATCATCGTCCACCGCAACTTGCTCCGGATACTGGCGCTGCAAAACTTCACGCGCACTTTGCACACGGTCGGCGAAAACGTCATACATCGCCACCAGTTTCACAAACGGACCGGACTCCAAACTTTGCGCGGCGGCACCCGAACAACGGCCACCACAACCTATCATCCCAATTCGAATCGTTTCCGAGCCAGCTACATGCGCACCGGCCGCCAACGGCAAACTACCTAGAGCCATTGCTCCAGCCGCTGTTTGCTGCAAAAATTTGCGACGCCCTGCGGCGTTAAGCGGAGAAGAATTTTCATTACTCATGTCAAACTCCTTCATGGTTAATTCTGGTTCCACACAACTCAACTGATGATCCAAACAAGATTTTCCAAAGACCTTCCACCATGCCCCGCTGTTGCTGCGGCTCCTCAATCTCGGGCTCAAAAGAAGCACGCATTTTGATGCCCTCCATTGCCGTCAACATCAAATCCACTGCTTGTCGTGGGTCAGCCGCTTCGGAATTCACTTCCTTTTGCGCCGCAACCAACAAATCCAAATACATCTCGCGCACGGTGTCATAAAACTCAGCCCAATCTTCGCGCATGCGCTGGTCTTTTTGCAGCAAGGTAAAAATCTCAGTCGTGAATACTCGATTGCCACGATCCACCACACACGAGCGCACCGAATATTCAAGCACGTGAGCCAAGCGCTGTCCCGGGTCTTTCAATTTGCTCAACTCGCTCTGCACCGCCTCCAAATAGGTGCAGTAATAGTGATCGCACGCGGCGTAAATCACCTCCTGCTTGGAGCTGTAATGACTATAAAAACTACCCTTGGTGACCTCGGCGCGCGCGGCGATGTCGTCGATGGTGACCTCACCGATGCCGCGCAATGAAAATAATTCGAAGGCACACTTGGCCAACTTTGAGGGCATCAGAGGGGAGACGCGCGGCACCCGCTTAGGATACCAGCCAGTATGTTATGCGCTATCTCTTTGCAGCAAATATCGATTGATTACCCGTGCCAGCTCCGCCCGCTGAATTGGTTTGGCCAAATAATCATCCATTCCGACGTCCAAACAACGCTCCCGATCACCGCTCATCGCGTTGGCAGTCATTGCCACAATGGCCTGATGGTGACCAGGTTTTTCCCGCGCCCGCTGACGTCGCGTGGCTTCAAATCCGTCCATTTCTGGCATCTGGCAATCCATTAGAACTAGGTCGAAGTATTGTTTTTCCAAGATTTGCAGCGCCTCCACTCCATTTTTGGCCCAAGTGACCTCTAATTCGAACGGCTTCAAATATCCCTTGGCCACCCGCGCGTTGACCGCGTTGTCTTCGACTAGCAGCACCGATCGCCCGCGCACCAAATTGCGTTTGGGCGAAGCCGATAGCTGCACCGCCAATTTGACTTCGCTTTGGCTCCAAGCCGCGCGCACTACCTCGCGGATTCTGCTCGGCTTAACCGGTCGGGCCAATCGGTATGCGTGGCCCAAACTTCGCACTTGCTGGACGTCCTCCGAACTCAGCGAGTGGCTTAACACCACCCCCACGCCAGCGGCGGCACCTTGCAGCAACGCCCTTTGCACCGCGATCTCCCCCAGATCAATAGAACAAATCACAACGTCTGGATTGTCCGCAACCATGATTGCACCAGCAGCTTTGCAGGCACTTGCCAGTGCAAATCGATTCGAATCATGCGTTTCCAAAACCTGCACTCTGCAACCAACCCCCAACACTTCTAATATCATGTCGCGCAAATAATCCGGACGCACAGGTTTTCGCAGCGTTCCATTCAAGTTCGCGGCGGTCGCCGATTTGGCTTCGGCTACTCGATCAACAGAGGTAAGCAAAACCATAGGAACATCGGCATTGATTTGCAGCGCACGAATCTTTTGCGCCAATTCCAATCCATCCATTCCAGGCATATCCATATCCAAAATGACCAATGCGAATGGATTATTGCTTGCATTCGCCTGATGGAACATTTCTAAGGCCTGATCCCCGCTATCAGCTGTAACCGGCGACATTCCCCAGCCTTCACACTGATGAAGGAGGATGCGCCGATTGGTTCGATTATCATCAACACATAAAACCTTCAATCCTTGCAGAGCTTTAGATTCCTGACCTTGATCGGTTTGGCTCCGCTCAGGTTGATGCAACTTTACAGTCACACTAAAGGTAGAGCCTTTGCCTGGCTCACTGGTGACGTTGATATCACCATCCATTAAGCCAGACAGCATCTTGGCGATTGTCAGACCCAAACCCGTACCGCCAAATCGTCGCGTCGTGCTGCCGTCGGCTTGGGTGAAGGATTCGAACAATTTCAACTGAGCCTCGGGAGCAATGCCTATGCCAGTATCGCTTACCGAAAGCTGCACTGCTGGTTTACCACAGGCCTCTCCTAGGTAGATTACTTTCAAAACCACCTCACCTTGTTGCGTGAACTTAACCGCATTGCCAAGTAGGTTAATCAGGATTTGCTGCAGTCGGCCTGGGTCACCACGCAATCGTGCCGGCAAATTGGGGTCACTTTCTAACGCCAACTCCAAGCCCTTACTATGTGCAGATTCCACAACCATATCCAGCGAGCGCTGTGCCACTCCAAGCAGGTCAAAGTCGACCTCTTCTAACTCCAACTTGCCGGCTTCAATTTTTGAGAAGTCCAATATGTCATTGATAATCGTAAGTAAAGATTCCCCAGAAAATCGCACCGTCTCGGCTAACTCGCGCTGCTCAAAATTGAGCCCAGAATCCAACAGGAGGTTGGTCATTCCAATAACCCCATTCATAGGCGTGCGAATTTCATGGCTCATATTTGCCAGGAACTCACTTTTCGCTTGATTGGACGCCTGCGCCTCAATCCGAGCCGCATCCAGCTCTTCATTCACTTTTTCCTGACGACAGATTAATTGCCCGAGGTGACGGTTAATACGGAAAGCGATGAATAGAAAGACCGCGATTGCCAGGCCAGATATCGTCAAGGCATTTGAACGAGTATTCGCCATTAAATGAGTAAAGTTCCCTGCTGCAGTGTCCTGCAATCGCTCAATACGTCGATCGACTAGCATGATTTGGTTCTGCAAGTCCTGCAAACTTTGACTCCAGGAAATAGAAAATTCCTGGCGTCGATCGATCAATTCCAGTTTGGTTAATTGGGCGTTTATTAAACCGCCGTCCCCTAACTTGATAAATTGGTGATCTACGTTGCGCTGAAAGCCAAGGCCCAGCAAATTATTGGCGATCGCTTGCAGTACTTCACTTTTTGTGCGTTCGTTAGCCGCTTCGCTAACTGATCCCAATTGGAGTTTGGCGCGGGTCAAGGTTTGGCTCAAGCGATTATCCAAAATAGCCGTTACCATCGCGGGGTCTGTGGTTCCCACGATTCTTTCTGCCAACAAACCCAACTCAGCAAGTTCCATCCTTACTTTCGAATAGTCGGCTTGATGAAGCACAACTTCGAGTAGCTCCTTGGGTAAATCACTAGACGGATCATCCTTTGCTTGGTTGTATTTTCTGAAAAGAACTGCTTGTTTTAAACGTTGTCCACCTTCAGAGGTATCAACCATTGCTCGAAGTTGGGTCAGACCATCTTCTACGGATTGCTTTTGTTTCCCCAATTCGGCTGCCGCTGAAGTTTCTGTAACTTGTTGCTGCAAAAACTCGACGCGCAGATCATCCAGATTCTGCGCACTCCTGCGGATGGCCAGCAAAGACTCTCGCAGCTCTGGGTCTAGACTTAAAACCGGGAATTGCTCGGACGGTTCTTCAAATTCATTAAACCACGCTGTAGAAATACTTTCTCCATGGCGTGTGATGCGCGACCACTGATCTCGCGCAGTTGATAAACGTTGATAAATAAATTCTTTAAATTCCCGCTGCTCCGTATCGATGCGTTCCATTTTGCCGCGCTCCGCATTGACACTGATTTCCATATATGCAAAAGAGGCCAGAAGAACCATCCCGGCACCGATGCCAGTGAAGGTCAATGCCCACAACAATCCTCTGGCTTTTTTGGAGCCAGAAGAAACAGCGTTATGGTTAGTATTACTTGTTGAAGTCATTCCATTCAAAAGGAAGTACTTTTCCGTTTTTGTTTACAGTCGGCCAAATGTTATGGGAAGCTTGTTGTTTGCCTTTGGCTAATAACAATGGTATGCCCAAGCCGATGTCAAACTTGCCTAAGCCAATCAGGGAATGAATCACGGCCGGACGACTAATTTCAGCGTTGGTTTGCTGCAAACCAAGACATAAAATTCGACCGGCGATATAGCCTTCCAAGGACGGGAAAGAAAGTGCTCTTTTTTTATCATCAAAGCGCATGGCCTGGCGGTATTCCTTCACTAATGGCAAATCTGACAGGATATGAGGAACAACTTGAGTAACGATTACCCCATCTCCTTGGTCCCCCAATGCTTTTGCCAAAGAGGTTGCGCCAACAAAACTGACATTCAAAAAAATTGCCTCCAAGCCAGCCTCTTTGGCCAACAATATCGCCTTGGCGCAGGGCGCGTACGTCCCAACCATAACGACTGCACGTGGCGGGATCGGAGCTAGCAATAGGTCGGCAATAGCATTCTCGACCGCAGAACTATTGCGCTCGTAACGCCCGTGTGCAATGAAGGAATTATCCTCGATTCCATGCCTTTTTAAAGCGCGTATCCCACCAGCAAAACCGGCATCGCCGTAGGCATCACGCTGAGTGAAAAATCCAATTTCCTGAGGTGAGATCCCTGCGTGCTCAATCAGGGCATCCACCATCATCTCGGTTTCTTCGGCATAACTGGCGCGGTAATTAATTACGCACGGATCAGGTTTTTCACGCCTCAGAACCCCCGCACCGGAATAGGCAAAAATGAACGGGGTCATTTCCTTGCAAACTATAGGCAGTGCCGCGACCGCCGTAGGCGTTCCTACATTTCCGATGACTCCAAGCACTTGATCCTGTTGGATCAAGCGGCGCATGTTGGGAACGGTTGCAGATGGCTCGTAGCCGTCGTCATACGAAATGAGGTGTAGAGGACGGCCGTTGATACCGCCATTTCGATTGGCTTCATCAAAGGCGGCCAAAACTCCTGCCCTCATTTCAAAACCCAAGTCAGCCGCCGGGCCAGTGAGAGCAGTCGACATGCCAAAAACCAGCGGCTCTCCCGTGGCCTCTGGTTGAACAGTAAGCGGTTGTTGGATCAGGGCACTGCACACTAAGATGTGTGCAGAAAAGACTTTAAAAAGGCTTAGTGCGAACATAACGGCGTTAACTCGGTCAATCCGCAGGTAGAAACTACCTTTGGTATGGACTGTTTCATCGACTATTGGGCAAGGATGGCTAAAACCAAAGCTGTCCAATAGCTTGGCTTACCACATCCGCTGTTTACCGCCTTCGATGACAAACGGCCGCTCAAGCCGACGTCCGTCTTTGGCAATTACCCAATAAAGCCGACCGCTGGGCAACAGTTCGAAGCGGACAGGTTGATCGGTTCCGATTTTGCTGCCGTGGCTTTGCCAGCCGTTGTCCCAAACTAGTAACTCGTATTGCTGCCCGGCTTTTACCTGGATTGCGGGAATAGGACGCAAGGTGTCGTCGTCGCCGGTTTCCGGTTTGGTAGTGGTGATATCCAGCACGTTGAACCCGTTCGTTCCGCGGTGGAATTGCACTGCGCCGTCCGTTTCAATGGTAAGCGGCGGCGCAGCAGGGATGAGTTGTTCGCCGTCGTACCAGGCGGCTAGCAGCAGCACCCCGCGTCCCATTTTTTCAAAGGTCACGCTGCCGTTGTGGGCTACGCCGCCTTGAATGGCAATCCAATCGCCGCCGTTGAAGACACATAGATATGCCAAGCTGCTATTGCTTGGAGCGGGCGTGGTTAACTCCACCGTGACGTCGGTGGTGGGCATGTATTGATCGGTTACGTCGGTGTAATGGCGACGCGCCAACCAGCGCGGAACCTTTTCATTTTCTCCAGCCTGGTCCGCCCAGCAATCCTTTTGGCGAGCGTAAGTCTTGCGGTATATTTTCGCGGCGACGTTGTGAATGGGCGCACTACCTTTACCGTCGGGTCCAAGCACCGCGTTCCAGGCGTGATTGTTGTCGCGGTTTGCCCATGCCGGCGTATAGTCCGACGCCACCGCAATCGCGTTTGCGCGATTTGCAAAACTAATCATGTTAGAAATGTCTTCGCAACGACCGGTTCCGCTTTGCAGCATTTCGCTGTAGCCTTGATCGGTTGGGTGCAGGTAATACAAATCCCAAAAGCGCACCATTTTGCTCACTTCGCCACCGATTTTTCACGACGCCTCGCTCGCGCTTTGCGGATCTTTCATTTGCGATTCCAAATCCGCAAACTTTTCCATCAACGGCCGCCGCCATGCATCGAGTGGTTCGTCGCTGCAGCGGTAGGGAAGGATGTGTTCGCAGAAGGCGTCGAAATCTAAGCCTTTGGCCCACGGCTTGTTTCGCCAGGCGTCAAATGCAAGGTCGGTGTTTTCAATCAAAAAGTCGGCGCTGATGGTTTCAAAATCGAGCACACCGTCGACCTTGCCGTAGTCCAATGAGCCGTGTTCTTTTTCCAGTAAAGCGAACGCGGTTTCCGCTTCTTTGAGGTTTTTGTAATCCAAAGCCTCAAATGCAATTTCGACGCCTGCGGCATTATTGAAACCCAGCCGCGCGTAACCACGCCCCGGCATGTTTTGGATCAAAAATTCCACCGCCGCCAATTTTTGTGCGTCGCCGAGTTGATTGTAATGGTGTAGAGCTTTCTCCAACTCCACTCGCGCTTCGCCAGCTTCGCTAAGCGCAGCCTCCGTTTCCGACGACCAGTTGGTGGCGCCGCCGTAGACCTTCAACCAACGCAAATGCAGTGGTTGCGGTTCGTCGTTTTGCGTTTCCAATTTCAAGTAACGTGCGCTGGAGTTCGCTGGTACTTGCACCTGCCAATGTTCGCGCGACTGACTGGCCGTCCAAACCTTGCGCCAATTTTTGCCATCGTGCGACAAGGACAATTGCAACCCAATCGAACGTGATTCGTAGCCCGCTCGATTGCCAATTTCCAAACCAGCGATTTTTTGCACTGCACCTAAATCCACCACCACCCATGGGTTCTTTTCCAAATTAGTATGAAAAGTGTATTCCGGGTTATTTGCAGCGGGGTTCAGCAATAAAGGGTGGTCTTTTGCCCGATCCCATTGCGAAGTCGAACTTGCAGTAAAGCTCGCCGCTTTGGAAATCCATTCGCCCGCGTCCGCACCGGTTAAAAAAGACGGCAATGCGCCTCCAGGCGCCGCCAGTTTCTGCACTGGCGCAGTCAAAGTCAGCTCAATAATGGTGTCGATGGGATCATGAAAGCGACTGGCAAGCTTCAGCATCAACGCACCATTTTCATGTTGCTGCCATTCCAATGCGCCGCCGCCGTCGCGCAACTTAGCGCCGACGACTTTTTGCGCAAATGGCGGCAAGCTTAAGGATTGATCATTCCACTCCAATACATGCAACCAAACCTTATTGCCTTTTGTGGTCGCGCCGCCCCACTGCGCCGTTTGCCACGGGCCACCGCGGGTGCCGTAAATGGTGTCGCCGTTTTCCTGCAACCACTCGCCCATTTGACGCAACCGTTGCACCTGAAACGGATCAATGGTGCCATCCGCCAGCGGCCCGACGTTAAACAAAAAGTTGCCGTCGCCAGCCGCACAACGCACTAAGGCTTGCACACATTGACGCAACGACTTGACCGGATCGTTTGGTTTCCACGCCCATTGCGTCGCAACGGTCATGCACGTTTCCCAGGGTCGGTCCACTTGGAAGTGGCCGATTTTCTGTTCTGGCGTATCGTAATCACCGGGGTTGTTGCCGTCTTGATAGGCAGTGCGACCCTTGCCAACGCGATTGTTGAAAATCAGCGCTGGATCAAGTTTATGCAAAAAGGCCGATAGATCTTCACCGCGTTCTGGGCTCCACGGCTCTTCCCATTCGCCGTCAAACCAAATCAAGCTGGGTTGGTAATTTTCAACTAGCTCGGTGAGCTGTTGCTTCAAAAAGGGCACATACACATCCATGCTCGGTTTCATGCCAGATAGCTGCTGGCCCGGTCCGCCGAACCTCATATTTTGTGGTGTGTAATGCGGGTGATACCAATCCAATATGGAATAGTAAGCACCAAAACGAATGCCGCGCTTTTTGCAGGCGGCGGAAAGTTCTGCAACGATGTCGCGCTTAAACGGCCCTGCCATGACGTCGTAGTTGGTGACTTTGGAATCCCAAAGACTGAATCCATCATGATGTTTGGTGGTCAAAACCAAATACTTCATGCCGGCATCGGCGGCAATTTGCGCCCATGCGTCGGCGTCGAAATTGGCGGGGTTCCATTGTTTGTAAAGGGCGTCGTATTTGGCGTGCGGCGTAATGGTTTCGCGCGACCAACCAATTTCGTGACCAGTCAACGCGACTGGGCCCCAGTGAATGAACATGCCAAAACGCGCGTCGCTAAACCACTCCATTCGCTCGGGAGTTGCGGTGTATTCGCCGCCGCCCGCTTGCGGGAACAGCAGCGCCAAAAGCATCAAAGGAGAAATCATTTTTCTAAGCGCGCGACGCGAACTACGGTGTTGGTGCCGTATGGGTAACCGGTAGCATTCAGGATCAAGCGGCCGTCATCGCCGCGTTCCAGCTTCAGTTCTTCGCCGTTATCCAGCCATTTGGCCGACTTCCATTTTTCAGGTAAACCGGCAAAAGGTCGTTTACCAGCGCCGCGCGAATGACCGTGAGCGCGGGTATCGGCGGTGGGCGTGAGATCGTGCAGGTACAAATCGACATGCTCGCCATGACGCAAACCGAAGTCACGTTCGTCGCCTTGAATGTTGGTGGCGATGCCGTTGTAAATCGGTCCATCGGTGCCGCCATGTAATCGAATCCAATCGCCGACGCGTTCCAGCAGCGCAGTTTCATAGGGCGGCACCGCACCGGTTGCATTTGGGCCGATGTTCATCAACAAGTTCGCGCCCGCGCGTCGGCAACCGCACAGTTCTTCAATCACGTGGGCCGGCGATAAAAAATTAAAATCGTTATTGGCGATGCCCCAGTGGAAATTCAAGGTGTGGCACATTTCACCAGCCACGTATTTGGGATGACCGCTACGGTCGACGGGTTCCGGTCGGCCGCGTTCAAAAGTCGTGCTGTCGATTTCCGGATGTCCGACCTTTCCGCCGGCGCCCAAACCGGTGTTGTTGATAATCAACGCGTCGGGCTGGTGCTTGCGAATCAGACCATAAAGTTGATCTTCTTGCCAGTCGGCGTCCTTGCGGCTCCAGTTGCCGTCGAACCAAAAACCGCCGATAGGCCCGTATTCGGTGCACAGCAACTTGACCGATGCGCGCAAGTATTCCTGATAAGCATCCCAGTCATTGTTAAAGCGTTCATCGGTCCAATCCAAGGTCGTGCAATACAGCATCGGCACGATGCCTTCAGCGCGGCAGCCGTCGCTGAAATCGGCGATCAAATCGCGACCAGCAGGAGTGTGGGTGATGTCCCAATCCGACAACCCGCGCGTGTCATACAAACTAAAGCCGTCGTGATGGCGACTGGTATGAGTGATGTATTTCATGCCCGCGCGCTTTGCCAGTCGCGCTAATTCGCGGCCGCTGAAATCGGCGGCGGTGAAGGTCTTCATCAACTTGGCATACTCTTCCTTCTTGATGCCGTGCATGTTCATCGCCCATTCGCCTTTGCCGATTTGCGAATACAAACCCCAATGCACAAACATGCCGAAAGCAAATTTTTCAAACGCCGCGACGCGCGCGGACGGCGTCGGCACCTTGCCCGGATTTTGTTGCGGCTCCTGCCCCGGCGGCAGCGCGACCGACGTATCGGCTGGCACGATCAACTGCCAGTCATGCGTAGTCGAAGGAAGGAGGAGGCCAGCACCAGCTAGGCTAGTACTAAGAAACTGACGACGACTTTGGTCCATTGCTAGGAAGCTCCGTTCAATTCAAGCGTGTGAAACAGATTAAGCATTTTGAACCTGGCTGGGTCAATTATTCCGTCGATATCCCCCATCGCTCAAGTTCGGCGCTGGTCATGAAATAAATGTAGGCACAAGGGCGGCTTGTAGCGTGAAAAAGTAGAAGTCGGCGCCGTTGGGCATCATCTGATTGAAGTAATCCATTTGGGATTGATGCGCTGGGTGATCGCGCGGTAGTTCATCAGCGAAAATGCCCGCGCCGAGGTTGGCCCACGAGCGAACTCCGAGTTGGCCGCCGAAGGTGTAGATGCGCTTTTTCCCGGCCAGGAACAGATCGACGCCGCCCGGTTTCGACGTTCACCTCATCGTTCACCGAACCCAAATCCCCATTCAAAATCGCGACGTCATCCCGCAACTCAAAACTGCTGGTGCCTACGCCGAAGGAAAGCGTGCCATCAAGAATCCGCTCCTGCCCAGATTCACCGGTGACAATACCGTCAAAGAAGCCGCTAGCACCCGCGGGGACGCTATGGATCGATTCATAGTCCGTCGGCGCGTAGATATCTGGCGGCGGGATTTGGCAGGACGGCAAAATGGCGGCCGCGGACAATAACGAGATCCAAACTGAGAGGAGTTTTTTCATCGCAGCTTGATAGGCTACTGTTTCCAATGTTCCGCTTCGCTTCACAATCCAAATGTTGGCGGCTGCTGTGTGCGGCTGCTGTGTTTTGCCTGAGCAGCCTCGCGCCGATCGCAGCGCTGGCTTTGCCGCTGGGCCAAGTTTCATTAGCCCAGACTGGCAAGCCCAAGGTGACCCAAAGTTTCACCATAGGCGCAATCAAAGTTGCTTGTGTAGGAGACTCCATCACCCACGGCTCCGACCTGATGCGGCGCGAAGGCACCACTTACCCCGACATGCTTGGTCATGCATTGGGTGGTAATTTTGAAGTACGAAATTTTGGCGTCAGCGGAGCGACGATGTTGGCCAATGGCAACAAACCGTGGATGGAAACACCCGACGCCGCGCTGGCCTTGGAGTGGGTGCCGGATATCGTCGTGATCAAGCTGGGAACCAATGACTCCAAGTGGGCGAATTGGGGCGCGCATAAGGATGATTTTTCTGCCGACGCCAAAAAGCTAATTCAAAGTTTTCGGATCGTGAATCCGTTGGCGCGGATTATTCTTTGCACGCCGCTGCCGGCTTGGAAAGAGGGCGATTCGATTAATGGTAAGCGCATCGCAGAAGAGGTGATTCCGTTGGTGCGCAGCGTCGCGAGCGAAGAGGGTTTGGAAATCATCGATTTATACACTCCGTTCACCGGCAATAAAGGTTGGTTTGCTGATGGAGTGCATCCCAATCCGCATGGTGCGTTAGCGGTGGCGCGGCGCGTGGCGGAAACCGTCGGCGCGAAAATGGACTGGGAGTTTCGGTTGCAGAGCATGATGAGGTTTCACAGCATGGTCATCAACGCCGGGATGTTTCATGGTTTCGAAGAAATGAACTTTGAGTGGGCAGGCGCCAAATGTCGGATGGTATTTCCACGCGTGACTGCCGCAGGTCGGCCGTGGATTTGGCGCGCGCGTTTTTGGGGCCATGAGCCGCAGTTTGATCGCGCAATGTTGGAGCGCGGCTGGCACGTCGTTTATTGCGACGTCGCCGGTTTGCTTGGTGGCGCGGAAGCGATGAAACGTTGGAATAGTTTTTATGATTTGGTGACGAAAAGTGGAATGAATGCAAAGCCGTTTTTGGAAGGCATGAGTCGCGGCGGCTTGCCGATTTATCAATGGGCGAAGGCAAATCCGCGCAAGGTGATGGGGATTTATGCCGACAACCCCGTGATTGATCCGAAGACTTGGTCGGGCAGTGCGAATAGCCCGCACACCCAGGGCGACGGCTGGGGTCTGCAGAATATGGATGAATTAGCGAGGTTCCGAATCCCGCTGCTCCATGTAGTCGGCGAAGCGGACACCGTGGTCCCGGTCGAGCCGAATACGAATGCGTTGGAACGGCTTTATTTAATACGCGGCGGAAAGATGAAGGTGATTCGAAAGCCGGGAGTGGACCATCATCCGCATAGTTTGAAGAATCCGCAGCCGATTGTGGACTTCGCATTGCAGGCCGCGCATATGGCGGTCAATCCGTGCGTGTTGCCGCAGCCCAGCGTCGAATGGCGCGGCGGACCGGCGGGTTGGGGCGGCGGCACTTGGCGCGATCAACATGAAAAAATCAACGCGCTGGCGGCTGAAAATCCTGATTTGCAAGTGGTGTTCTTCGGTGATTCAATTACTCAAAGCTGGACTGGTTCAGCCGATCGCCTCGCCCACGTTGATGGAACTCGGACTTTTGATCGCTATTACGGCAAACGCAAAGCGGCGAGTTTTGGCATGTCGGGGGATAGGACTGAGCATTTGCTGTGGCGGATTGAAAACGGAAATTTTGATGAGATTGATCCGCAGTTGATTGTATTGATGATTGGGGTGAATAACATCAATGCTGGAAATGATGGTTTGCAAGTCGCAGCCGGAACGCGTGAATTGATTCTGGAATTACGCCAGCATGAACCGCAAGCAAAAATCTTGCTACTGGGCAGCTTCCCAACCAATAAAGAAGGTAGCTGGCAACGTCAGCAAGGCGATTTGTTGCACTCCGAAATCGCAGAGTATCTGGCCGGTGAACTGGTTAATATTTCGTCGCCCATTTATCGGCCGATCTTAGGCGGCTTAGAGAAAATGGTCTATTACTACGACCTACGTCGCGCGTTTGAAAACGCCGACGGTAGTTTGAATAGCAACACCATGCGCGGTGACGGGGTTCATATCACGGGCGCGGGTTATGAAGCTTGGGCGGAGGCGATTGAACCAACCATTCGTGAGTTGTTGGGCGAAGAAGTCGAACAGGAAGTTCAACCGCAATGGCTGAAGGATGCCGCGCGGGTTAAACCTAGTCCGCGTCAATTGGCGTGGCAAGATTTGGAGCTGACTTGTTTTATACACTTCGGCATCAATACTTTCACTGATCGGGAATGGGGAACTGGAGCTGAATCACCAAGCATCTTCGCGCCGTCGGCATTAGATGTGGAGCAGTGGGTATTAACTGCCAAAGCGGCGGGTATGAAAATGATGTTGCTGACTGCAAAACATCACGATGGTTTTTGCCTGTGGCCGAGTCGCTACACGCCGCATTCGGTTGCCAACAGTCCATGGAAAGATGGCAAAGGCGACGTCGTCGGCGAATTGGCGGCGGCTTGCAAAAAGCATGGTTTGAAGATGGGTGTGTACTTATCCCCCGCCGATTTGAATGCGATTGAACGCAAAGTTTATGGCGATGGATCCAAGCCGGTGGAGGGTGGAATTCCGACCCATGCGCCGAAGTACTCCTATGCGTTAGATAGCTACAACCGTTACTTCATGAATCAACTTTATGAATTGCTGACGGAGTACGGTCCGATAGATGAAGTTTGGTTTGACGGCGCAAATCCAAAACCGGGCACTGGTCAAACTTATGATCGCGAAACTTGGTATCAAATGATTCGTGACCTGCAACCGCAAGCAACCATAGCCATCGACGGGCCCGACGTACGCTGGATTGGAAACGAAGGCGGTCATGCGCGCGCGGGAGGTGAGTGGTCGGTAGTGCCTATGAATGCACCTGAAAACGATGAGCAAATTCGCGTCAAGCTGGTCAAGGGCGAAACCCACGCCGACTTAGGTAGTCGCGCTGCACTGAAAGAAGCTTTGGATCATGGGGCGGTGCTGCGCTGGTTCCCGGCGGAGATGAATACATCCATTCGCGGCGGCTGGTTTTACCACGCCCACGAAGACGGCCACCCCAAGGCGTCGGTCGAGCGATTGATGCATTTGTTTGATACCGGTTATGGCGGTAATGCGGTGTTGCTATTGAATGTTTCGCCCGACCGCCGCGGCCTCATTCACGAAGCCGACGCCGAACGATTGGCGCAGTTTGGTCGCTTAGTACAACAGAGTTTTGCTACCAATAAAGCTACCAGCAAAATGCATACTCAGGATCCTGAATTCTTGCCGGCGATTGACGGCGATCCGGAGACTTGGTGGCAGCCAGCCGAAGGTATAAACCGCGCAAGCTTAGAGATAAATCTAAGCAAGCTGGAATTGGTCAACTTGATCGAATTGCGTGAAGCTATTTCGCAAGGTCAGCGCATTGAAAAATTCTTTGTCGAGGGATGGAACGGCACCGCATGGGTTTGGCTGTGCGAGGGGAACGCCGTCGGCAATCGCGCGCTGCGACGGATTGCGCCAATCGAAATCAGCAAGCTGCGATTACACATCACCTCATCACGGTTGTGCCCGACCATAAATGAGATCGGTTTGTATTTAGCGCCGACCGTGCTGAAGGCACCGACGATTTCGAAACAGCCTGGCGGCTTGATTGCCATCGATGCTCAACCAGGGACCGAAATTCGCTACACCGTAAACGGCGCCAATCCCAGTGCTAAATCGGCGCTGTACACCGGCCCACTTGATCTTTCGGCGTTAGCAGCAGCTGCGCAATTGGATTCACCGGATCAACTTATTACTAACCTGACCGTCCGCGCGCGTTGCATTGAACCGCTTAAACCGGAAAACCTTGGGACGGTCGCTAACGCCCACTTCGATTTGCGTAAGGCAAAATGGCGCATTCATGGCGTCAGCAGTGAACAGGCGGATTCTGGGGAAGGCGCGGCGGCGGCGATTGATGGCGACCCCAAAACCTTGTGGCATAGTCAATGGCAGCCCACCGCGCCAACGCATCCGCATTGGCTCACCATCGATTTTGGCGAACAAATCACCGTCAACGGTTTTGTTTACACGCCGCGTTCCGACGCCAACCGCAACGGCACCATACTGGGTTATAAAGTTGAGTTGAGTAGGGACGGGGAGGCTTGGGAAGTCGCACAAGAAGCCGACTTCCAAAACATGGTGAACAACCCGACGCAGCGGCGTGTCAATTTTTCTCGGTCATACGACGCGAGGTATATGCGCCTGACCGCGCTAACTGAAGTTACCGGCCAGCCATGGGCGTCGGCAGCTGAGATTGATGTGGTGGGTGCCAAATAATCCTTGCCACAAATCAAATGCGCGCTGGCGTTGCACACGATGCGAAGCAAAGTGCCAGCAACAGCCAGCGCCCGAAAAATGTTTTACAGTCCAACGACATTCGAGAAGCGATCTGTGAATCCATCCAAAACCTGCACGAAAACCACTCCAGCGGCAGCGGCAGGCACGGTGGCCGAGTAGCTATAACCCCCGCTTGCATTCGCGGCGACGACGTCGGCCACGGTAAGATGGAAGGCCGACAATCCAGTGACCACAACGTTACCTGTGTAAGGATTGGTAGCTTGGTAAGAGCCCGTTCCAAACGCGTACAAGTAAACCAACGGGCCCGTAGCCGTACCGCCCGCGACGTCGAAAGTCATTGGCCCACCCGGCACGCCAGTGGTCGACAAGGTCACGTTATTGGGGTCTCGGTAGTGATATCCCATATCCACAATGCCGACGTCCCAGCCATGGTCCGTGCGCGTGCTTAGGTAGGGGTCAATGGTCGGCTTGCCTGCATCGATGCAAGGGCTGTCGGCCGTTTGACCGGCGGCGATGTGACTGAGGTAGGCGTCGCCTAGTGGACCGGATACGAACATCGGGTCTGCATCAATGCAACCAGTGCCAAACCATTCTTGTGCCAAATCACCTTCCAAGCAGCTGTAACGTGCGCGTACAGTCGGGGCGCCAATTTTGTCAATGTTGGTCGGGAAGTTGCCAGTCAGAATGCAATTGCGAATGGTCACAATCGTGGCCGTATCCCATACTGCAAATCCACCGCCTGAACCAGCAGAGGTGTTATTGCGAATGGTGCAATTTTTGAACAGTGGTTCGGAGGAAAAAATCACCACCCCAGCACCGTGGTAGTTGGAAGTGAAGTTATCTTGAATCAAACAATTGGAAATCACTGAGAGCGAACCGCCACCCAGGGCCAAACCACCGCCACCACCGACGCCTTCGTTGAATTCAATCACACAATTGTTGATCGTCGGTGAAGATGGCGCACCGCTGGAGTCGGCGGTGATGGAAATTCCACCTCCATCCCACGCTGAACCATTGGTGATGGAGAAGCCATCCAAAATAGCGTCGGCCGATTCCGCGCCATTGAACGTGAACACGCTGCCAGCGCCGGTGCCGTCAATGGTGGTTTGAGTCGGCCCCATTTCAGCAAGCAGCGTAATGGACTTGCCACCAAAGCTGATTTCATACTCAGAGTAAGTGCCAGGTCGGACCACAACCGTATCACCAGCCACAACTGCGTTGATGGCAATTTGGATGGAGTTGTAATCGTCAGGCACGTAGACCGTTGCGCCTTGGGGAAAGGCCAACAGGGAAGCAGAGAGGAGGAGGCTGCTAATCATGATTATTTCATTTCCGCTAAGAGTTCTTCCACTTTGGTTTCGACCGATTTGCCGCGCAGGTTTTTATAGCGGATTCGACCTCCGGCATCCAGCAGATAAGTGGTTGGGAAAGATCGCACTCCCCACTCTTCAACACAGCCTTCAAAGCCATTGTTAAAGATGTTGTCCCAATTCACTCCGTACTCGTCGCACTTGGAGTTGAAGTCGGCGGCATCGTCATCAGTGTTGACGCCCAGGATTGCGAACTTGTTGTTGTCAAAACGCTGAACCAGCGCTTTTTCGTGCGGGATTTCTCCCTTGCAAGGGCCTCACCAAAATCCCCAGAACACTAGGTAGGTGACTTTGCCCTTGTAATCGGCCAAGGTAATGGTTTTACCGTTGACGTCTTGGCCTTCAAGTTGGGGCGCCAACTCACCGACCTTCAGACGCATTTTGGTGGCGGCGGCGCGTTGCGCTTTTTGGGCTTGTTTAGAATCCGGGTAGGCTTTTTGGAATACCTCGATGTCTTCAATCCATTGATCTGGATCAAGCTCTTTCCACATCATCGCGCGACGGTAAGCGACTTCGATTTTGGCTTCTTTAGCGCTGACTTTTTTCTCCAAACGCCGCAATACATCAGCCGCCGCGAAGCCGGGTTGACCAGCAAAATTTGCAATCGAAGCTGCGAATCCTGTTGCCCATGGCGCATCCGCCCAATTTTCGATCAGACCGTCGGCTAAACCAGTGAGCACTTCGCCCGGCTTCTTCCATTTGATGCCTGCCATGAAAAAATTCTGGAAGCACCAGAGCTTGGCTTGTCCTCTGTCATTGGGAGAGGCGAGCAGGTTTTTGGACAGATTGCGGAAATTATTGAACTCCACTTTCATGTCAGGAAATTCCGGCATCGGACCTTCGCCCTTTTGCGCGGCTTCAAACCTGGCGCCCAATTCGTTCATGCGCTGATCGAAGTCATCAACCAGCGCGGTAAAACTGGGCGCGGTCGGCAGCACGTCGACGACGGCAGCGTACTTTTCATTCCTTGCCGCAGCAAACAACCGTTGTTGTTCGGCCAAGTACATCAGCTCATCGTCACTCAAGCTCTTGCTGGCCGAAACCAAGCACTTCAAAAAATGTTCGCGCTCTGGGGCCGACATCGGAGCGCCAATATTGCCCTCAGGGCTGTCGGCGGTAGCAAGTATTGCGGCCTCGCGGCGCTGCCAATTGCCAGCGGCGGTTTGCTTGAGCACGGACTTACTAGGTTCAAAAATCACGAACCAGGGAATGCCGCCTTCTTTGCCGTCGCGAATGGCTGAAGCAACTAACTTGCCGTTGCTCATGACATCTTGATCGATGCCACAGATGACCAAGTCTTTGGCGAGCAACGGTGCAACTT
>JACNIZ010000244.1:0-937 GCA_014382805.1 Planctomycetota bacterium
ACGATTTGGCCGACGTCGACGGATTGCAGCGCCTGCGCATGATCACCCTGCATCCTAGTTACGTCACCAAAGAACTCAGCGAGGCGATGGCACGCTCGCCACAGTTCATGCGCTTTTTGCCGATTCCACTGCAGTCGGGTAGTGATCGCATTTTGAGAGCAATGAAGCGTGGTTACGACGTCGGGCTTTACGCAAAGCGCATTGATTTACTGCGCACCGCGATGCCTGACTTGGAGTTGATTTCGGATTGGATTGTCGGTTTCCCGGGCGAAACCGACGAAGATTTTCAGCAAAGCAAACTACGAATGGACGAATTTGGCTTTCTGCAAAGCTATGTTTTCCAATACTCGCCACGCCCTGGCACCACTGCTTTCGACATGCCCGACGACGTAGAAGCCGAGGTTAAAAAGCAGCGCAACATCGAAATGTTGGACTTGCAGCGCAAAATCGCGCGGCGCCGTAGCCCGCTGTGGGTTGGGAAAGAATCGACGATGATTCTGGAGCAAGTTGCCAAACACCAGCCCGAGCATTGGAGTGGCCGAACCCATAACGGCCATCCGGCTATTTTGCCCTTTACCGAGGGCTTGGTAGAGGGGGCGTTGGTGCCGATAAAAATGCATGGCCACAATGGCCGCAGCCTGCTGGCGCAAGTGACGGGACCGGCTTTCCTGCCGCTGATTCCCACCCCTTCTGAGCCCTTTTGCGTTTAGTGAGCCGCACCCAACACCTGCTGGATAAAGCCTTCTTCGAGGCGGTTAGAGGCCAGTGGTTGTTTTCTGCACCCAATCCGCGCGGCGGGGCGGGAGCACCGGAAAACGGGCACAACGGTGGGTGCGGGGCCCCTTCCGCCTTTTGGGGGCCGCCCACCCCAGGAGCCGCACTTCGGGACATCGGGGCCTGGGGTGTTGGAAAGGGGTCTCCCTTGGCCGGCGGGCGC
>JACNIZ010000244.1:947-4642 GCA_014382805.1 Planctomycetota bacterium
AATCCGCGCGTCGGAGCGGTAGCACTGAAAAACGGTCACATCGTTGGATGCGGGCACCATTCGGCATTTGGTGGTCCGCACGCCGAAGAAGCCGCATTGCGTAACGTCGGTGCTTGGGATCTTGAAAAGGATCTCGCTGTGCCAGGCGTCGTCGACGAAATGGTGGTAACTCTGGAGCCTTGTTCGTCCACCAAGGGCAAAAAACGTCCGCCCTGCACCACTACGCTACTACAAGCGGGAATAAAAAAGGTAACGGTCGCTGCCTTGGATCCAGACCCGCGCCATGCCGGCGCTGGATTGGAAATATTAAAACAAGCTGGCATCGAGGTGGATGATTCCGGAGTGGAGGCCAATCAACCTCGCTTTGAAGAGCAAAACCCAGCCTTTTTATCCGCTTTAACCAAGCCTGATTTGCCCTGGGTGTTATTGAAATGGGCCAGTACCGTCGACGGCAAAATCGCCACATCCGACGGCATCAGCAAGTGGATAAGCGGCCCTGAAGCTCGCGCCGAAGTACATCAGTTGCGAGCCTTGGGCGATGCCGTCATGGTCGGTAGCCAAACTTTGAGATTGGACAATCCAGAGCTCACCGCCCGGCCTCAAGGTGTTGCAGTACGCTCGCAACCGCTGCGTATTTGCCTGCTTCCTAGCCAAGCCGGTTTTGATGATAAGAGTAGTGCGGTGATGCAAGCAGCCGGGCCACGCTTGTGGTTAATTGACCAAAAATCGCCACTTCCGAGGCATGACGATCATCATATTCGCGTTCCTCGTACCGGAAATGGCTTGGATTTAAAAGCGGCGCTCATTCCATTGCGCCAACAATACGGCATTCGCCGAATCCTGGTGGAGGGTGGGGCCCGTCTTCATGGCAGCCTGCTCAACGCCGGTTTAGCCGCCGCCATGGTGCGCTACGAAGCTCCTTTGTTGCTCGGCGGCAACCGCCCAGCATGTGACGGACCATCCTTTTCATCGCCGCAACAAGCCGTGCATCTAAGCGACGAAGAAAGTCTATTGCTGGGGGTGGATCAACGGCGAGCTTTTTTGATTTGTCCAGCGCCTACACCCGAGGCTAATTAATGCAATCGGCTCGGACTCTACTGCTGCAGAGTGGGTGGCTGATTCTCCTCCTATGCGGATGCGCCAGCCCTTCCCACTTATGGCAACCGCCTGCTGACTTTGAACCGGCTGAATTATGGCAAGCTCATTGGCAAAATGACGACACGGCTTACGCGCAAATTTTGGATCAGGCACGGTGGGAAAATAGCGGTAGCGTAGAAGCGGAACGATATCGTCAAAATTGGGCCATCCACAAAGGTCAACGTGCGATTGAATACCAACGTGCGGCCCAGCGCGCACTCGCCGAACCAAACAACCCGGCGGTACAATATTTGTACGCGCGTTTGTATCAAGACCCACAGCGATTGGCTGCCGAATTTGAGCGCTTGGCCGAACGCTGGCCGAATTTCGCCTGGATTCGGCTCGGAGCGGCAGGCAGTTTAATGAACCTCGGCCAAACGCATGCAGCCAAGCAACATTTAACAGCAGCCAAAGATTGGGCAGACGCGCGAAGTTTTGCCAACGCGGTGCGTTCGCGCTTCGCTGTTGCAACCGGTGCAAAAGAGCCGTGGCGGACGTTAATGGAAGATGCATTTGAATGTGCCAATCCAGACGCGCTGTACCAGATTCAGTCGCTCGCCCTCCAGCACGATCAGAGTTCTTTGGCGCAGTTATGCCAACGCGAAATTTCTTTACAACGCGCCGTCGGACAAAGTGAGGAGCAGCGTTTAACAGCACTGCTGGAGCGTGGCGTAGTGGAACTGCAAGCCCAGCGCTCTGATTCCTTTGAGGCTTTTTTACGCAGCATGGATACTTGGGCGGAACAGCTCAACCTGCCGGGCCAATGGCAAACCGCTGCGCGCTACCAACTGCCAGCTGGCTTGGGGCAATTACTGAAACCCGAAAGCCAGGCCACCGCTTGGTCTCAATTATTAGCGGACCACCATTACGCCATTGTGTTGGGCCAAAGCTTTGGGCAAAGCGCGCGTTTGCTGATTTTAAATGGAGTTCAGCGCTTGCACATCCAATGGCCCGGCATGGACTTGCCGTTGGAAATTCACTTGGCCAAAAGTGGTTCAAGTAGCGATCGCACCGCTTTTGCGGGTGCTGCGCTATTCCGAGGTTTTTACGCCCGACGAGATTTGTCTGATCAACTTGGCGAGCAAATCGCGGTGCAACAAAATCGGGCAAGTGAACTTAACCTCGACACCCAATTAGTTATTCAACCGGATCGGGGCTACCTAGACGTCGGCCGATTGCCGGAAGATGTGGATTTACCCCTGCGTCTGCGTGCGCAAAGCATGCAATCAAACACTGCAACTGAACTGCAATGGATAAGTTTGTTGTTGCATGAATCTGGCCATCTGCCTGACATTCTGCCCTGGATCCAGCAACGCGGTGATCTGCTCGAAGCTGTGCACACCGCTTTGTATTCCTTGCTTCAGGATTCCATGTTGTTGGGGGACTGGGAATACCGTGCTCAATTGCGGGCCATGGCCAGTGGCCACCAGCCGCGCTGGGCATTGGCCGAAACCGTGGAAACCGCACGCAGCCCGATGGCGCCCTATTACCGACCTTATCGACGCCTATTAACCGATTTAGTCCAAGTCGCCCGTCAGGAAAACCTGCCCGCATTAGCGAATTGGCATTTACTAAGCGACGTCGAACTCAGTGCCTTGGCTAGGCGCTTGTTGGAGCAGAAAAAGATTACCCAGTTGCCAGCAGAATACGTTGCCGACTTAATCCAACAAGTCGATTCCCTCAACTAGTTGCCAAGACTTTGGCCGTCCGGCATCTAATTCGACCAACGCCAAGTC
This sequence comes from Planctomycetota bacterium, assembly GCA_014382805.1. Classification (GTDB taxonomy): domain Bacteria; phylum Planctomycetota; class UBA1135; order UBA1135; family UBA1135; genus JACNIZ01. The sequence goes on from JACNIZ010000244.1 coordinate 3,821, forward strand.
TGCACGTATTTCACCGCCCCATCGCAAGCGGTTGGCCTCGAAAAGCAAAGCTCGCGCTAGCCGACGGCGTTGTTTCCAGCCTAGGCTCAGCTCGTGTTGTGCCCAACTCAATGGGTGACGCGCTTTGACTTCCACCAAAACCAATGCGCTACCAAGAGGCGGCGGCAGTGCAAACAAATCCACCTCGGCAAAGGGCGTGCGCTTATTGCGCGCCAAAATCTGCCAACCGCAGCTTTGCAATTGTGCAGCCACAAAATTTTCTGCGGCCTGACCGGGCCGTGTAGTAACAACATCTGCCATGGCTTCTAAAGGGAAGCCATTTTCATCAGCCTGTGACCACGGCTAAAAAATTAGCGTGCTCAAGACTTTGGCGCTGCTTCGGCAGCAGCCTCCCCTTTGTCAGACGTGATGTGCACGACTGCGTTACGCGAAAATTTAATTCGCGTGCCATCATCTACCTTCAAGGTAATGATGGCTTCGTCCAAAGCGACTACGGCGCCGTGGATACCGCCGGAGGTAATCACCTTGTCGCCCTTGGTGATCGATGCGCGCAATTCGGTTTGCGCTTTTTGACGCTTGCGTTCCGGGCGAATCAAAAACAGATACACCACAACGAACATCAAGCCCAACACCCACATGCCGCTCATAGGATTGCCCGGCTGTTGGTCGGTAGTCGTGCCACCGGCTCCATTCGGAGTTGAGGTGGTGGATTGTTGTTGCGGCTCGTTGCCGCCTAGAGTGGAAGCGGGGGGAAAGCTGGCGCCTTCCTGCTGCTGGGGAAGGATGCACACGGAATGTTGTTTCCTGACTTCGCACATGGGG
>JACNIZ010000260.1 GCA_014382805.1 Planctomycetota bacterium
TAAACCGCGGCCAGAATCCGAAACGGTCAAGCGCACGTAGCCAGCTTCCTGGTCCATGCGCACCGAAACCGCCTTTCCCTCGCCATATTTCAGCGCGTTTTCGAGCAGGTTTCGCACCACTGGCTCAAAAGTGCTTGAATCCGCTTCCGCCACCAACCCGTCGGCGAGTTCCATTTCGATGCGCTCGGCCTCGGCGGGGTGGGACAGGGCATAGCGCTGCAAAATCTCCTCAATTGCGGGCTTCATTTCCACGATCTGAGTACGTGCACGAAACGGTTCCACTTCCAATCTGCCGACCGCGAGCAAGTTGTCGACCAAACTCTCCAGCCGCGCGATGTCCTCCAACATATTGTCCGCATAACGCCGTGCGCGCTGCGGATTGGGACGGCGGATCATGGTTTCCAGCGTCAACTGCAGCGATTGCAACGGTGAGCGGAATTCGTGGGTGACCGCGTGCAAAAAATTGCTCTGCTGCAATGCCAAAAACGCCTCGCGCCGGTAAGTCCGCACTAACAGGCCTAAGCCCAGCACGACCACCACCAAAAACGCCGACGCCTCGCCAAATACCATCATGTGCTGGCGAGATTGCTCGGAATTCAGCTTCTCAATCTCATTCGCGCTGACCTGCAATTTCGCTGGCGGCACCAAAACTATGCCAGGGAATTGCGGCTGCATCGCGCCCCAGCCTTCGCGGCGGATGTCGTCGGCGCTTTCGACTGGCGCGCCTTCCATGAAATAATCGAGCTGGATTTCTGCCCGCTGCAGCCGCTCCTGCAGCACTTTCAACTCGATCTCCCGCTCAGTGTCGGAGTTACGCCACAAAAGCAAACTCCACCACATTCCCTGCAGGATGAACAACGACGCCAACAAGGCGGTCCAGAAGGGCAGACGCGAACTCATTTTCTATGGCAGAATAAAGAAGCATGCGACTCCCCTCCCTCATTCTTCTAGGAATTGGTGCCGTGGCCGGTGGATTGGCCCTGGCTCCGCTCGATGCCGGCTCCCCGCAAACCGCCTTAGGCGACGGCCCGGTCCATATTCTGCCTTTTGGGCTGATGGGCCACGTGCGCGAACTGGAGCACGTCGTGCCTATGCAGGTTCAGGCTTACAACGCTGGCGACGGCGCTATCCACTTGCAGGGAGTAGACGTACGCACGGTTGATGGAACCATACTGGCGCAAATCGGCCTCGGTGCTGAGCGCTTGCTGGGTGACTCCGGCGACCTGCTAGACGTGCACATGATGCTGGAAAAACTGCCGGTAGACATCAGCCACCGTCGCTCGGATCGCATGTTCCTCCCGATCGAAGAAATCAAAGCCCTGGACCCTTCGCAAGAGGCTGAGCTGGCCAACCAGATCGAGCTCAAGATCTCGGAAATCCGTCGTGCCGGTCTACCGCAGGCTAGAAACTTGACTTTTGACGTCAATTTGGCCCAACTATTCCCGCTTAATGCACAACCCGGCGACGAAGCAGTGATGGATGTAAATCTCCACTACACGGACGCTTCTGGCAAGATGCAAACCGTCACCCACAGTCATTCGGTGGAATTACTGGCGCCATACTTGGGCCCGCCGGCCATTTGGCAGCAGCGCTACGGCGGTTCTAGAGCTGCAGGCGGCTTCGTTGCTGGCGACCTGCACGTGCATAACTGCCGCGACCAAGCCATTGCCGGTTGCCCTAGCTGCGCGGCTGAAAGCTTCAACGTTACTGGGTCATTCAACAATGAGCAGTTGCGCAATCAATTTTTGGGACTGGGTTATGACTTTTTCAGTACTTCCACGCACTCTTACTGTATTCAGGGCGATAACGAGTTCGCTTTAGTGGATTCCGAGGCAAGCAGCTTGGACCTGCCTGATTTTGTGGTGTTGCTGGGTCTGGAAATGACCAACAAAGAGCACGGCCCACAGTGGGGCTCGGACATTTTCGATACCACCTGCTTCTTGGGTGGCCACTGGAGTCGCGGAATTGCTCACATGGGCGGCCACGGAATTACGTCTGACAAGCCTGGTGGTCAAGATTATTTCCTCGGCGCATGTGATGGCCCGATCCGAAACCAAGACGTCAACGTGGGTGAAACGGTTGCAGAAGGTGGCTTCGCGATCGCCAATCATCCGGGTGGAGACACGATTGCATTCAACTCCGTCGATTTGTTCGAAGGCATGGAAGTTAATATGACCACCGGCACCGAAATTTGGAACCATGACGTGACTAGCGGGAAAGCTTCACCAGCGCACAAACAATGGTGGACCAAGCGTTTGTTGGAAGGCAAAATCACCTATCCTTTCTCTGGTTCGGATACCCACGACGAAGCTGTTGAGTTCGGTGCCAACCACACTTACGTGCAAGGTGCTTTGAACGATGCCAACGTACTGACTGCCCTGAAAAACGGCAAAACCTACTTGTCGAACGGTCCGTTTTTGTACAACAACCTGAGTGATAATGGTGGCCGCGAACTGATCATGGGCGACATTTTTCAGGTCAATGCTTCACAGATTCCGCCGAACTACCCGGTCAGTATTGACTCCTACTACAACACTGGAGCAGACGTTTGTACGGTGCGCATTTACCGGGGCACTGTCGGCGATGCAGCCGAGGAATTGCTGGCCGAACACACCAACATTTCTGGCCAGGGCGTACTTCATACCGCGACGACTGTGCCTACGGACGGAACTTCCTGGTATCGCACCGAGCTGGAAGCCAACAGCGTGTGGAAGTCGGCCTACGCCACTCCGTGCTACATCTTCCTGAAATAAGCGCAAAGGTCGGCTGTAGATAGGGGGCGCGTTCTCCTATGATTTCAGTCTGTGAATCTTGCCGATCTTAAACGCTGGCCCCAAGCGGAACTTATCGACACGCCCGACGCTTTACACCGCTGCATTCAGCAGTGGGAAGGTTTGAAAGTGTTGGGCGTGGACTCTGAATCGAACTCCTTTTTTGCCTATCGAGACCGGCTGTGCCTGCTGCAAGTGACTGCCGACGGCAAGGATTACATCGTTGATCCACTACCCTTGGGCGACGAACTCAAAGCGCTTAATCCGCTGCTCGGCAACCCGGATATCGTCAAGATTTTCCACGCCGCTGAGTACGACTTAATGCTGCTGCGCCAGGACCTCGGCGCTGACGTCCGAGGCTTGTTCGATACCCAGGTTTCGATGACGCTGCTGAACTATCAGCGCACCGGTTTGGCCCACCTGCTAGAGGAAAATTATGGCCTAAAAGTGTCCAAAAAGGAGCAGCGATCGGACTGGGGACGACGTCCGTTAAGTTCGTCCCAGATTGAATATGCGCGCACCGATACGCACTTTTTGCCGGATCTCTACCAACGCTTAAACGACGAGCTGCAAAGCCTCGACTTGATGGAGGTCGCGCACGGCGAATTTCGCCGCCTTGAGGTCGAAGTCCTAGAGCCGCGCAAGATCAATTTAAAGGGCTGGAAACGTATGAAACAGGCGCGTGGGCTCAATCCTGAGGCCAAAGCACGCCTGCGCGAGCTATTTCAATGGCGTGAATTGACTGCCGAGCGGGTGGATAAGCCGGCATTTCGCATTTTGTCCAACGAAACGCTGATCGATCTGGCGACATCTCCTCCTGCTGAAATGCGCGAGCTGGCCGGCCGACGCGGGATAGGCTGGCCCAAAGCCAAAAAAGTGGGTGAAGAAATCATGGCCGCGCTGGGGGAAGCCGTCGGCAAGGTCATTGATGGCCCGCTGGCGCCAAAAATGGATGCGACCGAGCGACGTCAGCGTAAACAGCAGCGCGAGAACTACGAATCTCTGCGTTCCTGGCGCAAAAATACCGCCGACGAACTGGGTTTGCCGAGTGAAAGATTGATTCACCGCCGCCACCTGGAGCAAATTTCCAAACAATTGCCACGCACACGCGAGGATTTGCTGCGTACCGTTTCCCTGAATGATTGGCAGCGGCAGAATTTGGAAGATTCCTTGCTCGAGTTGCTGGCCAAACTCCCAGATCCCAAATAGAACGATGAAAAAACTCCTCACCGCTGCTGCTTTGCTCTTGCTATTTACCCCTAGTTGCGTTTTTGTAGTAAAAGGCGCCGATCAAAGAGCCAAGCTGCGACTGGAACATTTCCGCCTCGGTTCGCACCAAAAAGGCTCAGATCACGACAGCGGCGACCAGATTCACTATATGGACGAAAAGAAATAATTTTCTTAGGGAATGGCTGGTGGCGAAATGCCTTAGCAATCGGCCTGACACGCCTTTAAACCACGCGCCAAAAATTCCCGATCGAGATCACGACCAATGAAGACGAGTTCCGTAACGCGGGGTTCGTCTTCGTGCCATTTTTGGCCGGCGTCTACGGTATACAACTCATAAACGCCCTGCATGATGCCGCGTTCTTGGCGTTGGTAGAGGTTGATAAATCCTTTATAGCGGATCAATTTCCCTTGCAGCATGGTGGCACAGGCGCTGAGCCATAGTTGTACTTTCATTTCGTCGAGTGGGTGCTCGCTGCGCAGGCTGATGGACTGCATATTGTTGTGTTCACTCTCATGCTCATGTAAGTCCTCCAAACCACGTGGAGTACGGGCTTTGAGGATTTCGGCAACGTCGATGTTGGCGTTTTGGGCGCGGAGAATTGGCGCCGCGGCATTGATTCCCTGTAACCGTTGCTGGGTCTGAACCGTCTGCTCTGTAGAGACCAAATCGGTTTTGTTCAGGATTAGTAGATCGGCCAGCGCGAGTTGTTCGATGGCGCTGCTTTCTTGCAAGGCGGTTTCCAGGTTGCGTGCGTCAACCATTCCGATGACGGATTCGACGCGATACGCAACCGAAATGTCTGATTCGACCAAGAAGGTGCGCAGCAGAGGGGCGGGTTCGGCAATGCCAGTGGTTTCAATTAACACCCAATCAAACTCACGCCGACGGAACAGTGGCGGACGACGTCGGCGTAGGTTTTTTAGGGTCTTGACCAAGTCGCCGCGCACCGTGCAGCACACACAACCGTTGCTTAACTCAACCACGTCATCTTTGGACTTCGTAACCAATCGATCATCCACGCCAATGTCACCAAATTCATTGACCAATACGGCAAACTTGTGGCCCTGCGGATCGGCCAAAATACGGTTGAGCAATGTGGTTTTGCCCGCGCCCAACCAACCGGTCAACAGGGTGACTGGAGTACGCGCATCTTGGTTTGGGATTGTCATGGCAGGGGGCATTATCGGTGATCGGGCGAAGCCTACAATGCCGCCATGAGCGCGTACCCCGGAAACGGCTTGCTGTTTGGCGAGCCAGCAGGCACCTATTTACAGGTTGCGCTGAATACGCCGGTCAGACGCCAATTCAGTTATTCACTACCAACGTCCATGGGCTCGGTGGAGGAGGGTATGCGCGTCAAGGTACCGTTTGGCCAGCGCAGCATGGTTGGAGTGGTGGTGCACGTCGACCCGCACCCACCAGCAAACGTGCCAATTGAGCGCATTCGCGATGTCTATGAGGTGCTGGACGAGCTACCTTTACTGACCCCGGCGTTGCTGCGCTTAGGACGCACTATAGCTGACGAATCCTATTGCTCATGGGGGAATGTGCTGGCTGCGATGTTGCCGGCTGCGTTACGCAAAAACCGTCCTCGTCGCACTGTTCTGGTGGTGGAGTTAGTGGTGGCTAAGGCGCTAGATCAAGAAGCCATGGATGGTTTGGCCAAGCGCTACCCGAAACAGGAAAAGGCCTTGGCTTATTTAGCTCAAGCCGGTGGGCCGGTCGATGTGCGCCAGTTTTTGAATCGAACCGGCTTGTCTAAATCGCCGTTGGAAACTTTGGCCAAAAAAGGCTTGGTGCGCTTCACCCGAAGGCAGGATGTTTTGGACCCGTTTGCGGATAGTGAATTGATTCGCGATAAGCCGCATGAATTAACTGCGCAGCAAAAGTTTTGCGTGGATCAGTTAGTGCATGCGCAAAAGTATCAACCAGGGTTGGGGTTTTTACTTTTTGGAATTACTGGATCCGGCAAGACCGAGGTGTATTTGCGCGCGCTTGAAGAAAGCGTGGCCCAAGGGCGCGGAGCCATCGTATTGGTGCCTGAAATTTCATTAACTCCCCAGACGGTTTCGCGTTTTCGGGCACGTTTTGGTGAAGTTGCGGTTCTGCATAGCGGTTTGACCGACGCCGAACGCCATGATCAATGGGCGGCGATTTATCAAGGCCGCATTCAAATTGTGGTTGGCGCGCGTTCGGCTTTATTTGCGCCGGTGCAACGCTTGGGTTTGATCATCGTTGACGAAGAACACGAAACCTCTTTTAAGCAAGAATCTGTGCCGCGTTATCATGCGCGCGAGGTGGCGCTGGAGCGTGCGCGTTTGGAAGGAGCTATTGCCGTTTTGGGTTCTGCGACGCCGTCGTTGGAATCGTGGTATGCCGCTCACCAGGATGGCGGATTGAAGTTATTGGAACTGCCCGACCGCGTCGCCGGTGGCAGTTTGCCGCCAATTCAATTGGTGGACTTGCGCCAAGAAAAGCCCGAGCAAGGGCATTGGATGGTGTTGTCGTCACCTTTGAAAACGGCGATGGAGCAAGCCTTGCTGCGCGGTGAAAAGGCTATTTTGTTTTTGAATCGACGAGGCTATGCGCCAGCTTGGCAATGCCGTTCTTGCGGCACCGTAGTGCAATGTGGAACTTGCGACGTGCCGGTTACTTTTCATAAGTGGCGACGGCGCGCGGTCTGCCACATGTGCATGGGTGAGTTCCCGGAGCCAGGCTTGTGCCCGGAATGCAAAGCAAGCCAAGTGCAGTTGGTTGGCGTCGGCACTGAGCGCGCTGAGGAAGCGGTGCAACGTATGTTGCCGCAAGCGCGCTTAGGTCGCATGGATCGGGACACGATGATCCGGCGTGAATCCTATGAAGAGGTACTAGAGGCCTTCGGTGGCGACAAACTCGACGTCTTGCTGGGCACGCAAATGGTTGCCAAAGGATTGGATTTTCCGACCGTCACTGTGGTCGGAGTGTTGAATGCCGATACCGCCCTACATCAACCCGATTTTCGCGCCGCGGAGCGTTGCTTTAATTTAATTGCCCAAGTCAGTGGCCGTGCCGGGCGCAGTGAACGCGGCGGCAAAGTCATCGTGCAAACTTTTTTGCCGGAGCATCCTGCGGTGCGCCACGCGGCGGCTCATGATTACCGCAGTTTTGCCCGCGAGGAATTGGCAGAGCGCAAGATGTTCGGCTATCCGCCCTATAGCCACGCACTGCGCATTACCTTTGAAGCGCCAGAGTTGGCCAAGGTTGAGCAAATGGCGCAAAAAGCAGGCACTTCGCTGCGCGCGATACCGGCTCCCCATTGTGAATTTTTAGGGCCAGCGCCACCGCCAGTGGAAAAAATACGCGGTCGCTATCGCCGTCAAATTTTGATCAAAGCCAAATCCAAGCTAGCGCTGGAGCCCTTGCGTACGACGCTGTTTGAGCTGTGCCAAAAACAGGGCATCGTGGTGGACAGGCTTTAGTCGGATCTCTGTGCGGCGTTGGTCAACATGAGTTCGCTATCGTAAATCCACGCAGGTTCCACCATGCGTCGTAGCGAGCTCCTTTAAAAATTCTCCGTGAACATCTCCGGCAACAATAGTGTGAATACGAATCCGGCGGTGGCGGTTTAGCTCCATCACACGATCAATGATGGTTGCCTTCATCATCTCGCCCCCTGAAGGGTCACCGTCCGTCATGATGTAGATTTGTTGAACGTCCTTATCAAGAAAAGCAAGCTCAATCGCCTTGGCAAGTTGGGTAGACCCACCCGGCCGCAGGTGGGCGACGTACTCCACTGCCGCCTTCTTTGATTGTTCGTCCGCTTGAACTAGGTTTGGCTTCCAAGATGTGGCTCGATCGCTAAAAAAAATTAGATTGAAATGATGATCACCGCGTAGCGATTTAATGGTGGCGATCAGTTCTTGGGAAAAATATTCGTGGAGCAGCTGAGCGTTGAAGGAGAACTTTTCGCCCATGGATTTACTCCGGTCCAGAATGAAAATTACGCCCCCGGACTGAACAGGAATGTTGTGATATGTGACCGCTCCATATTTGTCATTGTCCGCAACCTGTTTGGCTTCCAATGTTTTTAGCATTGCCTTTGCTTTGTCAATCTCCGGTAACTCGTAGTCGTCGGATTGATTGTTGAGCCAACGGCTCCAGGACGCCGAGGTCGGGCCGAAGTCTTGACCTGTATGGGCTTTCAAATGCTCGTAGGTTAATTCGCGGACTATACCTTTAAGGAAGCTCTGATTCATGTGCTCGGCCAATAAGCGGGTGGCTGAAACGGTACGCATTCCTCCTAGCAACCCGACGGCCACATCTTGCACGGACCACACTTCATCTTTCAATCGTTCCGCAAGTGCGGGAAGGGCTATTTCCCGTGGAACATTGTTCAGGGCCATTGTTGCGGATACCCTTACGGCCGGGTTTTTGTCACGGCTCATTTCAGAAATTTGTTCGGCGTATGTTTCGGGAACAGTGTGGAATGAGCTTAGGGCTCGGACCGCATCGCTGCGAATCCTGGGGTCTTCGTGGTCCAATAGTTCGATAATCAAGGGTAAGGATTCCTCATACGCCGTTGCTTCGATTCCCCGCAAAGCCAGTATTCGCAAATCATTATTTCTGCGTTCCAGCAATCTACCGAATGCGGCTCCAGCTACAGCTGGCCGGTTTACTCCGGCTTTGATCAAGCACTGCGCCAGAAAGACCTGAGTTTCTTCGTCGCGTGCTTTTAGCATCGTATTGCATAGCACTTCTACTTCATCCAACTCTTTGGCCATGCGCAGACCACGCCAAAGTTCTGCGTGGAAATCCGGGCCGTGTCGTTCGAGGGCCAATTTCGCTAACGCCATGAAGGCTTTTTCGCCTCCAAACGTTGCGCAGGCGTAAACAGCCTCGGTGCGCTCAATCAGATTGCGGCCGTTGAGGGCTTTGAGCGCCGCTGTCCGGGCATCATCCAATCCGAGTCTGGACGTCGCGAGTATGGCAGCGCTTCGGACGATTTGAGACTTGTCTTTGATTGCTTTCAGCAGAATTCGATCTTCGGATTTACCGCGTTCGAGACTGCCAAATAAGGTCGCTTTCACCTGAGCATCTTTTAACTTTGAGAACTTTTGAATCATCCAATTCCGTCCCTCAGCGGTTTTCACTAGCACTGACGCGGCGGCAATTCGATCTCCCCAGTGCTTGCTATGAGTGAGTAAGCGCTGGAGTACTTGATCTCGGTTTGCGTTTGGGCAAAACTCAATCGCCTTGACCGCAGTTACGCGTAACGTACTGTCTAGTTTTTGGACAATCGCAAATAAAGATTCGGCAGCCTCTGGATCGTCGATGACAGCCAACTTCGCCAATGCCTGTGCGATTTCGTAATCTTGAGCATTTGCGTCTTGTAGTTCATGAATCGCGGTGACTGCGGCTTCGACACTCGTTGAGTCTGGAGTCTGCAGGGCGCTCGAAAAGCAAAAAAGGAAAATGGTTAACATAGCGCGGAAAACGAAAGGAGGCGATGGAGGGCGCTGGAGATCCAGCCGACCATCTTTGGTTTGGTGAAGTTTTTAGGAGTTGAGTAAAACTCTTTCCGCAATACTGGTATATAAAGAACCATGGGCTGGTGTTGGAAAATATTGGAAATTTTTCAACACTAGCCAAGCTTTGTTGCTTGAGCAATCAAAGAGATCCTAGTCCTCGGACTCCTCTTCGTCTTCTTCAACTTCTTCGGTGTACTCCTCTTTGAAGCTCTTGCGCAAGTCCACGCTGGTGCCGCCATTCAGGACCGCGAGTTCATTCAAAAAGTTACCGTCCACATCACCTGCGACGATGGTGTGGATGCGAATGCGTCGGCTGCGGTTGAGCTCAACTACATTGTCAATGATCTGAGATTTCAGAGTCAATCCCACCGTCGGGTCGCCGTCGGTCATGACATAAATCTGCTGCACTTCTTTTTCCTTGAAGGCAAGTTCAATGGCGGCGTACAAGTTGGTTCCACCCCAGGGCTTTTTCTTTGAGATGTATTCCACCGCCGCCTTTTTCGATTCGTCGTCGGCTTGCACCAGTCCAGTTCTCCAAACTCCGGCGCTACTACTAAAAGTAATGATGTTGAAATGATGCTCGCCATGCAGACGTTCAATCGTGGCCATCAATTCTTTAGTGAAGTAGTCGTGGAATAATTGCGCGTCAGGTGTGTAGTTGAAACCCATAGACCCTGACAGGTCCAAAATGAACACTACGCCGCCAGGTCGAACCGCGATGCCGTGATACTCAACCGTGCCGTAACCGGCATCATGTTTCGAGCGACTGGCGGCCAACTCTACCAACATTTTTTGCGCTTGTTCCGGATCCGGCAATTGGTAGTCATCGGGTTGATCGTTCAGCCAATTGCTCCAAGATTCCCCAGCCGGACCGAAGTCTTGTCCGGTTAGCGCCTTCAAATAAGTCCAAGTTTCTTCGCGTACCAATCCTTTGGCGCGTTTCATGTGCTCGGCCAACAAACGGGTGGCCGGAATGGAGCGCATTGCAGCCAGAGCTTCGACTGCAACGTCTCGCACTGCCCAGGCGTCGTCGCCCAATCGATCTGCTAGTGCCGGCAGGCTGACGTCGGTCTCTAGGGTGTGCAACGCCATGGTTGCTGACAAACGAACCACCGGGCTGGTATCGCGACTCATTTCAGCGATGCGTTTGGCGTGCACCGTAGGGACGGTTTTGAACGAACTCAACGCACGCACTGCATCACTGCGGATCAACAACTCTTCATGATCCAACAGTTCAATGATCAAAGGCAGCGAGGATTCATGGGCCGTTGCTTCAATGCCGCGCAAGGCGTACTTTCGAATGCCGCTGTCTTTGTCTTCGAGCAGCTTGCCAAATGCAGGGCCGGCTATTTCTGGATGGGTTACTCCGGCCACGATCAATGCTTGAGCAAGCAGCGCCTTGCCCTCGTTTTTGCGCGCTTTGCCCATGGTCTTGCACAGCACTTCCACCTCTTCCGGCTCATCCGCCAACTTCATTCCACGGCGCAAGCCCGACCTCAACTCTGGGCCGCGAGCTTCTAACGCCAACTCGGCCATTGCGGTAAATGCAGCAGCGCCGCCGAAAGTCCCGCAAGCGATGGCCGCCCCAGTGCGCACCGAGAGGTTTGCGTCGCCCAGTGCTTTGAGTGCAGTTTTACGCGCTTGTTCTAAACCCAGCTCCGCCGCGGTTCGCAATGCGCTGCTGCGGACCGTAGGGTTTTTGTCCTTGATTGCTTTCATCAGCAGCTTGTCTTGGTCCTTACCACGGTCCAAGCTGCGGATCAAAATAGCTTTGACTGGGGCGTCTTTGAGCTTGGAGAATTTTTTAATCATCCAATCTCGCCCAGCCTCGGTTTTGACCATGACCGACGCAGCTGAAATACGGTCGGGCTGGTGTTTGCTTTTGAGGAGTAGGTCGGCGAGGACTTCTTCGCGGTTTTCGGCCTTACAGGTGCCCAAAGCCATGATTGCGGAATGGCGCAACTGACCCTCAAGGTCTTCCACTAACTCAGCCAAGGCTTCTGCGGCCTTCGGATCGTTGATATTTGCCAAATTCATCAACGCACGACCAATGTCGTAGTCGTCGGCTTTGGCCTCTTGGAGCTCGTAAATGGCTGCTACAGCGGTTTCAACGCTGACGGCGTCGGCGGCCTGAGGGGAAAGGGCGCAGCAAAGGAGGAGTGAGGTAAACATGGCGTACTGGAATGACGAACCGGGTTCAGGAACAGGATATCTAGCCAGCTGGGTTCAGTTGGATGAAGTCTGTGGAAGTTGTGAAAAAGTCGATAATTCGTAAGCCATTTGCGGTAAATAGATTACGACGGCAATTCCGGAAACTTTAGAAAAAAATGAAAATACTGCGAGGTACGCGCCTCCTAGACGCAATGTGTAGTTGAAGAGACACGGTTGGGTATTCCCAATTTCGGTTGCCTTTAAGTTGTGGACAGGACAGCGAGAAGGATTAGAAATTCGGGGATAGAAGGCGAGGCTAGGAAGCTTATTTTCCTAGCCTCGTTTTTTTTATGGGCGGGCTTAAGGTCAGGCAATGTTTCAAGCCCAAACAATCATTGAACCGTTCAAGGTGAAGGTCGTCGAGCCGTTGCCACAGCTGACTCGCGAAGAACGTGCCGCGCATTTGATTGCCGCCAAGTTCAATGTGTTTTCGGTGCCAGCGGAAACGGTGACGATCGACCTGATGACCGACTCAGGTACGTCGGCAATGAGCCAGGATCAATGGGCGGCGATTATGCGGGGCGACGAGTCCTACGCCGGGGCACGCTCGTTTTATCGATTCCGTGACAAAGTGCGTGAACTGACCGGCATGCGACACATTATTCCGACTCACCAAGGCCGCGCTGCCGAGAAGATTTTGTTTAGTTCGCTGGGGGGTAAGGGTAAATACATCGCCGCCAATACGCACTTTGATACCACCCGTGCCAACGTCGAATATACCGGGGCCGTAGCCGTCGATTTGGTGATTGAGGAAGGGCTACGACCGGAAAGTGAACACCCTTTTAAGGGCAATATCGATATAGCCAAGTTGGATCAATTTTTGTCCCAGCATGAAGGCGACGTGCCGATGGTTCTGCTCACCGTCACCAATAATTCCGGTGGTGGGCAGCCAGTGTCGTTGGCAAATATCAAACAAACCGCCGACGTCTGTCATCGCCATCAGATTCCGCTGCTATTGGATTGCGCTCGTTTTGCGGAAAATGCGTGGTTCATCAAATTGCGCGAAGAAGGGCAGCAGGATCGCACCCCGAAGGAGATCGCCCATGAGATGTTCCGGTTGACCGATGGGGCATGGATGTCCGCCAAAAAAGATGGATTCGGCAATATCGGTGGCTTTTTGGCGTTGAATAATGACGACCTCGCGGTGCAATGCCGCAACCTGCTTATTTTGACCGAAGGATTCCCCACCTACGGCGGCTTGGCCGGACGGGATTTGGAAGCGCTGACTGTAGGCTTGGATGAAGTTTTGGAGGAGGATTACCTCAACTACCGCATCCGCTCGACCCGTTATGTGTGGAAAGCCTTGGACAAACTTGGTGTGCCGTTGCTGCGCCCGGCTGGGGGACACGCAGTTTATCTAGAGGCGCGCGGTTTTTTACCCCACGTCCCGCCCAGTGAATTACCTGGCCAGACCATTTCAACGGCGTTGTTCCTGGAAGGCGGCGTGCGCTGCTGCGAAATCGGCACCGTCATGTTTGGGCATACCAAGGCCGACGGCACCCAGCAGCCGGGACCGATGGATTTGGTGCGTTTGGCGATCCCACGGCGGGTCTACACCCAGTCTCATATGGATTACGTAATCGAAGTGGTCAAATACGTTTACGACCGACGTGAAAACTACCACGGTATGAAAATCGTCGACGAACCAGTTGCCCTGCGTCACTTTACCTGCGGCTTTGAGCCCCTTGGTTGGGATCCGACGGGCTAATTTTTCCTATCTAAGTGCGGAAATGGTGCCGATATGGCGGTGTCCGTTCCCTCCGCCCATGAACCCATGAACCGTTTCCGCACCCATAACCTCGTCCTAACGCTATTTTTGCTGCTCATTGCCTCCTGCGGAGGAGGTGGAACGGATAGTCCTGGATCTGGAGGGGACGAACAAGCTGGTAATTCACCTGGTGGCGGCGGAGGGGATAGCGGAGTATCAGGAGGCGAGGATGGCGGCGAAGACAGCGATGATGATTCCGGGGCAGTCAGTTTGACCGCAGAACTTTCGGGTTTACAGCAACAGGGTGGGGAACTGGTGCTGGATTTGGACGTCGAAGGAATCGGTATCGTCACTCTGGCCGTTACGCTTGGCAATCAGTCGCAATCCATTGAGATCGACACGGAAGGATTAAGCAATCACAGTTTCCGCATCCCGCGTTTGGGCGATCCACTGACTTTGCGCCAAATGACGGTGGAAGCTTTTGACGAGCAAGGCGCGCTGCTTGTTATGCGCGAATTTGAAGCGGTGGAGCCATTGGACCTGCCGGGTCGAGCCTTATTGGCGATGACCGCCGCCGACCAAACCACGTTGCAAAACCGCTACTCCAATAAGGGTCGCGCACGCAATGTGATGAACGGCATGCTGAGCGAAGTCGAAGCTGCATTGCTGACCACCCTAACCATTCCAACCACTAAAGGAGGTGATCCTCGCGGCTATCGTTGCCCTGATCACGGCGACGCCTTACAGGTCATGCCAAATGATGAAGCCCGCCACCAATGCCCGGTGGATGGTCACATTTACGGCCCTGAAAATACCGAAGCCGAACAATACGCCTACATCATGGGTGCGTACAACAGTGGCAAACACAAGACATTGGCTGAGCAGGCATTCCACATGGGCGTGGCATATCAGCTCGCCGACGACCTGCGCTTTGCTGAACGTGCCGCCGACATTTTGATCGAATACGCCGACCTTTATCTGACCTACCCGGTCAACGATCGCCACGGCGATTCCGAAGGCAAAGGTGCCGCGCGCGTGCTTACCCAATCTTTGGACGAAGCGCGCTGGTTGGTTGCGCTCGCTCGGTCGCTAGACCTCATCCGCGGTTCAGGTGCATTGACCGACGTTGAAGCCGAGCAGGTCAAAGACGATTTGATCCGTCCGTCGGCAGAAATGTTGGCCGCCAAGCGCGAGGAATTTGGCGTGCACAACATTCAGTGCTGGCACAATTCAGCGGTGCTGCTGTCGGCGTTGCAGTTAGAAGACTTCACCATGGCACGCGAAGCTGTTTGGGCTAGCGGAGGCGTAGTGGATCAACTCAGAGACGGCATTTTGAGCGACGGCATTTGGACCGAAGGTTCGTTCGGTTATCACTATTTTGCTTTGCGCGCCCTGCTGCCGGCATTGCAAGGCATGCGTCGTGCAGGCATCTTGCTTGACGACTCCAGAATCCGCGACATGTTCCTCGGACCGATCAACGTCATCCAACCCGACGGTACTTTGCCGCTGGTGAACGATGGCTCACTGCAGTCCTTTCATACCAACTTGCGCGAGCTTTACGAACAAGCCGCCGCTTTATTCGACGACGCCGAAGTGGCGGCTCCGCTCGAGGTGTTCGGTCGCGGCAATACGGTGGAATCGATTATTTACGGCTTGAAGAGCGTTAAAGAAGGCGGTTGGCAGGATCCGGAATCCGTCAACATGGAGAATAATGGCATCAGCACTTTGCGCTCGTCAAATACCGCCGGCGAGACCTTGGCCATCGTGGATTACGGTCCGCACGGCGGTGTGCACGGCCACCCCGACAAACTCAGCCTTTCACTTTGGATGGGCGACGACCTAGTCTTGCGCGAGTCTGGCCACAACGGTTACTCCGAGCCTTGGTACCACGGTTGGTACAAGCGCAGCCTGGCGCACAGCACTTTAATTCGCGACGGTTTGGACCAAGATGAGGTTGAGGGCGCTGCAACTGCGCGTTCCTTCAGCAAAGCTGCCGGCGCGACCACCTTGTCCTTAGAAACCGACGGCGTTTACCCTGGCAGCACGCTGCAGCGTTTGCTCCACACCACCCCTAATGGTCGCTTCATGGACGTGTTTGGAGCCACCAGCGACGAATCCCATACCTGGGATTACGTCTTGCACGGCCAAGGAACGGCGACCATTAATGTGTCCCTAGAGACCATCGGAAATATTGGTTTTGGCGGACCTTACAACTACTTAAAAAACAAAAAAGCCGGTTATGCCAATAACGACATCGTGGTGACATTCACGACGTCGGGCGGCGCAACCAATACGGTTCGAGTTCTGGGTGAACCCGGCACGGTGGTCATTTTGGCTGAAGCACCAGGCTTCCCGAGTAATACCAAACATCCGGTTTTGATCGTGCGCCGCGTAGGTGCAAATCCAATCTTCGCTTCCGTGGTCACCGAAGGCAGCGACTTGCCGTCTGGCATGAGCGTCAACATGGATATTCCTGGCCGCGCTCTGACCTTCGAGGAACCGGAAGCAAGTTCAGCAGTGACCTTGAGTCTGGAATAGCGACTGCTTGACCCTTGGAGCTAGGCGTGTTTCATCATGCGCCTAGCTTTGTTTTTTTCGGTGGGAGAGTTCAAGGATCGGCTAATTGATTGGTGACTATTGGCCGAGAAGGGGAGGCGGGCGCCCCTAGCCCTAGACATCATGGTCATGCATACTTCCCTCAATTGTTCTCTGGTCGCGTTCGCTGCGACCTTTGCCCTGTCAGGCTTCGCATCGGGATCGGCAATCCCGAGTGCGGGTTTTGACGCCTCATTCAACCCAGCGCAAGGCGGCAGTTCCTCCATTCGCGTATTAGGGCAAGAGGAAAACTATGTCGTCATTGTGGTGCAGAGTCAGGAGTCCAAGCTGTGCACTCTGCGTGTCGCCGACGGTACCGAGATCGAAGATTCTCGCGTCCCGCCGCAAACTGAGCACACCCACAAATATTACTTGGAAGAGCGGGGGGCGCCTCTGAGCCTACGACCATTGCAAATCAGTCTGGTGGATGAAAACGAGGTGGAATTGGCCTCGACTTTTGTGACGGCCGTAGAACCGTGGGCCTTGCCTGGCGAACCCTGTTTAACCCTCACTCCGGCTGAAATTTTAGACCTGCAAAAGCGCTGGCCCCGGGACCGGCGAACCGGTTATGAGTTGGACAAGCTAAAGACTAGGGCGGACAACCGACTGCTTCGAGCCGTCGACGTCCCTGCCGAGGGTGGCGCCTGGACGCAGCTTTATCGCTGTCCCGATACGCAGGTTTATTTGAACATGATCAACTTCAACCTGCATGTTTCACCCGCGACCGGCAAACACTATTCTGGCCAGCCCTATGACCAATGCATTACCACTTATCGCCACCGTTACATAGGCGAGCAAGCCTATGAAATGGCGCTGACCTATGTCTTAACCGAAGAGGACAAATACGGGCAGCGCGCGCGCGAAATCTTGGTGGAGTACGCCCAGCGTTACCAACATTACGATTATCACGACCGCAACAACCTGCCGAATAAAGGCGGGGGTAAAGCATTCCCGCTCAGTTTGGACGAAGCCGAATGGTTGGTCGATTTGGCGAGCGCATACGACTTGTTGCAAGGGTCCGGATTGCTGTCCGATGCCGAACAGCAGCAAATCACCAACGGCCTGTTATTGCCAGCCATCGAAGTGGTGGCATTGAACGACTTGGGAGTACACAACATCCAAGTTTGGCACAACGCAGCGCTTTTCCTAGCCGGACTGCACGCCAAAGATTACCCAAGGGCGCGTAATGCACTGCTCGGACCGAGTGGGCTGGAGACTCAGCTAGCCCAAGGCGTGAACGCCGACGGCATGTGGTGGGAAAACTCCCCTGGGTACCATTTCAACACCATTCGCGGCATGTTGCCAATGATCCACGGCGTCATGCGCACGCCGATCCAAGTCGACATTTCACCACTTGAACGCATGCTGGTCACTGCCTTCGAATTGAAGTTGCCAGACCATACTTTGCCGCTGCTAAATGATGGCGCGCGTGAAGGATTCCAATCTGGTTTGCGTGACGAATACGAGCAGGTTGTCGGCTTGTTCCCGAACTCCTCGCGTTTGGATGACCCGATCGCGATTTTCGGTCGCGGTCGGTCCTTATCGGCGGTGCTTTACGGACCGGCGGACATCCGTCGCGAAGGATGGAACGACATTACTAGCTTGGTCTTGCCCGATTCTGGTTTGGCAGTTTTGCGCTCTGGGCCCTACTGGCAACGCACCATGGCGATGATGGATTTTGGAACCCACGGCGGCGGCCACGGCCACTATGACAAGCTGGGTTTAACGCTTTGGATGCAGGGCGCTGAAGGGATCCGCGAAGCTGGTTCCGACGGCTACGGCAACGCAGTCTCGGAGGTCTTTTTCCCAAGTACGTTGGCTCACAGCACGGTGGTCATCAACGGCTTGAACCAGGAAGAGGCCGAAGGCAATTTGGGCTACTTCAGCATGGATGAGGGCGCGTCGACGGTCACCGCGTCGGTTGATGGCGCCTACCTAGGCGTACAGCAACGGCGTTTGCTGCATACCACCGAAGAGGGTCACTTTGCAGACATGTTCGAAGTCGAAAGCGACGTCGCCCATACCATTGATTACGTGATTCACGGTCAGGGCGTCGCCAGCACCTCGTTGGCTATGCTGCCTTCAAGCTTTGGCTATGGCGGTTCCTATGCGTTCTTGTGTGATGTGGAGAGCGCCGACGTCGACGGGGCGTTTGAAATCACCTTCGAAAATGACGGCAAAATCAACACCTTGTTGGTGCTAGGGGAGCCGGGTACGACGGTCTTTTTGGCCAGAGCACCGGGTTATCCCATGGGTAGCAAACACCCGGTAGTTGTAGTGCGCCGCAACAGTGCACGTACTGTTTTTGCCGCTGCGATGACCGAAGGGCCCGCCATGGTGCCAGGATTTTCGCTGCAGCTGGTGGACGACGGTGATGAGCCGCTGCTGTTGCTAACCCGCTCTTCGGAAAGTGGTTTACGTTCGTTGTCCTTCATTCCAGAGGTGGAAAACTAAGCAAACTCGGATGGCAACCACCTAAAAGGCCCGAAAATACTGGGTTTTAGGCAAAAAGAGCGAGGCATAATCACTGGATCGGCATTGTGAGTTGTAGAGTCCGGGAGTCTCCACCTCCCGGATCTTTTTTCTCTCCTCAGAATCAGATCCCCCGTCATTCACAGAATGGGCCTCCGGACCTTCCTGCTCCCCGTTGCGTTGTTCCTTTCAGTTGCGGCATTTGCCGCCTCTGCCTCAGCCACTCCCCAGTCTCGCATCGAAACGAAGCAATTCGCCGATCGGCTCGAGGTTTTGGTTGATAACCCTGAGAACCAAATTGGATCTCTCTACATACGCCAATTCGGTGTAGTAGACGGTCCGATTCGTTTGTCTCCGGGCGAAAATCGCTACACCTACCGCATCCTGACCCAGGATCAGCCTCTTTCGCACCATCCGGTCGAACTCGCGCATTATTCCTCTACTGGAATTCAGATCGATTTCCTGGAGGCCACGATCGTTGAGCCCTGGATTCGTCCCAACGAGCCTGCCCTGGCCTTGACTACCAGCGACATTCGCACCCTAGTCAAGCGCTACAAATTGGAACAGCGGGCAAGTTCTATCATCGGGCGCATCGTCGACGAAATGGATCTTGCGTTGCTGAATGCCGTCGCAATTCCTGATGTAGGAGGCACTTGGATCAATGACTATGTCTGCCCGGATCACGAAGTTCCGTTGCAGATGGTCACCTTGCATCAACACCGCTGCCCGGTTGACGATTACATTTGGACCGGAGAGTCCTTCGACCGTGGTTTGGCGACTCTGATTCATAAGGAGATCAGCCTAGAGGCTTGGCAAATGTCCGTGAGCTATACCGTGACGGGTGATCCGGTTTATGGGCAACGGGTTGCCGACATCTTGTTGGGCTACGCGGCTAAATACCCGAATTACATGCAGCACGACGTTTCTGGGGCGCCGTCGGCAAATGGCGGTAAGGCTTTTGGACAAACGCTGGATGAAGCCGAATGGCTGACCGAGTTGGTGCGCGCCGCAGACTTGATTCATGGCTCCGGCTTGCTGAATGAGGCGGAGGAGTTGCTAGTTAATGCAAACTTGATCCGGCCTGCGATGGAGGTGATTCTCACCAATAACAACGGCATCCACAATACGCAGTGCTGGCAAAACACCGGCGTATTCCTGGCGGCGATGGTATTGGGCGAAGTCACCATTGCCGACGAGGTCATCAATGGCCCGACTGGACTCTACCAGCAGTTTAATTTAGGCATCGATGAAGACGGCATGTGGCTGGAAGGTAGTTTCGGCTACCACTTCTTTGCCTTCCGCGCCATGCTGCCTATGCTGCAAGGCCTGCAACGCATACGTCCTGACTACAGCATCACCGACATCAAGCAAATGCTGATGATGCCTTTGGGCATGGCCTTCCCGAACGGTCGTTTGGCGCAGCTGAACGATGGCCCAGCGCAAAGCTTTGAGTCCAACTTGCGCGAAGTTTACGAGCAAGGTTTGGCCTTCTTCCCGCAGTCGGAATTTTGCGGTCCTTTGGTGCAATACGGACGCGGCACCTCGCTGGCGTCGGTGATCTTTGGTTTGGCGAACTTGCCTTACCAAGACTGGGTGGAATACCCACTAGCCAACAACGAAGTTTCTGGCTTGGCCGCACTGAAATCCAATTACACCGTAGACCGCGCCACCTTGGTGCTGGATTACGGTCCCCACGGCGGCGTGCATGGTCACTACGACAAGTTGGGCATATCAACCTGTGGCGTGGCGATACGCCGGTCTTTAACGAGGCGGGGGACATCGGCGTTGATGTGCCGATGACCTTCAACTACTACCGCACCTCCTTGGCGCACAATACCGTGGTAATCAACGGTCAAAGCCAAGAGGCTTGCAGTGGCGAGTTGGAACACTTCACCGAGGAAGGCAACAATTCATTCATTGTGGCTAGCGCTGATGATGCTTATGCCGACGTACGTCTGCGTCGTCAAGTCACGATGGCGGCATCTGGCAACGTCGTGGATGGAGTAGAGGTAGTTGCTACCGGAACACGCACCATTGATTACGTGCTGCACAGCCCAGAAACCATCATGAGCACGCTGAATTTCAGTGCTGGCGACCTCGGTTTCTCCGGCCCATACGACTACCTAAGCAATGTTAGAGTCGCAACTACCGACAACGACTTCCGCCTCCACTTTCTCAGCGCCGCAGGTGACTCCCTGCTGGATTTCATAGGCGAGCCAGGTACTCAAATCTTCATTGCCGACGCCCCGGGTTCACCTCAGGGCAGCAGCCACGAAGTTTTGATCGTACGACGCATCACCGATCGCACCGTTTTTGGTGCCACCGTAACTCGTCGTGGTTCCCAACTGGATGACTTCGCGATTGAACTGGATGAACTAATCCCAGAACAACCCGTCCTGCGTCTCAAGACCAACGGCGAAATTCGTTTCCTGCGTTTTTACCAATAGGGAATCGCTGGTTCATTGTGATCGGCGAGCCTGCGTGATACTCAAGAGGATCGAGTTTGGTTAGCCCGACTTGTAGTCTCCTACTCTCTCCCTAACTCCCCCCCCGAAAACGCAGAAGCCCCCGAGGAGCATCCTCGGGGGCTTTTTTGGTGTTCCTATTCCAGCCTATGCCTTAGTGGCTGGCGGTTAAGGAGGACGTCGGGTTAGTCTCGGCTAGCCGCTACGAGCCGAAGCATGTGCAGGAACATGATCACGAAATCGTAGAACAACATAGCTGCGGCAGTAGCGGCCATATTGGTTGGGTAGCGATGCAGAACTTTGGAAGTGTCGTAAAGCATGAAGCCGCCGAAAAGCAGCACCATGGCTACCGACCAACCGGTTCCCATCACGATCCCACCAGCCCAGCCATTACCGAACATTGCCAGAAGGGCCATGCCGAAAGCCAAACCGATGCCGATGGCAAGTGCGCCACGCATAAAGGAGAAATCCTTTTTAGTGGTGAGCACGTAAGCCGTGATTGCTCCGAAAACACAGGCAGTAAGCAGGAATGCTTGCAGGACAATTCCGACGCCGCCTTCAAGGCCTAAGTACCTCGCGACCATCGGCGCGGTGAACGCACCCATAAAAACCGCGAATAAGCTCAGTCCGATCAGGTTGAGTGGGAATTTTGACGCAGTAACCCGGAGTAGCACAAAGGCGCCGATTAGGTAAACCAGCATGCCAGTCCAGCCACCGCCGAAAAGGCCCATCACGCTATTGAGCAACGATTCACTGGAAATGATCGTTGCAGCTGTGCCCATCCAGAGCACCATCGCTAAGCTAAACAGCGTGTAAGTCTTGCGTAGAAACGCCATGCGGGCCGGCGTGGTTGCGCGGGCCGCGGAAACAGTGCCGGCAGGGCCTTGGTAGACCGGGTTGCCAGTGGTGGTACGTGTAGTAGCCATGTCAGAATTCTATCAGGACGTGGAAGGTGAGCGGAACTGGTTCAGATCAAGTAACGGTGCGCCGCCAAGACCAGCGCAACATCGTCGCGCCGACTATGGCTCCTATCTCATAGGGCAACATGTCGCGATCCAAAAGCCAAGCTCCAGGTAGGAAAAGCAGGCTGTAAATCAAAGTCACGCCGCCTAACCACCCAGCCATTACGGGTATGCGTCGGCTTGGTTGGCTACGATCTTTGTATGGGCCCCAAAAACCGATGGGGCGTACCTTTTTGGTGAAGGCCGTAAGTCGTTCGGAAGCGACTGGTTGCGTCAATAGGGTGACGCTGACCATGACGATAGTAGAAAGTCCGACTACCAATACATAGGTCAGCGGATATTTCAGCTCGGCGCCGAGGGATTCGACGGCCCACGCTTGGAATGTCGCATTGCTGATCATCAAACTGCCAATGGTAGACGTCAGCATGGCGCTGATTTCGGTCCATGCATTTGCCCTCCACCAGAACCAGCGCAGCAACATGGCAGGGCCGAGGCCGCCGAGCAGGGTCAGCAGGAAGGTGAATAGGTCATTAATGCTGTCGGCAAACGATGCCAGTACCCCCGCAACGATGCCGATGAAGATTTCCAGAAACCTTCCCACCCATACATAGTGGCGCGGGTTTTTGTCCTTGGCCAAAAACCGGCGATAACAATCGTTCACCAAATACGCCGACGCCAAGTTGAAATGGGTATCTAACGTGCTCATAAAGGCGGCAAAAAAGCTGGCGCACATCAGGCCAAAAAGGCCAGGTCCAAGCAAATTGCGCATCATTAGCGGATAAGCCGCTTCATGGTCGGGACCCATTTCACCGCCACTCATGATCTGCGGCAGCATGTCATCCTGAATCAGTACGATCGACGCCAAAGCGACGAAAATCCACGGCCATGGGCGGACTGCGTAGTGCGCAATATGGAACCAAAGCGCGGTGCCGCGAGCGTGGCTTTCGTCTTTACATGCCGAAAAGCGCTGTACCGCTTGGCCACCGCCGTCGGCGTTTTTATTGAGCCATCCTTGCACGCCAAAAAAGATCATGAAGGCGCCGAAGCCGCCGGAAGCCCATGCCATCGGGTGAGTCCAGGCGTAGGGGTCGCCAGTGCCAGGATCGATTTTTGCGCTCGGCAAAAACGCGGTCGTGCTTTCATCCATGGCCGCAAATGCATCGCGTGCTGCATCCAATCCGCCCATCGCTTCGCTTGCCTTCCACGCCAGCAGCAATGCGCCGCCCATGGCAAGGAAGAACTGAAAAAAGTCGGTGACGACCACTCCCCACAGGCCGGACATAAAGGAGTAGACCAGCGCCAAAAAGACGCCGCAGCCCAGAATCCAATAATCCCAATTCTGATCCTCCGGTAAATCTAGCACCACCACGACGATTTTTTTCATCGCCACCAACACCCAAACTAGCACGATGGTATTGGTGATCAGGGCGTGGTAAGCGCCCAGGAATCCGCGCAGCACCTTGGCTTGGGTGCCGCCGTAACGGTGCTCGATCAATTCGGCGTCAGTAGTGACTTCAAGGCGTCGCCACCAAGCGGCGATCATGACAAAACTGAGTGAGCCACCGACCGCCATTCCCCACCACAGCCAGTTTTGCGAAATGCCTGCACTGCGCACCCAGCCGGAAACCACTAGCGGGGTGTCGGCAGCGAAGGATGTCGCAACTAGCGAGGTGCCCGCAACCCACCATGGCAATTTGCGCCCGGCGAGATAAAAGTCCTGCGTCGACGCCGACGCCCGTTTTGCCATGTAAGTACCGACCCCGAGCGCCAGCACGATATAGCCAATGATTGCGATCCAGTCGTATGTATGTAACAAGTGGTTTACGGTTTGGCTTTTATTCGCCTTCGTGGAGCAGCAAAGTCAGCAGGGCCGGGGACAAACCTGGCAGGAACCAACCGCGGGCTGAGGCTGGAGCAAGGTAGGCGGCGTCGGGCGAACCGGCGACATAAACCACAGGGCGCTGATGGTGTAGCGCTTCCAACCATGGTCCTGGAATGTTGGGCAGGCCGCGGCCTTCGCGCGCACCGCACAGAATCAAAACTGCTTTAGGCAGGATGTCTGGCGGCTCTTGGTTCGGACCGAGCACGGTGACGCCAAATTCTTCCAAGAAACTGACTGCGTCGGGGGTGGAGGCCAGGTTCAGCGCGATGTCCGGACGTGGGTGACTACGGCCATGGG
>JACNIZ010000053.1 GCA_014382805.1 Planctomycetota bacterium
CCGGAGCCTAGCGGAGCTCAAGGGAATGGCGCGGACCATCCCCAATCCCGGATTGCTGCTCTCTACCCTCTCCTTGCAAGAGGCCCAGAGTAGTTCTGAGATCGAGAACATCATCACGACTCAAGACGCTCTCTTCCGACAACGCCTTCAGCCTGAAAAGGCCGACCCTGCAAGTAAGGAGGTCGCGCGATATGTGCAAGCCATGCTCTTGGGGCTGGAAAAGGTCCGCGAAAACGAAATCCTTTCGCTAAGAGTGGTGCGTGAAATCCAAGCGGAGCTTGACGGCAACGACGCCGGTTTTCGCAAACTGCCGGGCACGGTTTTGCAAAATGACAAAACGGGAGAGGTGGTTTTCGCGCCGCCCGATCCGGATCGCCTTCCCGCGTTATTGAGTGAGCTGGAGCAGTTCCTAAACCAGCCGCAAAAACTGGACCCACTTGTGTGCATGGCTCTAGCGCATCATCGCTTCGAAACCATTCACCCGTTTTACGATGGCAACGGGCGCACCGGACGAATTCTCAATGTACTCTATTTGGTTAAGGAGGGTTTGCTCGACCAACCGCTGCTGTACTTGAGCCGCTACATCAACCAGACCAAGCACCAGTACTACCGCTTGCTGCAGTCTGTGTGCGAAGGGGACGATTGGGAAGAGTGGCTGTTGTACATGCTGCGCGGAGTCGATCAAACCTCCCGACACACCACTGGAATGGTGCAGAGCATCGGAGATTTGCTAATTCAAACCAAGCATCAGATCCGTGGACAATTCAAGTTTTATAGTCAGGATTTGGTCAACAACATTTTTCATCATCCCTATACCAAAATCGCATTTTTAGTAGAGGATCTAAATGTTTCTCGCCAAACCGCCAACCGCTATCTCGACGCTTTAGCCGAATCCGGAGTCCTCACCCGTTCCAAATTCGGTCGGGAAAACTATTACATCAACCACCGTTTGGTTGAGTTGTTATTTGATCCTCCCGCGTTGAATTAGGCGGGAAGGAGGGGGATGGTTGTTGGCCAGTTGTGACCTGAGAGCGATCAGCGATCCGGAGTTTCCGGCACGATGTCGGTTTGTAGATTCGGCTCCGCAGCCGGAACCGGTGACGGTTCCAGTCCAAGTTCAGCGCGCACGATGTTTGTACCTTGCGCGATTGCAGCGGTTTTGAAGAATGCGATATCCCGATTGCAGCCTTGGCGGCCGAATCCGCAATCACTCGACAAGATGAGTTGCTCTGGAGATATATGCTCCAACGCGCGTCGCACCCGCGCAGCAACATCTTCCGGCCTATCCACCTGCAGCGT
The DNA here is from genome assembly GCA_014382805.1 of Planctomycetota bacterium. GTDB lineage: Bacteria > Planctomycetota > UBA1135 > UBA1135 > UBA1135 > JACNIZ01. The sequence continues at coordinate 1,300 of JACNIZ010000053.1, forward strand.
GCGGTGACTGACCACGCCGACGCATGCCTTTTTAGGTAGATTGCCTTTCATCGCGCCAAACAGCTCAATGTCGCGGAAATCGCGGTCAGTCATTTCCACCGTCCATACATCGCCTTTTAACGCGTGCATGTACAGCTCAAACGACGCCTCGTAGCTGTCGTTATCAATCACCCGCTGCATGTTCGGATTACCCCAGCAAGTGTGAATCCAAATTTCGATGTCGTCGAGCCCTTCGACTTCGCGGTTGAAAGCATCGACCATAAACTTGACCTCTTCGCTGTCGGGGCCGTAGGTGTTGGCCCAGAAATGCAGCGTAGGTTCTTCAATTTGGATCGCCTTGCAACCGGCGTCGCGCAACGCCCGCAGCTCTTTGTTCATGGCTTCGGCCATGTCCCAAATCACTTGGCGGTGGTCGGTGTAGTGATCGGTGTAAAGGTCGAGGAACAAACCCATGACCTGCGTGCAACAAGTGCCAAACTTAATCGGCCGCCCGGTGCGCGCTTGCGCAATGCGCCAGATTTTTGCGTAATCGAGCGGGCGATGTTCCACTTTGCCGACGACTCGCGGCCATCGCCAACCGGTGTAGATTTCATTGAGTAAGGTTCCTGGTGGGTAGCGCAGCCACGGCGAACGGGTTTCGTCGGACTGTAGGTAGTCACCTTCGAGTCCAGCCCAACGTTGAAGGGGGTAGTGGTGCCATGACCGCCCGGCCATGTCATCGTCGCAATGCAGATCGCCGTGAGTAAGGATGTCGAGCCCGGCGCGCTGTTCGTCGCCCACGACCACGGTCATCGCGTCCTGAAAACGCTCGCGATAGCGCGTGTCCTGCATGCACGAGTCGATCGGCTTACCCCACATGCTCATGTCGTACCAACTCGGCCGCGGCCAGGATCCGGTGACGGTGGTGGGGAGGATGAGGTCCTTGGTGATCGTGTACATGGTGAGAGCTGTTGGGGTTGAGCGGTGGCGTGGATTCAGTATAGGCAGGAGATTCATTGCGAATACCGCATCAACCTCACGGTCCGCCAATCATTCAATCAATCCGTGCAAGGACTCCGAAGTTTGCTCATACCAGCCCCATCATTTCAATTCAGCCCCGATTTCCTCCACGGTTGGCAAACTCGATTTCCATTCTTCCGGCAGCGACTTCGTGACTTACCGCTCCCACTGCGCCACTCCCATGGGCTTGCGATTACCCCAAGCGCGTATTCCACAACCAACTGATCCTTCAATTCAACCACCACGAAGCAACGCAGCTTGATTTGGGAAAAAGCAAATCAATCCGAAACTCACGCTCGCCAACTTTGAGCTCCACTTGCCGTCCTACAAAGGCAAAACCCTGTCCGAGCTCCAGAAGGAAGTGCTGAAAATGATCGATTAGCGGAGCCACCGCTCGCAGAATTTGTAGTCGGCAGTGGGCCTGCCCCAGAACTCACCCTTGATGCCAGCCATTTTGCTACAGCCTAAATCCGCGCCACGGTGAATTTGGATGGTGCACCAGCCGCCAACTTCCCCTTGCGTCTAGTTTTTCGCTCCAAGGCGGAGACGGACTTCCCCTTAGGAAATATAGAGAAATTTTTCACCGAAGAATTCGGCTACTTCGAGGTCGATGACCTCATGCCGGGGATTATTGACGTGCTGCAAGAAAATCCAGTGAACTAGCCTAATCGGGAAGGCACGGCTCGAAGCAGCAAGGGCGTTCTTGTGCAGTTTGGCAAGAGCAAGCCGACGCCAAATACCACTTAGTCGCTGCCGCACCGCTTTGAGAGATGGTTCTTGATTCCCGAACAAAAGGTGGGACTTACTTCAAAACGGAAGTCGCCCAAGTTGACATGCAACAATTTACAACGGAGCTTTTTTCACACCCAGGCAACTGCCTTCGATTCGCGTCTTGAATCTGACGATCTCCACGTGCAATCTCACTCGCCCGGCGTTCTAGGCCCGATGAATGTCGAAGGACTAATTACGAGAGCGGGAACTCATCCTCCAAGCCGTAGCGCGTTGAGATGTGTCGAGTCGTGGGTAGCTTTGCCTTTTTGATAATTCGTCGCAACTCTTTCATTGAGTCACGCCCACCAGCCCAAAGTTGCAACCGGGATTGATTGAGAAAAATCCACCCGCGTGGAGAGGGCGAGCTTTCATCTTCGCTCGACACCTTTATGTTTTCGGCAGGACGTTGCCAAATTCCATCGCTAAGCGTTTCTATTTCGGCACAAGCGTTCAGTGCAGCCTTAGCTTCGGCTTCAGCTTCGACGAAGTAGACGCTGGCGCCCGGATCCCATTCTTCACCGGCTTGTGGAGCCATTGGGAGAGTGAATTCGCCGTCCTCCCTGGTTTGCATGACCCAGAAGCCAACCAGATGCGGAACGCTTGGCTTCATCAGTTCAAAATAATTGTCAGGATTACCACCAACGACGCGGCAGCCTTTCACCAATAAATTCAACATATGATCCAATTCCTCAGGCTCGAAGTCGCAGGTCAACGAGGGGCCGACGATTCGGAATTCGTCGCCACAGGGGACAACGCGAGCGAGTAGCAATGCGCCGCGCTCCAGGCGGAAACTTGGATCAGGCGCAGGATGTGTGAAGCTAGCGCTAAGGCGAGTGCCGGTGATCATTTCGATGAGCTGAAGCTCGCCGTTTTCGCCGTGGTCGAAGACCCGAAAAGGCGCAAAAACACTACCCATCATGCCGTTGAGGAAAACGAACGCCCCAGGTGGAAGATCCGGTTTGGTGTTCAGGAAGGCTGGGATTACCGGGTCGCTTTTTTGCGGCAAGAGGTCATAGGCAACATGATCACGGACAAGGTCCTGGAATCCAGGGATCAGGTCGGCGGGTTTCACATCGCCTTTGGCGAAAGATTGGGCACCGAGGGAAACGGCTTCGGTGACGAATTCAAACATATCTCGCCAGCGTGGCTCCTGGAGATAGTGATGCAACTTACTCAGCGCCAATTCCTGTTCGAGCGGATTCCATCGCGGCATTGCTTCGCCCGACGAGCCGGCCATTTCCTCCAGCATGCTCTCAAAAAGGTCTTCGTCATCCACTTCCAATAATTCCATCATGCCTTGCTGGCCCAACTCAACGTCGAACTCCTGCGGCGACCAATCTTTGCTGTGGCCGATGCCTTGCAGCCACTCCATAGTTTCAGGGTCTTTAGCGTCAACACGTTTCAGGAAATCGCTGTAGCTCCATGGGCCGCCGCAGTCTTCCGGCGGACACGAGTTGGCGCCGTCGACAAGCAGTGGAAGTTCCACAGATGGCTCCGGCAAGCCGG
>JACNIZ010000277.1 GCA_014382805.1 Planctomycetota bacterium
TCAGTAGCCATGCTTGGGCACCCGGGCGCAGGCGAGCGACGGGCTGGAACCACCACAGTGGCGTGGCATTTTGCCAAATTTGCTGGTTGTAGGCCAAGTCCGACGCCAACAGGGTCACCGGGTGCGGGTTTTCCGGCACCGGCAACGCGGCCTGGAAGGAACGGTCGCCGCGTGCTTCTTCGTGGCTCAACTGCACCGGCAGCAAAACTTCCAACGGCGTGCCGCGATAAGCCGACGGGTTATGGCGCGGGCCAGCTAGCATCAACAAACCACCGCCGCGTTGCACAAAGGTGGCAACCGCGTCCATGAAGCGCTGACCATCCATCGGGTCAGGGCTGATACGAGTGGGGTCGACGTCGCCAATGATGATGAGGTCGAAGTTGTCGAGTAGTTCGTCAGCCTCCGTCGGGCAGCGGCGCAACCGCGATACCCCAGGGCTGGCTTCCTGCGGGAATTCGCGGGTGGCGCTGGACAACCAGCAGCGCAGTTCAATTTCGCGCTCAAAGCGCGTTTCACTGCGCAGTAATCGGTTCTTGAGATAGCGGTATTCCCAGCGCGGTTCGCCTTCGACGTAAAGCACGCGAATCCGAGCTGGTTTGACTTCGGTGGGCAGTTCGACGCGATTATTATCCAGCGCCAATTCGCCCTGCAAGCTATCCACCGTCGCGTAAAGAGCAAAATCGCCGGTGCGTTCCATGACCGTCGACAGGCTGACTTGCACGCCGTCGGCATGCCATGGATCCACTTCCACCCGATCCAAAGGTTGATCGTTTTGGTCGTATAGGGTGACGTGCACCGGCCGTAAAAGTTCGGCAATATTGCCGCGTACCCGGAGTTGGAACACAGCCGCGTCGCCGACCAAAACCAAATCTGGAACTTGAACACGTTCCAAAACCAAATCGGGCGCCGGTCGCGGGTCGCCCAAAGCAACCGCATGGGCGCGCACGCCTTCGCGATTGAGGCGCTGGGCAACTTCTTCCAAGCTGCTGCCTTGAGTCACGCGGCCATCACTAAACAACACGATTTCCGGCAGACGACGACCACGATATTCGGAAAGTAATTCCAAAATAGAATCACCAATTGCCGACGCTTCGCCTTGAGCAGTCAGGTCGTTTCCGTTTTCATCACTGGCCGAAAGTTTGCTGCTGAATTTATAAGTGTTCAGGTTGTAGCGCTCAGCCAATTGTTGACGTTCAGGCGACGCGGCAATTTGCTTCAATACTTGCAAACGCTGACCTTGCTGGTCGTCGACGCGTTGCAACGATGCGGTGTCGTCGAAAAGCAAAGCTAGCGGCGCTGGCTCAATTTTGGTTTCGTTGGAGCGCAAAAATGGACCCAGCAGTAGAAAAACTGCAATCGCCATCAAGCCCAAACGCAGCATGGCTAAAACTCGTCGCCATACGCGCGGTCGCACCGGCTTGCGATAACAAAGAAAAACAATGGCAGCGATCAATGGTGTGATCACTAGCGCCAGCACCCAACTAGGCGGGGCGTTATGAAATTGCAGCAAGCCGCTGGCGATGTCGGGGGAGGGTAGTTTCATCATCCTCGGCGACGGTCCAGGCGTGCGGCCAACAAGGTTTCCAACAGCAAAAAGGCGGCCAAGAAAGTGAAAAACAGGAAGTCCAATCGCTTTTGACTGAGCTGTGGTGCTTCGACTTGAACCTCCGAAGACTCGGTGCTTTGCAAAACGCTGCCTTCTGGCAATGCGGCTTGCAGCCCGGTCAAGTTACTCAGGGTCGGATCGCTTTCAGGAGCTGGCGGATTGACGGCTATGCGTTCAATCACCAGCCGTTCTATGCCGTCAGCTTCGAGCAGGCTTGCTTGCACTTCCCAGGTACCGGCGAGCAGGGCACGGTCCAGCAATGGCAAACGCGCGCGGCCGCCGGGTAGGCTGTCGGGCGGCGAAACTGGAGTCGTACTACGGCCGATGGGGTCGAGCAAAGTTACCGCAGTCGGCATCTTGGGCAGTTCCATTTCTAAGGCATCGCCGACCAAAATTTGATCGCGATGCCCAAGGCGTGGTGCCATCGACAGTGTCAGATCCAGTAAAAATGGCAAAGTGCCGCCGGGGACCTGGTCCATCATGTTCCAAGCCGGCAAGGGCGACGCCGCCAGCAGCGCAACTTGACCGGCGCCTAATTTCCATGAAACCAGGGCGTCGCCGTAATCCAAATTATCGGCAGCGCTGTTGCGGAAACGCAGAATGCGTTGCACGTGATCCGCTTGCGGCAGCACTTTGAGCGGCCGGTAGGTCAAGTGCGGAACTTCGGTTAATAGGGGCTGCCACCGCGGATCGCGGAACAAACGCAGCGCAGCATGCTCGGCATCAACAATGGCTAAACCGGTGCTGCTTTGAGTACGCGCCTCTTCGACTTGAACAGCCGCACCATCAAGCGCATCCAATAATTGGTTCAATTGCGACGACGGAATTTCTGGTCCCAGCGCGATCAGTAGGCCTCCGCCCGCCAAAACAAACTCACGCAAAGTTTGAGCAGCGTTCAGGGGCAAGCCATCTGGGTCCGCCAAAATGGCGACGTCGCTGTTATGCAAACTTTCCGGGCTAAGGCGCTGCGGCGCAATGGAGGCCACCGCCAACGGCCCGCGTGAACCTAAATCCAAATAACGGGTAAGGCTGTCAAATACGCCGTCCGCCTGGTTGCTAGGGGCGGCTTCCCCAATGAGGGCGGTGGACAGGGCGTCGCGGATGTGAAGAATGCTGTGACGCTGGTCATCGGCACTAAGTTCGTCACTATCTAAGGACAACGTGATGCTGCGTGCGCCGACCTCGGCAGGTTGCAGCATGTATTGGAATTCTTGCTCTGCCGAATGGCCAAGTTCAATGCTTTCGCTGTGCACGGCAACTTGGTCGAGTAACAAGGTCGCGCGTACATTAATGGGCGGCCCAAAACGACGAATCACGGCGCGCACTTCGGCCGGATTGCCGCGGGTCAATTGGCGCGGTAGGACTTCCAGTTCGGTGATCGCGGTGTTGGGACCGAGCATACCGGTCTCAATCAACTGCAGCTTCAAACCCGCCGCGCCGAGGCGTAACAAGCTTTCACCAATGCCCGAATCCAATTCCCAGCTGGTGGCTTGGAAATCGGAATACACCAAAATCTGCGGCTGCAGACCAGATTCTTTCAGCAGGCTGTCGGCGGTGCTGATTGCGGTATCCAAGGCAGCGGCGATGGCAGCGTTGCCAGCCGGGGCGGCGTCCAATTCATCCAGCACTAAGCGCACTTCGGCCGGGTCGCCAAAAGCAGGTCGACCTGCGGTGGGGCCAGCCAAAATGAGCGCGGCACGATCGCCGCGACTTGGATCCAATTGAGTTAACCGCTGCTGAATTTGCTCGATGGAATGTTCCAATGAGCTGAGGCCGTCGGTGCGGCGATTCATCGACATGGAGTAGTCGACGACGTAAATTTCGGCTTGGGGTGGGCGGCTGCCGAGCAAACTGTCAGGCCCAAGGGTTGGGCCGGCCAAACCCAAAATCAAAAACAGCACCGCCAAGGTACGCAACGCCAGCAGCAGGATGTCTTCCAGCAAAACGCGGCGTCGGGTACGTCGAATAGCACGGCGCAAAAATTCCATCGCGCCAAATTCCACCCGTTGATAGCGCTGTCGATTCAATAGGTGAATCAGGATCGGAGCGGCCACTAATGGCAACGCCCAAAGGACGGACGGGAATAAAAAATTCACGCCCGCGACCTCCTCAATCTAGCCGCGCGAGCATCCAAGAACCCAGTCAAGCCGACGTCTAAGGGTTGATGCGTAGGCAGGCGTCGGAAATCAGTGCGCAGAGCGCGCAAACCGCGACGTAACTCCGCACCGTGGGCTTCAAACTCAGCTAAGTAGGCGTCGCGAACCGCGCGCGGTTCAAGCAACAAATGGTCCAATCCTTCGAGCGCTTCAAAGCGGGTGTGGCGGCCGTACGGGAAGTCGATTTCGGCCGGATCGAGGATGCGCAGCGTGATTAAATCGTGGCGATCATGGCGTAACTGCGACGCCGCCCGCCGCGCCGCTTCAGGGTCGCCGAGGCAATCGCTAATCCAGATGACCAAGCCGCGCCGATCCATGTGCGCCAAGGCTGCTTCCAAGCCCAATGCCGGATCGCCCTCGCCGTCTGGCTGCAGCTCTTCAAGCTGCTCGATCATAGTGCGGAAATGGGCGTCGCCACGGCGCGGCGGCAGGAAGGATTGCATTTCGGCGCCACGAGTAATTGCCAGAGCACTTTTATCGCCTTGAATATTCAGCAAGTGGGCCAAACCGGCCGCAATCCAGGTCGCGTAATCGTGTTTGCTCCAATCCAGGCTGCCGAATTTCATTGACGCCGACGCATCCAGAACCACAAATCCGGTCAAGTCGGTTTCTTCTTCATACTGGCGCACGATATTGCGCTCGGTACGCGCAATCAGCTTCCAGTCCAAGTGACGGATGTCGTCACCTGGTACATATTCACGGTGTTGCGCGAACGTAGAGCTAGCGCCAAAGGCCGATGAACGGTGATTTCCACCGACCATGCCTTCTACCGCCGTGCGGGCGCGCAGCTCTAAACGAGCCAGACGGGCCAGCAGCTTAGGATCCGATGCCCGTGGCACGCTTTCCGTCCAATGCGCTTGGATGCGCTTCCGTTTCTTGAATCAGGCGGGCGACGATGTCGTCGGCAGTGATGCCTTCGGCTTGCGCCGCGAAGTTGGTGAGCAGGCGGTGGCGCAGCACTGCCGGTGCGACGGCATTGATGTCGTCAGTCGAGACGTGCATGTTGCCGTGCAGTAGAGCACGCGCTTTGGCCGCCAGCACCATGTTTTGTGAGGCGCGCGGCCCGGCCCCCCAGGTCACCCATTGGTTGATGAAACCAGGGGCGTCGGGTTGGTTCGGTCGGCTGCGGCGCGCCAGAGCGACGGCGTAGTGCAGGACCGGGTCAGCAACCGGCACCCGGCGCACCAGGTTTTGCAGGCTGATAAGTTCTTCGACGCTGATGACCTGCTCCAATTCGGCCTCGTCGGCGCCGGTAGTACGGCGCAAGATTTCGGCTTCTTCATCAACGGAGGGGTAATCGACCCGAATGAGAAACAAAAAGCGGTCGAGCGCGGCTTCCGGTAGAGGATAGGTGCCCTCTTGTTCAATCGGGTTCTGAGTAGCCAGCACAAAAAACGGATCGGGCAGCGGCATTGCCGTGCCACCCGACGTAACTTGCCTCTCTTGCATGGCTTCCAGTAGTGCGGCCTGGGTTTTCGGCGGTGTGCGGTTGATTTCGTCGGCGAGCAGAATGTTGGTGAATACCGGACCTTTGACGAAATGAAAACTGCGCTCGCCAGAGGCTGGGTCCGTGTGCAGGATTTCGGCACCGGTGATATCGCCAGGCATGAGGTCGGGAGTGAATTGAATTCGATGGAAATTCAGGTCCATCGCTCGAGCTAAAGTGCTTACCAGTAAAGTTTTAGCTAGACCTGGCACGCCAACCAAAATAGCGTGGCCACGTGCAGCAATCGCCAAAATGAGTTCTTCGACTACCTGCTCCTGGCCAACAATGACTCGCCCAACTTGGGCTCGCAAGCGTTCAAAAGCGGCGGCGAAGCGTTCTGCTTCAGCGGTATCGGATGGAGGATTGAGATCAGTCATCGGTTATTGTTTGCACCCGCGCCACGCTCGGATTCAGGTTGCATGGCTTCGTCGTCCGCTACCAACGGCTGACGGTCGGGCTCGGTAGGGATTATGCGTTGTTGCTGGGCAAGTTTCTTTACCCCTTCAGAATCGTCCACAATCCACTTGATTCTGTTGTGTTCTTCCAGCATCTCGTGGCCGGCCACGTCGGAGCGGTTGCCCGCCGTATCTTCCATACGACGCGCTTCTATGAGTTCAACTACCGCTGGCAACAGTACAAAAAGGCCGACCGCAACCGCCGCACCCCAAAACAGGGTCTCTACGAGGCGGTTGCGGGCGGCTGGGCGAGGCTTCACTGAGCCCTACCGTACCTCGCGCTGGACCCCAACCACTCCTCAATTCGCAGCAATTGATTGTATTTTGCGACGCGATCCGAGCGGCATGGTGCACCGGTCTTAATTTGGCCCGCACCCACGGCCACGGCCAAGTCGGCGATGGTGGTGTCTTCGGTTTCGCCCGAGCGATGAGAGATCACAGAGGAGTACTGTGCCTCGCGCGCAATGTCGATTGCGTGCAACGTTTCCGTTAGCGTGCCGATTTGGTTGACCTTGATCAGAATGGAGTTGGCTTGGTTGCCCAAAATGCCCTGACGAAGCCGCTTCGGATTGGTCACGAACAAGTCGTCGCCAACGAGCTGGATGGCGTCGTCGAGCTCATCGGTGAGTTGCGCCCAGCCGTCCCAATCGTCCTCGGCGAGGCCGTCTTCGATGGATACGATCGGGTACTGGTCACACCATGCGGCGTAAAACGCACACATCTCCGCCGACGTCCGTTTTTGGCCTTCAAAACTGTAAACGTTATCGGCGAAAATTTCGGTCGCGGCGACGTCGAGCGCGATCGCCATTTGTTCGCGGCCTGGTTTCAATCCGGCCAAGGCGATGGCTTCAAGCAGCAATTCGACGGCTTCAGCGTTGGAACCCAAGTCTGGGGCAAATCCGCCTTCGTCACCAATACCAGTGCTCAGTCCCTTCTGGCGCAACAAAGACTTCAGTGCGTGGTAGGTTTCTACACACCAACGCAATCCTTCGGAGAAGTTCTCCGCGCCCCATGGCTGGATCATAAACTCCTGGAAATCGACATTGTTATCCGCGTGTTCGCCGCCATTGAGCACGTTCATCATCGGCACCGGAAGACGGTTCGCGCCAGCTCCACCGAGGTAGCGGAACAACGGCAGACCGGCATCGTCGGCCGCGGCGTGGGCGACGGCCAGGGAAATACCGAGCAACGCGTTGGCGCCGAGGCCATCCTTGTTGGGGGAGCCGTCTAGCTCGATTAGAGCCCGGTCAATTTCTTCCTGGGTATCGGCGTCCATGCCGATGATGTGGGGGCCGAGTACCTCGTTGACGTTGCGCACCGCGTGGCGCACGCCCTTCCCTAGGTAAAGGTCATCACCATCTCGTAATTCAATGGCTTCGTGCTGCCCGGTCGACGCGCCCGACGGCACCATTGCGCGGCCGGCTGCTCCGGTAGAAAGTTCGACGTCAACTTCGACGGTAGGGTTGCCGCGAGAATCCAGAATTTGGCGGCCTTTGATGGAGATGATTTCAGACATTTTGGTTCGCTTGGGAAGTCCCAGATTTTAGCGGCGCGCTGGTGCTGGCTCCATCCTTCCGTCGATTTTGCGCCAATCCACGCACTGTTTGGCAAATTCCAAACTTCGCGCGCGGTCAGAAAAAGAATTTCCCCGAACTAAGCCGGGGATTGCTGGGTATTGGCTCCTGGATTGACGCCAGGGTGGCGTGGCGGGTCAAAGTCGTTTAATCACCTTTTCCCTTTTTTTTACCCTTGTTTTTATCGTCGTTCTTTTTCTTGCTTTTGCCCTTGTCCTTATCGTCTTTGTCTTTCTTTTCAGCTTTTCCTTTGCCCTTTTCATCCTCGCTCTTGTTGCCGCTGCCAGAATTTTCACCCTTGCCGTCTGAACCACCTGATCCATTAGAGCCACTGCCCTTTGAAATCGGGGCAGAACCTCCACCGTCGGGCTTAAGGGACGTCGGGATGGAGCTGCGAGCTGGGTTGAAACCATCTTGGTCCCAACTAACGGTGTAGGCGCCAAAACCTGACGACGCGCCCTGACGAGTCAATCGCAAACTCCATTTGGTTTCCCAGTTGAAGGAGGTGAAATCTGAAATTGTGAAGTGCCTCGGTCGGGAAAGCCCGGAACCCGAAAACCCGTTTAGTTCGGAAAAGGATTTGGCATAGTGTCCTTTCCAGGCTTGGAACCCAGCTTGTTGGGCTTCTACCTGATGCATGAATACCAATGCTTCCGACGCCATGGCCCGTTCAACCACAGTGCGATACTTTGGCACGCCAATCATGGCAATGACGCCCAGAATGACCACAACGATAGTGAGTTCTACGAGCGAAAAACCGCTCTGGGAGCGACGAGGAGGATTGATTTGAATCATGACGATCTCTGAGATTTTCATAGCTCCATCGGCTATTCCTCCTTTTAGGGTTAAGACTTGAACCTGCTGGCGGAGAAATTTTCTACAAAACGCCAGCTAGCGCCATCACTCTAAGCGGCTTTGTATATCCAACCGATTTCGCCTGGATCGCAAATGTTTGATCTGCAAATCCATAATGAGCAAGCGCGCTTCCCTCCGGCAGTTGCCGCTCTGCATGTTGTTTCTTGTCTTTGCTGCGCCATGGTTTCAAGGGTAACAGGAGCACCACAGCTGCGCTGTTGACGATATAGGGCTATGGGCATCTCGGCGCAGCCGCCGGAACACTTGAAGCAGTTTCAAAGCAGGCTCCAATCACCCGATCGTGACCATAGCAAGGGAACGCCTGGCGTCGGTACAATGCGTGGCTCATGATCGACATCGTAGGGCTTGATTACCGCTATGGATCCCAGATCCTGTTCGCCGACGCGTCTCTGCGCGTGGAGGACGGCTGGAAGGTGGGTTTGATTGGGCCGAACGGTAGTGGCAAGACCACTTTGTTCCGCTTGATTACAGGGCAGGAAAAAAATGAGGTCGGCGATATCGTGTTGCCGAACGGGGCACGGTTGGGCTATTTCGATCAGAAAGTCGGCGAAATGCACGGCTGTTCGCCGGTGGAGCAGGCGATCCGCTGCGCTGGCCGGGTGGCGGATTTGCGTGGGGTGCTTGAGGATCTCGAGCATCAGATGTCGGATCCGGACAAGACCGATGAACTGGATCGGCTGATGGCGGTTTACGCCGACCGCCAAAACGAATTTCAAACCTTAGGTGGATATGATCTAGAGCCGCGCGCCAAGGAGATTTTGAGCGGTTTGAGTTTTGACGATTACAAGCTCAATCATGACGTTGGCGCGTTGTCGGGTGGCTGGAAAATGCGCGTGGCACTGGCCGGAATTCTGCTGCAACAGCCCGACGTACTGCTGTTAGACGAACCGACCAACCACTTGGATTTAGAGTCCATTTTGTGGTTGGAGAACTTCATCGCGGCTTATCGTGGCACCGTCATCATGACCTGTCACGACCATGAATTTATGAATCGGGTGGTCGACCGCATTGTTGAAATTGATGAAGGACGGCTGCGTTTGTTCCCGGGCGATTACGACTTTTATCTGGCGCAGCGGGCGTTGGAAGATGATCAGCGCCAAGCCGCGTTTGAGCGTCAGCAAGGCCATATTGCGCGCGAGATGAAATGGATTAATTCTTTTCGCGCCAAAGCGCGTTCCGCTGGGCAGGCGCAGAGTCGGTTGAATCGACTGGAAAAATTGGACAAGTTGGAAGCGCCACGTAGCCGTAGGCAGCGTTTGGTCTTTCGTATCCCTGAAACCATTCGCTCAGGCAATGACGTCTGTGTTGCTGAAGGCGTCGCCAAATCTTATGGCGACAACATTGTGTTTTTGGATATGGATTTCCACTTGCGTCGGCAAGAAAGATGGGCCGTGCTAGGGGTCAACGGCGCGGGTAAATCCACCTTGCTGAAATTGGTGCAAGGCGAACTCGAAGCCGACGAGGGCAGGTTAAAGCGCGGCGCGAGTATGAAGGTGGGCTATTTTGCCCAGCATTCCACCGATATTCTGAACCCTAAGATGACCGTGGTGCAAACCATGACCGCGGAATTTCCGGCCGAATCCATCGGTGCCTTGCGCAAATGCTTGGCTTGTTTCGGCTTTGACGAGCAAGATATCGACAAGCCGACGTCCTTCTTATCTGGTGGTGAGCGCTCACGCTTAGTTCTAGCACGCATGCTCTACGATCCACCGAACTTCCTGATTTTGGACGAACCGACCAACCACCTAGACGTGGAATCCAAGCAGGCATTGGTCGACGCCTTGGCGACCTATACCGGCACCATGCTGTTCGTGAGTCACGACCGTCACTTCCTTGACGCAGTGGCTACTAACGTGTTGGAGCTGGAAGGTGGTGAAGCCAAAACTTTTTACGGCGGTTACAAAAACTACGTCGAGCTGTCCGGCCACGCTGCGCCGGGAGCACCAGGAGCGCCGACCAGCTAAGAAAAGCCAGTCGACGCTCCGTGGTTGCGAAAGTAGTGGACTATTTGCCGCCAGCTTCACTGTTCTTGAAATCAAACCAGAACACGAGTTGCTCCGCACCACGGGCAACGGTGATGTTGACCTTGTCCTTTGCATCGCGCATCGCCCGACGCAGGTCATTGCTCCCCTTGATCGAGGCTTCGTCGATGGAAACGATGCGGTCGCCTTTTTTCATTCCGGCCTTCACTGCCAAACCGCCCGGGCGAACCTCATTCACGGTGACGCCGTCGTCGGCAAGGAATACTCCCAAGCGCTTAGGCTTAGGCCCTAACATGCCGTCGCGCGGCACCATCGTCGATGCGTTGGCGAAGCGCCATGCGGCTGCAGCAACCACCCGACTGGTGTACTCCTGGTAAGTTGCGTTGGCTTCGTCGTAGGTGTCGTTTTGGGTGTGGTGAATGTAGCCGTAGCTGGTTTTACCGCGTTGATCCCAGAAGAAACCTGGCGCTGGGTTTTCGGTCGACAAGTAGCTGTCGTGGTCGGAGCCGATGCCCTTTGGCAGAGATGGAACCGAACGCAGTGTAAAGCGTAATTCTTCGTCTTCTAGATCTTTGGTGTAGGCAATGATCGGCGCAAAGATCTCTTCGAACATGTCCATCATGGCTGGGGTGGCGTAAATGCCGGCGCAAGCGTTGGTGCCGCCGTCGTGAACCAAAACGCAGCTAATGCGATCCAATTCTTCTGGGTGCTGCTTGATGTATGCGCGCGAACCAAGCAATCCTTGCTCTTCACCGGACCACAACATAAAGCGAATGGTGCGATGTGGTTTGACGTTCATGCTGGACAGCAAACGAGCTGCTTCCAGAGTGGTGCAAGTGCCAGTGCCGTTGTCCTGAGCGCCGCGCGCGCCGTCCCACGAATCGATGTGGCCACCGATGATGACTAATTCATCGCTTTCGCCAGGAATTTCAGCGATGACGTTGTACAAAGGAATCGGGCCTGGCACGAATTCATAATCCAGATCGAATTCAGCTTCGACGGAGCCGCCGTCCTGCAGCATTTGATGCATGTTCGTCCATTGAGAACGCAGCAGCTGGACCGAAACCCGAGTAGGCAAATTGTTGATGTCGATGTTGGAGCGGCCGCCGGTATGAACCAACTCGCCACGGCCAGGGTAAATCACACCCAAAATTTCTTCCTTGTCCAGGTAGCGGCCCAATTTAGCGCCAGTGGACTCACCGTCGCTATCGAAACGCGGTCTAGTGGAGCTGAGTACCCAGCAATCTTTGAAGGAGCCGGACAGAGCGTCGAATTGCTCTTCGGTCGGAGCCAGTTTGACTGCGCCGCGTGTCGGTCCATCGGTGCCGGCGCCCCAGGAATTGGTCGTAAACACTAGCTTTTGCTTATTTGGCGACGTCATTCGGCCGCTCATCACGCGCCGGTTAAAGCCGACTGGGAAGGTGCCCCATTCTTCCAATCGGACGTTATCCAAGCCCCATTGCTCAAACTTATCTGCTGCCCAGTGGCAGGCTTCGGTCAAATTGTCCGATGACGTCAGGCGCGGGCCGATGCCGTCAGCCAGCTCGGCTAGGTGAGCCATCACCTGCAGGTCTTGGGCAGAGTAAATCTGGTTGACGATGGCGTCATCCAGTGGCAACCCGGTATTGGGAAGTGCGTTCGCCGCGTCAAGAGCAGTTTCCTGAGCGGGGGCGGGAAGCACGGCAAAGCTTGCGATGACGCAGGCTAGAACGGTGGCATGGGGGAATTGCATGGCCTGTCAAGCATAATCAGTTCGGGCCAGAAGTGCTGTAACCGTTTGTTGATGGTTTCGTCTACCTCGTAGGAGGGGGGTCAATCCGGCCGCCCGCTACAGAGGAGGTGCCCGTGTTGAAGCGGCTCAAAATTTCCCTATTTTTACTCGTTGCCACGGCGCTGGCGGCTTGCAATGCGACCATTGTTGAGACCGACTGCATGAAGGTTGTGGCAACTAAGGTTGAAAAAGATGGCTGGCTGGTGCAAATCAGCGCCATTTCTATCGAAGTAAAGGATGGCTGCAATAAAGTAAAAGCGGCTCGCTACAAGTCCTATCGCGAGAAAAATGGTAAGCCTGGATATCAATTGGATCCGCAGCCGTCAGACGAGCTGGTGGATCAAAAAGAAGCTGAAGTGGATGAGGACACTTCCACTTTGAACATAACTAACGTCAGCAATTCCAACCCGAACACTGGCAGGGCGGACAGCTGGCAACTCGAAATCGACCACGAAGGGGGCGGCAGCTCCACCTTCTCTGGCAACTTTTAACTCCTAAATAGCATGAAAAATAATCTGTCCATAGTTCCCATTCTTCTGACCGTGGCGGTATTGCTCGGCAGCGGAGTTGCGGTTGCCAAAAGCGTATTGCATTTTGCTGAGCATGCTCAAGAGCAAGAATTTGCTGGGGCAAAATCCAGTCGCCAACTCAACGTGCATTTTTATGGCTACCAAATCAAGGTGCTGAATCCAGGATTGAATCCGCAACGTGATCGGGTGGTTCGTATCCGCGACCTAGGGCCGAAGGTTTCCAATCTGCAACAAGACCTGGATCCTACCGCGGCGAAGTTGACGGTGAATTCACACCCTGCATTGGATTTAGTGCCAAACTCGCAAGGCGAGTTGCAAGCGATCATTCCCGCCTCTTGGCTGTCCTTGATCACGGCCAATACGGCGACGCTGACTGTGTTCCATAATCAAAAAACCTTGAACCAAATAAGCCTAGAGGGCATGTTTTTCTAGGTTGATGACCTCGGTGGGGGCCTCATAGCTCCCACTGATTTCCGCTACTCCAAATACTCCACTCCCAAAATGAAAACGCTACCAACTTTCGCCGCAATGACGGCATTGCTTTTAGGTTCGTCCTGTGCAATTTTTTCAAGTTCTGAATATGGCTACGCCTGGATGAAGGTGGGTGACATTTCCTTCGGCATAGGCCAGCACGACATGGAGGACCATACCATCAGTGGATTGGCTTGCCAGGTGATGCAAAACCGCGAGCTTTACCAGGATTTAGAATTCCGCTTCAAAGTGTATGAGGATCGTAATGGGGATCAGCAGTGCCAACCCGAAGAACTGTTGGCAAGCGATCAAATTCCGTTTGCAGAGGCTTTAAACGAGGTGCACCTGACCGAAGTCAAGCTTCGTGATCATGCGAACCACTTGCGCATGACTCTTGGGGCCCATACGCCGAGGAAAATCGTTGCCACCTATGACGGGCCTATGGTTTTCTGAATAGCGGTAGAATAGGCGGCCATGGATTCAGGTTCTAGCCTTCGTTCTGCTGTTAGTCCAGCCAGCCTTATTACCCTAGCTAATTTGGCTTGCGGTGTTTCTGCCATGATTTGGGCCTCGGAGGCCCAACGTCTGGGGGATCTGAGCCTGTTGGAATACTCGGGTTGGCTGATTGTGCTGGCGACCATTTTCGATGCCCTTGATGGCAAGGTTGCGCGCATGACTCGTAGCACTAGCACCATGGGCGCCCAGCTAGATAGCTTGGCCGACGCGGTGACTTTTGGGGTGGCTCCTGCTTTGATGGTGCGGGCTTTGGTGCTGATGGAGCAGCCCATTTTCGAAACCCGGCCGCATCCACGCTTATTATTCGTAGCACCGATTTTGTTTTCGGTTTGTGCAATCTTGAGGTTAGCTCGGTTTAATACTGAAACCGTAAAGGAGGATCCCAATCGCGAGCACGGTATTTTTGTTGGGCTGCCGTCGCCAGCTGCTGCCGGTTTGCCGACTGCAATGCTGTTGTTTTACTTCAACGTTCGTGACCCCGATTTCTTCCTGCCGTTCAGTCCAGAGGTAATTGACGGCATCAATGAAATCATTCTGCGTATTTCTCCCTTTTTGCTGATTTTCATGGCAATGTTAATGGTGTCACGTGTGCCTTATCCTCACTTCTTTACTTGGCTGACGCGTAGCCGCAATACTTTTAGAGCCGTGGCTGAAACCGCAATTATTTTTGGATTGCTGTTGGTCGAACCCGCGTTCTCGTTGCTTTGCGCGGCTGTCGCTTTTGTTTTGGTTCCATTGATTCGAGCCCTGCCAGGCATGGTTAGAGAGGCTCGCCACAAAACCAATCCCTAATTTTTAACCGAACGATGGCAGACGTATTCGTTGGCTTAGGGTCCAATCTTGGGGATCGCCCTGAGTTTCTACGGCTAGCTTTATCAGCCCTGCAAAATTCGCGGGTTCGGCTGCGCCAGTGCAGCTCCTTTCGTTGCACCGATCCAGTGGGGGGGCCTAAACAACCCGATTTTGTGAATGCGGTGGCACGGTTCGAGGTCCTCAGCAAGCCCGAGGCATTTTTATATCAGCTGTTGAGAACCGAAGCCAGCCTAGGTCGCAAGCGCATTTGTGTAGATGGCCCGCGCACCTTGGATTTGGATTTACTAATGTTTGGCAATCACCGCCTTGCGACTTCATTTTTGACCCTGCCTCACCCACGCCTAACTGAACGACGCTTCGTTTTGGAGCCGTTGGCTGAACTTGCGCCGCGTTTGGCGGTAAACGGAAAAACTGCTTTCGACCATTTACAAGCCCTTTCTGCCCCATGTTGAAATTACGCACCTTGCAAGAATTGAAAGATTGGCGAGCCGGCTTGGATCCGACGACGTCGGTAGGATTTGTGCCCACGATGGGGGCATTGCACCAAGGCCACGCTTCTCTACTTCGAACTTCGGTGCAGGAATGCCAGGTCAGCATCGCATCCATCTTTGTGAACCCGTTGCAATTCAATGAAGGCTCAGACTTCAAGCGCTACCCTCGCACCGAAGACGAAGATTGCCAACTCTTGGCCGAATTCGGCATGGATGCGGTTTATTTGCCCACCCGCGAGGACATTTACCCCGACGGTTACGAATGCCGTGTACGCCCTGGTCCTGGAGGTGAACTTTATGAGGGATATCATCGGCCGGGGCACTTCGAAGGCATGATGACGGTGGTGCTGAAATTGTTTCAACGGGTGCAACCTCATCGAGCTTACTTCGGTGAAAAGGATGCGCAGCAGCTTTGGTTGGTGAAACGCATGGCGCAGGATTTGGATTTGAATCTGCTGGTTTGTGGATGTGAAACCGTGCGCGAAAAAGACGGATTAGCCCTGTCCAGCCGCAATGCCTTTTTAACTGCCCAGCAACGGTCGGAAAGCGTGATTGTGTACCAAGCCTTGTGTGCTACTCGTGAATTATTCCGCAGTGGCGTGCACGAGCTGCCGCGTTTGAACCAAATGCTCACTCAAACGCTGCAAAAGTACGAGCAGACGGAAATCGAATATGCTGAGGTTATTGACGACCGCACTTTTCGGCCAGCTGAAGTCGGCAATCCTGGGCCGTGGCGGGCTTTGGTTGCGGTGAGGATGGGGGAAACTCGCTTGATCGACAACATGCTACTCGGCACGGCATAGCCGCAAAAACAGGTGCTCTCTCCCGCTAAAATAAATTGGACTTTGCAGGTTCTAGGGCGGCGTTGCGACGGCTTCCATCAGCTGCAGTCATGGTTTTTGGCCTTGGATTGGGGCGACGAATTGCAGGTCAGCCCGGCCGCTGAGTACAGCCACAGCACACTGCATTTATCCGGTCCATGCCGCGAGGGCGTTCCAGTCGATGAAAGTAATCTTTTGCTGCAAGCCGAAATCGCTTGGCGTATAGCCGGTGGGGTGGCGCCAGCGCTGAAATGGCAATTGCAGAAAAATATCCCTGCCGGTGGTGGACTCGGAGGGGGAAGCTCCAATGCGGCAAGTGCCTTGATCATGTTGCAAGACCTGGCGAGTAGCCCTCTTGCAATGCGGGATTGCCGGCGCATTGCCCAGAGCTTGGGTAGCGACGTCGATTTTTTCTGGCAGCAAGCCGGTGCCGAATTGCGCGGGGGTCGCGGTGAAATTGTGCTGGCTCGGGCCACGCCGCCAGCGCTGTGGTTGGTCCTGTGTTTGACCGACTACCACGCCTCCACCGCCGACGTCTTCCGCAACCTAAATGCACCGCAACTAGCGTCCGATTTTGTTGCAGTTTCAAATTCTGCAATGACAATCGACGAGGACGTAATTGAGCAATGCTGGCCGCCCCAGCCAGGATGCAACGATTTGGAGCAGGCCGCTTTTGCCGGCGTGCCGGGCTTACGGACATTAGCTGGCGAATTACGTCGCCATGGTGCTTTTTCGATGAGTGGTAGTGGCAGCTCTTTTTTCGCAGCCTGCCCGCATGAAGCCCAAGCATTGCAGTTGATGGAATTGGTGTCGCCGCTGGTGAAAAAAGTGGTGATGTGTAGGCCTCGCGGCCAAAGCTAAGCTGCAAAAGAGCGTAAACTGCGCCGATGGACGCGCCCTCTGCAAATCAGAACCTTTCGTGGGGTTCATTTGATTCCATCGATGTCGACGCCGCCGCGAAACGCATCGCGCCCTATGTCAAGCACACCCCGCTGCTGGCGTTGCCTTGCGACGACCCACGCATCGATTTGCGCGGCAAGATGGAAAACCTACAAGTGACGGGTTCGTTCAAATCGCGCGGGGCATGCAATAACATTCTGCTTCTGACCGAGCAGCAACGAGCACGTGGGGTGGTTGCTTCCAGTTCTGGCAACCACGGACGGGCATTGGCCTGGGCAGCGCGTATGTTCGATGTAGCTGCCACCATCGTCATGCCCAACGACGCCTATCCAAACAAGATTCAAGCCTGCCGTGACGAAGGCGCCGAGGTCGTCCTTGCCGCTGATCGCTACCAAGCCGACGTCATTACCGAACGGCTCAAAGCTGACGGGAAAGTACTCATCCACCCCTTCGATTTAGCTGGAACGATCGAAGGAACGTCCACGATCGGACGCGAAATCGCCACTGACTGGCCGCAAGTGGAGGTGGTCATAATTTGTGTGGGCGGGGGCGGGCTTGCTGCCGGAACTTCGCTGGCTTTGCGGCGCTCGCTAGGACCAAATTTACAAATTTGGGGTGCTGAACCTAGCGGCGCCGCGTCGATGCGTGACGGCTTGGCGGCCGGTAAACCTGTGACTCTGCACAAAATCACTACCGACGTCCAGGGTCTTTGCCCACCTCATTCCGGCGCCCTAAATATTGCCATCTGCAGTTCCACTCTAAATGGCATGTTTACCCCGGACGACGCCACTATTTTTGCCGCTCAACGGCGGCTGGTACAAACTGGCGAAAACTGGCAGCCCCAAGTCGTTGAACCGGCTGGCGCCTGCGCCTATTCGAGCGCATTGTCTGGAATGCTGCCCGAATCCCTACTTTTCGGCCGTAGCGCAGAAAATCCATTGCGGGTAGCCGTCACCATATCCGGCGGCAATCCGGACCCAGCCCAACTGGTCGCTGCCCAAGGATTATGATGGCAGCCGACGGCAACAAAATCCGCCCGCAGGTCCCCCAGATGCGAGCCAACTCCAAGCGCAAGTCAGTCCTGAACCCCCGTGCCCCAAATGCCTGAACCCATTGCCCGTGTATGCGTGATCGGACCGGGACGCGTTGGTTTTGCTTTGGCGCGTCGCCATCAACTTGCTGGACATGAAGTAACTTTGTGCGGTCGTAGCAGCGGCGACTGGCAGCACATTGTGCTGGATGCAGGAATGCAACCCTATGTTGGAGCTGATCCCGTCGGCGAATTTGATCTCTATCTGTTTTGCGTACCCGACGACCAACTTCAACATGCAGTCAATCAATTTCAAAGCCAGCTCAGCGCGGCATTGACACGCTCAAAAGCTTCGATGCTATTCGCACATACCAGTGGGTTGCACGATTTCCAAATATTTCAAAAATGCCTTCATGCGGATCCAAACCGACTCTGCATTGCTGCTTTGCATCCTATTTTGGTGTTCCCTCGCTCGCAATCCGTGACGCCCATAGCCGACGGATTTACTGTCAGCGCTAGTTTTCAGGGAAACCCAGATCTTGCGAAAGTTGCAGTGCAAACCTGGGGCGGCAAATGGCTAAAAGTCGATAGCAACACGGAGCGCAGTTTATATCACTTGGCGTTAAGCCAATGCGCGAACCACATGACAGGCTTACTTGCTCGCGCCGAATCCAACCTGACTCCGGCACTCGGGGCGCAGGCAAAAAAAGTCGTTCACCAATTGGCCGCAACCGCTTTGCAAGCCTATGCCAAACAAGGCGCTCAGTTGGCTTTAACTGGCCCTCTGGTGCGGGGCGATTTAGCAACCTTAAGAGCTCACCTTCTGGCAGTACCCCACGAGCAACGGGCACTCCACCTGCAGGAACTCCATCACTTATGGCTATTGGCACAAGAAAGCGGACGCTTAGCCGGCACCGCGGCTCAAAAAATCCGTGATTGGTTGGATCTGCAGTTATCCTCGCCATCCTCAGAATGAGTTTGGCCGTTTCCCTGTTTGGCACTGATGCCACCCAAATTGCACAGCGCCTGCGCTACTTGCAAAACAAGGATCGCATGGTTGAGTTGCGTTTGGATCGCATGCCGCAAAACTTGGATTGGCAGCCGATATTGGATGCTAGGGGAGAATTGGAAATATTGCTAGCCTGTGTACCCAAACAAGAAGGCGGCACTTTCGTTGGCTCTTACACGCAATGGCAGCAATGCATCATTCAGGCCATCGATCAGCTAGGTGGCAAAATTCGAGTCGATGTTCCACCGTGTTTTGCCGACCAAAAGCTAAGCGCAATTGGCAGCGATATGCCGCGGGTTTGGTCGTGGCATCAACCGCCCACCACCACATGTGATCCCGAGCTACTGCGCCAAAATTTCAATCGGCTGTGTTCTTACGCCGATTTGCAACGCGGTGACGTCATTAAAATGGTGGCTTGGGCGGAAAAGCACGAGGACGCGCTGGCGATCTTGGAGCTTTATACGTTGCCAGGACCCAAGCGAGTTTTGTTTGCCCAAGGACGCGGCGGCGCGGCCAGTCGACTTTGGGCACTGCGTTTGGGCGCTCCATGGACATATGCCAGTTGGAAGGACGAAGCCACAGCTCCTGGGCAGTGGCCGGAACATAAAGTGCGTCGGCGTAGAGATTGGCAGGGTACACCGCTTTTTGGAGTGATCGGCGATCCGGTAGCTCATTCGCGGAGTCCAATTTTGTGGCAAACTGCTTTTCATTGGCTGCGCGCCAAAGCAAACGCCACCGAGTTTGATGCTCACCCCTGGGCCGACGGCCTGTATTTGCCGCTGCAGCATCGAGAGTTCACTCGCGAAACCCTGCATCAGCTCTATCAAAAAATCGGGGTGCAGGCTTTGTCTGTAACCGCACCGTTGAAAATTCAGGCTCTCAAGGCCGCCGATAACGTCGCTGCGAACGCTCAAGCCATAGGAGCTGCGAATTTCTTAGTTCGAACCGGCCAAACTTGGACGGCCCATAACACTGACGGCGCTGGCGCTTTGGATCCGTTGCGAAAGGCGGGGTTGGCACCCGGTGCACCGATTTTGATCGTGGGAGCCGGTGGTGCGGCCCGGGCAGCGGCCTTTGAAGCCGCGCAACGTGGATTCCCGGTCACCATTGCGGCGAGACGGATCGAAGCCGCAAAACAATTGGTGGAGCAAATCCGAACGGTAGCTACCGGTAAAAACAACTCCGATTTATTGTTTTCTTCCGATGTCGCGGATCCCAAACTTTTTGAGCCGTTCCAATCCTCTCCAAATGGATTCGCCGTCATTCAGGCCACACCAATCGGCAGCCTACATCGGCCTGGCAATCCGCTTTCTCACCTTGAATTTCCACCCGGCGGCCTGGCCCTGGACATGGTTTACGACCCGCCGCAGACCGAATTCCTGCAGGCAGCCGAAAAAGCGGGCAGCGTCGCCATCTGCGGCCATCACATGCTTTTGGCCCAAATGCTGAGCCAATTCGAGATTGGGACTGGCCACAAACCGCCCACTGAGCTACTGCAATTGGCCTTGGAGCGCGACTTAGGCTTGAAATGCCCGCCGATATTGCTGATAGGTCCGCGCGCCGCCGGCAAATCCACCCTCGGCCGCATGCTGGCCGACGCCCTGAATTTCCGCTTCATCGACGCTGATCAGCGTCTGGAAGAAGAACAACAACGAGCTATCGTTGATTGGATCCCACAGGATGAACCAGGCTTCCGCGCTGCCGAAGCGGAGCTATTGCAGCGATTGATTCAGGAACAGGGCGCTGTGATTGCTCTCGGCGGCGGCGTAATCGAGCGGCCGAAATCACGTCGGCTGTTGGCCGAACAACCGCGGGTGCTGGCTTTGGACCTTTCTGAAGCGGAGCAAATTGCGCGCCGCGCCTCAGATCATCGGCCAGTGCTTATAAATAGCAGTTTACCTAACGAAGTCCACGTACTACATAACCGTAGGGCAGTGCTTTACCAAATGGCCAGCTCTGGCCGAAGAATAAACGTGGCAGGAAACTTGTCAACTGCCTTCCTTAGCTTGCTTCAGTCCTTTAATCTAATAGGGTGATTCGTCTACTCCTGCTGTGGTGCTTGTGGTCTCAGGACACCAACTGGCCGGTGCTGCCGCCTGCTTTGCAGCAGCAGCCGGAGGTAGTCGCTGCGTATCAAACCCGGTTGCAAGGGCAGAACCCTGAAGCGCGTCGTGCAGCAGCCAAATTGGTTTTGGATGAATTGCCCAAGGCCGAGCTCGCTGCCCAGGCCGATTTTGTTTTGGGTCTGTTCGCCGCCGCCGAATTCCCAGCCGATTTACTGCCGAAGGAAATCCAGCGCATCTATTCCGAATGGCCGCTGTTGGAGCAACGCATCGAGGACATCATGCGCTCCGCCGAGGGCGAAAACCTTGAGTTGATTCCAGGCGCGATGAAAGCAGCTGGATTGTTGGAGCTAGACCGGCCCGGTTTGGTCGAGAGTATTGCCGCCCGCCTGAATCAGGAGCAATACCAATTGCTGGCCAGTCAATCTCTAGAGTTGATTACTCGCCACCAATTCCGCACTTTGGAATCCTTCCATGATTGGTGGAAGACAGCGCGAGACCTAGAGCGCATCGATTGGTTGGCCCTGGCATTGGATGAAGCGCTGCAAGCAGAACTCGACTTATGGCGTCGCTTGTTGGTTTTAGATCCAAACTCTGCAATGAAAGCTATCGACGCCTTGCGCAAGGAAGTGCGAGGCTTGGGCTATGAAGCTTTGGCGCGGCTAGAGATCAGTGCCAAACCCGGTGCACCTCCGGCTTTGGAAATTAAGGCATTCCGCAACGCTTTCGATGCCGAAACAGACATCGAACTGCGGGTGCGATTGCTGCAATTGGTGCCGCGGTTTTTCCAGGGCCAGGAAGCCATCGGTTTTTTGGAAGAAGCCTTGGCCAGTGGGCAAAGCATAGAAAAGGAAAGCGCTGCAAGATTGCTGCAGGAAGTGCGCCCGGTTGGATTGGCGCTGCAATCTACTGTGAAGCATTTGGACCAGGCCTATCAGACCTTTGCCAATGGTCATGCCGGTACGCCGCTGATGCGCCAGTCGCTTTGGAATAGTTTGGTGAGCTTGGGTCGCAGCAAGACCGAGGCCATGGATCCTTTGCTGGTCGGTTTGGACCAAATTTTCCATAACGCGTTCACTCAGGAAATGGCTAGCGACGTGCTGCCTCAGGTCTACCAAGCAGTAGGTTTGCTCGGTGGCGATGAGTTCTTCCGCTTTGTGCAGCCGCGTATCGCGATTCAAACGCTTTCGATTCAAGAGCGACAAGATGCGCTTGAGGCGGTCATTCAACTCGCGCAGCGTTTTAACAAAGTTGATGATTTCCTCGAAACTGGTTTGGTGGCGATCCTAAATAACGAAGTTTCGGAAATTCGTTACAAGGCCTTGAAGTCGGCGGGCAAGCTGAAGCACCCTAAGTGCACGATTTTGTTACTGCAGCGGCTGGCGGTTGAACCAGAAGAAGCCCTGCTACGCGAATTGCTCAAGGAGTCGCGCGTCGCTCGTGCTTCCGGTGCGGTGGACCTGTTGCTGCAATTCACGCCGCCCAATTTTTGGAACGAGTACCGCGGCGCGCTGCAGGCCCAAATCGGCACCGAATTGGTCCTGGCCTTGCAAGCAATCCAGGCCATGACCGAGCGCCAGGATTGGGAAATGGCTTGGCGCTTAATGGGTGCCTTCACCGCCCCAGTCGACGCCGCTCCAGAGCAGCTGTCTGCTTACGTCACGCTGCAAACTCGGGTGCAATCTGAGTGGGTCATCTCACGCGAACCAAAGCTCAAAGCCGACAATCCAGAAGTTGTCAAAGCGCTGCGTATGTTATTGATTCAACGCCAAGGCCAGCCACAGATTCCAATTTGGGCTGAGCTAGAGGGCCGATTGCGCACTATGTTGGGCGAGCACGCGGCTGCCTTCGAGGCATTTTCGGCCGCAATTTCTCAAACACCTGCTGGGCCGAAATATGACTTTTTGGCCCTCCATGCGGTGCGCGCTGCCGACGCCGCAGGTTTAATGGAAAAGGCCAGCAAATTTGTGGCGGCATTGCAACCTTTGGCCGGTGATGCTGCCAAGGCTGAATTAGCCTCTTTTAAAAGCAAGTTTGATAAGGCGGTAGCGATTAAGAAGCCAGCGGCTGCAGTTGACGGCGAGCCCAAAGGAACTCCTCCCGCCAATGCCGAGGCTGGTTCTGCTAAGCCAGGCCAAGGGGATGGGGACGGAGCCGATGCTAATCCAGCCGATTCGGATGCCGAAACCGAGCAGGAGAAGGACGATCCGGAAAAAACTGCCGAGCCGGAAAAAACCACAGGCGGCGGTCATCTCTAAACTTCGGTATTACCGGAGTTTTCGTCGTATATTCGACGGTCTTTGCTTGACCCGAGGGTAGGCACCGTTAGAATTTCCGACCCACACCGCGGGGTGGAGCAGCTGGCAGCTCGTCGGGCTCATAACCCGGAGGTCGCAGGTTCGAATCCTGCCCCCGCTACCAAACACAAGAGAGTCGGTTTCGCGCAAGCGCGACCGGCTCTCTTTTTGTGTGGTAGCAGTTCAGTCTGCTTGCCGAACGGTGCCGTCGCTGCACTCCGGGCACCTCGCGGCCTGGCGCCCGCGTCGGCGGCGAATCCTGCCCCCGCTACCAAACACAAGAGAGTCGGTTTCGCGCAACCGCGACCGACTCTCTTTTTGGGGAAGCGGAAAGCCCGGTGTTCCCCCGGGATGTAAATAGGAATCCCGCTGGGTCATCCCGGCTTACCCTCAATTTTGAAGGAACTACCGCAACGGGTCCGATCCTTTCAGGCATCCCCTTGGTTGCTGCCATGGAGGTCGAGATCAAGTTTGATTCCGCTGGTCCGAACGCTGCGATCACCCACGCATATTCGCTTGCTGGCGGGGGAACAACGGCTTGAGCCGAAAGGTCGACTATTGATCGGTGTCCTCAAGGAATGGTAAGTGCTCGCCGGATTGGGCCCTCGGAGGGCAAGCATCCATTCCGTCAGGATAGTTGCGCAGATTGGTGCGAATCTCTTAGGGTGGTTAGGTTGGGTCAGAGTTTCCCTAGTTGACCTGACGTTCACTGCCGTCCACTTAAGCCATCCATAATCTCTTTGCCAAATGCCACTAGCCCTTGCTTGGATTCTACTTGGAAGCCTTATCCCTTGGCAGGAGGCAGATATCGCTCATTCCCTCACTCCAGGACAAAGACTTGAGGGGGCTGTATTGGAGAGTGCAAAAGAAGTGCGGACACCAACCCTAGATCCCTCTGTGTCAATATCAGTGAGACACCCACCCCGAATCAATTAATGTAGAGGGC
>JACNIZ010000052.1 GCA_014382805.1 Planctomycetota bacterium
GGAGCCGGGGCACGTTTGATTGTGGTTCCCAATCAACCCGGAATTGCACGCGGCCTGCTCGATGAGGGCACCCTTTTGGCTATTCAAAAGCAAATTAATTAAGTGCTGGCCAAGGTTGGAGGACGCATCGATGGCTATTATCACTGCCCACACCACCCTGCCGTAGGCGTGCCGCCACAACGTCGGCGCTGTCGCTGCCGCAAGCCCTTGCCAGGTTTAATGGAACGCGCGGCTCAAGATTTCGAAATTGATTGGAAGCGCAGCGCTGGAATTGGCGATGACGTCCGCGACTTGCAGGCCTTTGCCGCGATGGGCATACCCTCCGTATTGGTCGGCACTGGGAAAGGCCGCGAGGCTCGTCAACGTTTGGCGGAAGATGGCAAAGACCCGGATCTTTACGTCGGTCATTTGGCGGAGGCGGTGCCGTGGTTACTTCACCAAACCGACTTGCACGGCTGAGTAATTTGGCACAATTTTGCTGCGTTGGAACTGTAATCTGACGCATTCTCCTGCTAGCATTCAAGGGTAATGTTTTCCCCTCAAGAAGCCGCCACGGTGCTGGTATTGGGCCACAATCCTGATCAGGATCTGCTGGTACTATTGCGCGGCTGGCTTCCTGAGTACGACTTTGAGTGCCAATCCGGCGCGATGTCGACCTGGTTGAATTCTTTATGGGCGCAGCCGCCTGACGGCCTATTGCTTTTCACGGAAAGCATGGACTTAACGGAGTTGCACGTCTTGGCTGCATGGTTGCAGGATCGAAAGAAAGTGCCGGTACTCGCAGTTGTCGGCCAGCGCGCCTTGCTCGGGGCGGAAGCCCTGCTCGCCCATCCTGGCTTTAAAATTTTGCCCATACCATGGACGGTGGCTGCAATCCGCAGTTTGCTTGATCCAGGAGCGGACCTTGCTGCGACGACTGGGCCAATTGAAATTCCGGCCGCCCTTCCTGATAAGCCGTCTAATCCTGACGTTTCTCCGAACAGCCCTGTTTGCAGACGAACTGCGATGGAAAACGACGGACTCGAGGGGGCCAGTAAACGCGTGAAACGGCCGAACTACTCCCATTCCAGTGGGGCCGGCTTTCAGCCGTGCAGGCCAGCGTCGGAATTGGGCAAACTGGGAGCAGGATCCACAGCTAAACCTCTCATTAACACCCGCCGCCCTGCGACCGACTCAACCCCCAATAATCCAACTGCAGCATTCGCCGGCGATTTTTTGGATGGTTTGGTTGAGCGTTTTCGCGATCCATTGGCTAGCCTTTCCGGCCATTTGCAATTGCTGCGTGTCCAGGCCGGACAGCCCAGCCCTTTGTTGGAGCCAGCGTTGCATGCCGCGCAAGAAATTGAAGCCTCCTTGGATGCTCTTTACCTGGCATCGGATTCGCATCCCGCCCGTCCAAGCAAAATTAGCGGCGAACATCTGGCGATTGAAGCTTTAAAAGAAGCTCAACGAGCCGGATTGTCGGTGCAATTGGCTTTGAACGAAGATTTTTTACTTCGTGCCGACCAAAGCTTGGTTCGGGCAGGCCTGCAATGTGCCCGCGTTTTGCTAAGTCGATTTGGCGGTGCAGAAAGCAACGAATTAGTCCTGCACTGCAAGCGCACCAAAGACCGCGCCATCCTGCAATGGCAACTTGCGCAACCGGTACCGCCCTCCCATTCGGGCGCAATTCCACCTCCACCTTTTTTGGGTTTGTTGCTGCAACGGTTTGCCGAACGCCTCGGTGCCGAACCGGTTTTGGAAACCACGCCACATCAGGTTCCGCAAATAGTTGGCTTGGCCTGGCCGGCGGCGCAAACAATGGCGCCGGTCGATTAGCGCCAATGTAGCCCGAAGCGCACCGAATCAAATTCCGAATGATTCGCGCTAGGCGGCAATGCCAATCCCGCGATAATTAAAATATAAAAATAAATGGTAGACGAATAGCAGTTGGTAAAAGAACAAAACCAAAATGACCCCGCGGCGTCCGTTCGGAAAGTTCTTCAACATGCAAAACAAAACCGCGCCCAAGCCGATGCCGAGATTTTTGACCGTAATAAAGGTACCAGCACCCATATCCAGCAAGCCTTGTGCGACGGGGTTGCCTTCAGCTCCACCGCGCTGTAAATAAATCAAGGTGAAGTGGGCGTCCAACAAATTGAGCGCTAAAAAGATGCTCAGCACCGCCCAAATCGGCAAAGTATAGACGTCGACGTAAGTACGCTCGCCGCCAGCCTTAAACGGAACGCCCTTGCGTTGACCGCCAAAAAATGAATACTTCGAAAGCGGCGGCGTAGGCTTTTCCCGCCGGTCTGGACGCTCTACTCCATCCTTATCGATGAAATAGCCGGGGCGCGGTTCGCGTTCAGACATGGATTGAGGTCAGCCGACCTGAGTGAAGTTGAGTTTAGTGAGTGGTTTTGATCCTTAACACCGCTGTGGCGGTGAGGAAGAAGATCACCAGATCCAGCACGATGGATTGATTTTCGATGTAATAAAGGTCGTAATCAATGTTTTCGTGAATGGGCGATTTACGCGCTTCGGACACTTGCCACAAACCGGTAATACCGGGCTTCGCATCCAATCGCAGGCGGTCAATCGCGGAGTAAGATTCGACTATGAATGGCATTTCAGGACGCGGCCCGACCAAAGACATTTCACCGCGCAGCACATTAATGAACTGCGGCAATTCGTCCAAGGAACTGGACCGTAGGAATCGTCCGACCTTAGTAATCCGTGGATCTTTTTTGCTATCGGGTGACACCGCGTCCCCACACATTTCGGTAAACATGGTGCGGAACTTGAGCATGCGGAAAGTCCGTCCGCCTAAACCGACGCGGATCTGACTGAACAAAACCGGTCCTTTGGATTCGCGCTTGACCAAAAAGGCGATCAATAGCAGCAACGGCGCAGTAAAAACAAGCACGAACAATGCTGCAAAAAGATCGATGATGCGCTTGCCCAGCCGGTAAAACGGCCGCACTGGATCCTCCGACGGAGTGATCAACGGTACCGAGTCCAAATTATCTACGGTAATGCGCCTGGAAAAGAAATGGTAGAGCCTAGGAACCACCTGGTATTCAATACCGATGTCCTCAAGCCGACTGCATAGATCCACCAACTCATCTTCATCCATCAACGGCGCAGCAACAAAAACACGCGCGATATGGTGAGCCTGTTTGAGTCGGGCCAGATCTTTCCTGCCGCCCAGGATTGGATAGCCGCGCAGTTTTTCATCATGGCGACTCGGATCATCGTCTAAAAAGCCAACGAAGTTGTAGCCAAGAGTAGGAAACAAGCGCAATTTCTTTTCGATACGCAAAGCCATCGGCCCGGTTCCGAAAACGGCCACGTTGGTATTACCGAATCCTTTGGCGTGAAACCAAGAAAGGACTTGGAAGGAAATTCCTCGTTGTAAAACAGTGACCAGGAATATGGTGAAAAACACCACCAAGAACAGCACTCGAGAATACTCAAGGATGTTTTTGTCCAAGTACAGCATCTCGTGAAACGGCTGTAATAGCTTGTAAATAAAGTTGGTCTGCTCCTGTTCACCGTCCTGTTTACGCAAGAACAAAATGGCGGTGCTACTTACAAAAAAGGATGCAACGACCGCCTTGAATACCGCCTGGTACTCCTCAACATTTAGGATGGATTTTCGCCACCGATAGAGTCCAAAAGCCCAGAAACATCCCAATGTAATTCCGGTAATCAGGACAAATACCTGGCCGTAGGAGGCTGTCGTGGTTTCTGCAAATAAGCCTGCCTCTAACCACCGAAAAGTGGTCAGCCCTAACACACAGCCAAGCAGCACCATCAAACCATCTACCCATACCTGCAAGATGATAAAGCAGGTATCGAAGTTGGTTCTGAACCACTTCATGAGCACAGTTTAGGGGAAGGGTTTGGGAGCAGCACGGAAGGGCACCGTCTCCAGCTTAGCTTAACGGCCTTAGGACCGTAAACTGCCACCTAATCTTTCCGCAGTCTGCGCAACCTTCAGAAGGAATTTCTGCTCGTCCTTATCGGAGAGGGTTCGATCTTGAGCCCGCAGCAGCGCGTGGAAGGCCAAACTGCGCTGATCAGCCGCTAGGCTGCCGCCCTCAAACAGGTCAAACAGTACCAAAGATGCCAGTGTTTTACCCCCAGCCTTCTGCAATGCCTCTTGAACCTCGGCGAATGGCACCTTCTTAGGCAGGGCCAAGGCGACGTCGACCTTAATTCCTGGAAAGCGCGACGGGGCTATGAAGGCCGATTTTTGCTTTTGACTTAACCCCAAAACGGCAGCCAGATCAAGGCAAACCGCTGTTACGTGACCGGCTACCAAGCCGAGGTCGGCGCATAGACTCGGGTGGATTGCCGCAATCCAGCCCAAATTCTGCGGCAGAGCCACGGAACGAACGGGATGCTCCCATATGGGATCGGCTACCGCGCTGTCTGCGTCCCCGCATACAAGTTCTGCAATGCCGACGCGTCGAAGCAAATCCTGCGCCATTGTTTTTGCTCGGCCAAAAGCACTGCCACTACAGCGTTCAGCTCGACCTTTCGATCGCCAACGCACCCC
>JACNIZ010000257.1 GCA_014382805.1 Planctomycetota bacterium
CCTTAACTTAAGATCTTCAACGTCAGCCTCTGGACCGGCCGATCCAGCCACCAACTTTTTGGCCCGCTCCAGTCGCACCTCAACCCGGTCCGCTTCCAATCGGTCCTCGGCTACCTTCAGCTCCACCTTCAGAATTTCGATCTGCAAATCGGCCTCATCGCCCTCAAAGCGCCGCATTTGCGCAGAACGCTCCGCCAGCAAATCAGCCTTTGCACTGGCCAAAATTTCATTGCGACCTTGAGTCAACTGCCAAATATCCCGTTCTGCCGCCGCCTGTAACCGCGCCAACTCAGAGTCGACGTCGGCACTTAGTTTGGCTAGTTCTGCCTTCGACGTTTCCAACGCCGCTTGATGCGGCGCCATATCCAGCGAAGCCAGCAATTGGCCTGCCTGCACCAACTGATACTGCTCAACCAGCACCTGGTCTAAGCGACCCGAAATCGCTGTCGACACCTCAAATTCCTGGGTGCGAGCTAAGCCGGTCAACTTGGGCACCGGCACTTGCCGGGTCCACAACGAATAAACCGCCGCAACTGCCACCAACCAAACCACCAGTGGCAAGCCATGAATGCGGAAATCACGCCAGCGCTCGCGCACCGGAATCGGCACTTTGCCGGGCCGTGACTGAATGCTCACCTGATGCTTACGTTCGGTTGGTTCTTCCATGGTCAAACCTCCGACAGCTCGTCTTGGAGCACTAGAGAAACCCCGGTAATGCCGCCCGCCGACTTCAGGTCACGAATCAAATCGTCGCCGCGCTTAGGGTCGCGCAGCCGGACCTGGAAAATGTACTCCGTGACCTCGGTGCCGCGCCGCACCGAGATGGTCGCGTAATGCCGACAGAAGCGTTTCAAAATCCACATAAACGCGCCATCGCCTTGTTCGACGCCTTCTAGGCGGAAGGAAAGGTGGCCATCGAATACCCCTTGAGTACCGAAGCGCACATAATGCAGATAAGTAGTAGTTGCAAGTAATGCAATGGTTCCCAGCACTGCTTCGGGGTAGCGTTGCGACCCCACTGCCATACCCAGCACCAAGGTGAAAAAGACGAACACCGTGTCCCGCGTATCTTTAAGCACGTTACGGAAACGAATAATCGCCAACGCCCCAATCAGGCCGAAGGCGGTCACGATGCTGTCGCCAATCACAAACATGACCAGCGCTACAACCATGGTCAGCAAGACCAAACTCTGGGTGAATGAGCGCGAATAGCTTAAACCGTGATGGGTGCGCTGGTAGACCCAAGCGATCAATTGGCCCAAAACCATTGCCAGCAACATGGACAGCGCCATGCGCTCCAAAGTGAGCTCGCGGGTCAGCGTAGTGCCTGTACCGAACAGTTGTTGCAGCGTATCCATGGAGGGGGACTACCCGGAATCCGATCTAATCTGCCGATGCGAAGCGCCATGGGGCCGACATAGATAATTTGGCCTGCAGCGCTTGCAAAGCGCCGCGATCTGCGACGCAATCGACTGAGCGCACATACTTCGCAACGGACTGCTTGTACAACTCAAAGACATGGACCAATTCATCTAGCCACAAAGGCTTTCGTTCGGTGAATTTGATTTCAAGAATAACGCCGCTTACTGGAGTTGGGTGCCAGTTTGGCCTACTTTCGGTAAGGTCGTAATCGGAAACAATGCAGTGGTGGAGATCAGTATCAAAAGTCAGCCGGACGGGTGCATGGCCAGCACATTCATAGGCTTCGCGCATGTAGCGGATGCGCATTGCTGGCACGGCGCCGACGCGGTCGCAACTTTCCATGAATTCGGCTGCGTCGTGATTGCCTTTTTGCAAAAACTTCTGTGCCGCCTGCCAGTCACTGACTTCACGCGATTTGTTCACAATCTGGTCGGAGCGCCTTTTGACCTCGAAGAATACCGGGCCGTCGCCATCTTGGGTGTAGTAGCGCAGACGCAATTTGAAGCGGTTGCGCACGCCTTGCACCGTATCGCCGTACAGCGACAGGCGCGGGCTGTCCAAATAGAGGCTGTAGACCGGATAACGTCGGTCGTGGCGCCTTTCGGAGTAGGGATCCAGGCGCATGAAGGGCGCGATGAACCGGCGAATTCTATCCGCAGCCATCTCAGTTACTAGGTATTTGCACTCGTAACGAGAGGTGAGCGTGCCGTCTAGCGGCTCTGGTGTAGGGCTGGATTGAGACAAGGCTTTACATCCCAAAAATACCATATAAGCTGGATCTCTGAGCGGATTCAGGCGCACTTTTTCACGCTAAGTTCCCACGCTACACACAGATACTTCAAATGCTGGCTTTTCTCAGACAAGTAGCCCGCGCCCTGACCGGCAAGGTGGATCCCCTAGAATTTGCCCTCGGCATTTTCTTCGGTTTTTTGCTTGGCCTGGTGCCGGCGTCCGAGGTTGATTTTGGCACTGGCTGGATAGGATGGAATGCAACTTGGATTGTCATTCTGTTTGTCCTGCTGTCACTGCGCGCATCGATTCCGGTGGCAATTGTGTTTGCCGCATTCGGACAATTGTTGGGCATGGCTTTTCTGGATCAAGCTGCATTTTCCGTTGGCCAAAGCATGCTCGACGGACATGGCCCCGATGGCCTGGCGTTGAGCATGTTTGAAAGCATGGCGGCCTTCCAGCTCCACACCTTTTGGGGTTTTGGTGCGGTGTTGGTTGGCGGTTGCTTCGCAGCGCTTAGCGGCATCATCAGCTATTTTGTTTTCCGCAAAAAGCTACCGGTTTGGCGACAACGTTTTAGTCAAAGCAAATTCGCCAAAGCGCTTTCAGGTTTCTTTGTTTTCCGTGCACTCCGCTTCTTGCTCCGATGATCTTTCGCAAAGGATTTTTCTTTCTCTTGCTGGCATTGATTGCTGTGCTATTAGTGGTTGCCGTATTCGCAAGCGACCCCTTGTTCAGCGCCGCTTTGCGCAAGTACGGTCCGGTTGCAACGGGCCAGCCCATGGAATTTGAGTCGGCGTCGTTGTCGATTTTAAAAGGCAAAGCGCAAGTAAGTGAGTTACAAATTGGCCCGGCCAAAAAGCCGTTGATCAAAACGAAAAGCGTGCTGTTGGATGCCGCGGCCAGCGACTTGATCGCAGGGCGATTGTTCATCGAAGAAGCATCGTTGCTCGATATGCACCTGCGTTTGGTGATCGACAAAAACGGTCACTTCGAATTTGATCCTGGGCCTCCACCCGCCGGAACCAATCCCGACGATGACGCGCCGTCGACTGAAGGCGGTGCCGATGAAACGCCCGCCGAAGATCGTGACGTCGTCCAGGTGGTTTCGGAGCTTTGGGAACGCTACCAGACTTATAAGGAATACTACGACGAGTACGGCGGCATCTTTGGCGGCGGCGCGGAGGAAGTGGACGTGCAACAAGCCAAGGAGCGACTGGCGCTGACTGGCCGTCCGGCATATTTGGATGGAATTGAAAAGGAAGCGAGCGTGGAGCAGGAAGAAAGTTTCTTCCAATTGAAAAAGGCCGAGGTCCAAAACCTGAGTTGGGAAACCCTGGACAAGCGCACCGGCAAACCGTTCTTGCCGGAACTTAAACAAGGCACGTTAAGCCTACTTGAGCTCGGCACGCCCGACGGCAAGTCCACCCTGCACGCAACCGCTGACATCGCCGAGGGCGGACATTTCTTATTCAGCATGCAAGTGCCGAAAAACGCCGGCGGATTGACCGAGGTTTCTGCCGAGGTCAAAGCCGTGCCCGTCGACGCCTTCCGCGCCGCGATCAACAAGTCCTTGCCCTATCGATTGAAGGGAGGTTTGTTGAATATGAAGGCAGCTGGTTTGAGTTTTAATGATACTAGTTTGAATGGGGTGATCCATGTCGAGTTGAGTGGCGCAACCTTCAAACCTGGGCCACGCTCGAAAAAGGTTTTGGGTGTTAAGCCGGCCGATTTCTGTGAAATCATGAACAAGGCCTTGCAAAGCAACACCATTGCTTTTGACTTCATTTTGGGCGGCACGCCAACGCGACCGACGTTTGACATTGATAACGCCACCGACTTAAACGACTTGATTTTGGGCACGCTGAAAGACGAAGCCAAAGAACGCTTAAATGAAGAGGTGGACAAGGCCAAAGATAAGTTGCAAGACAAGGTCAATGATAAAGCAAGCGAATTAATCGGTGACAAAGCCAAAGGCCTGCTGGGTGACAAAACCCCTGACGTCGGCAATTTACTTGGCGGCAAAAAGGATAAGAAAAAGGAGAAGGACGGTTGATGTTTTATACCGACCGCTATTGCCATTCTTCATTGAGAATGGCGAAGATCATGTCGTCGACCCAACGCCCTTTGAACCAGTAGGAGCGAAGGTGATGCGCTTCTTTGCGCATGCCTACTTTTTCAACCATGGCCACCGATGCAAAATTGATCGGATCTATCGAAGCAATGACGCGATACTTATTCAAATCCGTAAATAAAAAATCAATCAGCGCAATAAGTGCTTCACTGCCATAGCCTTGCTTGTGCCATAACGGCGCCACAGTAATTCCGACCTCAGCTTGGGACACCTGTTCGCGCAAAAAATGGATACCGCAATCGCCGATCAAGACGTCGTCGCTATGGCGAAAAAACCCAAGTTGCACCCATTGGCCTTGGGCGTTCATCGGAACATGAGCGTTTTCGCAAATGTAATCGCGCGCCTCGTACAGGCTGGCCGGCTTCCACGGTTGGTGGCGTGTCACTTCGTCGGCCGTCCGGTAAAGGAAAAAATCCTCTGCGTCGGACTCTTGCAAGCGACGGAAGTAAAGTCGTTCGCTGGCTGGAAGTGGGGCTTGCGGCACGAGCTTGCATCATACGAGCAAAAATTCGCACATAATGCTCGCCAGATTGTATTTTTTACGGCATCTTGGAAAGAGTGGTCTTGCCACAATCCCCCCTACTGACACCAATAATTGGTCGCCTATGCTCTTTAGCCAATTAATCCAAAGCTCGGAAATTCCTTTGGTTTTTCCCTCACCAGGCACCGATTTGTTGCCCAACCCGGGTCTAACGCCGCACCCTAATATGCGCAGAGTCCCGAACCCGTGGACCTACGACTCAGGTGAGCGTTTGGTCGCGTCGCATCACCAGCGCGGGTGGAGTTTTGAATTGAATTGCGCTGACGATATCAAAGCTCGTCGGGCCGCAATGATTATGGTTGGACAGCTCCCACCCGGGAGGCCACTTGAAATTTGTTTTAAAGCGACAGCCGTGAACAATGTCAATAGTGTAGAAGTTGCCATTCAGGGCTTTGACGAAATGGGACATCAGGTCATGGAGGGAGTGGAGAGTCAATGCCTAAAGGCCGATAAGGCAGAATCCATCCGCGTTGCTACTTATCCAAACAGCAAAGTGCGTACGCTGAAAATAATTTTCCGAGGCACGATTACCTCTTCCATTCGATTCTCCAAGGTCAGACTGATTGCCGGCATTCCGCCGACTTTTCCCCGCACTTCCAAATTGATCGGCGCTGGCTTGATTTACGTAACAGCCAAAACCCGATTGGCGCCCACTCAAGACTCGTCGCGCAATACGATTTCATTCCCTGTACCCATTCAACTCGGCAATCAAATCCCAATTGCCTTTGAACTGACCACACTACCGCAAAATGCGCTTAGCGGCTTTCGATGGATTGTTTCCCCGGATCAAACCAATTTAATGTGCCACGCGGCCATCGACGCCCCGCCTGAAGGCGTCGAGCTTGGTTGGGAGAGCTTGGTTTTTGTCGATCAAAACAAATCTGGTCATTCAGCCAAGACCAATATGCCAGGACCAAGCACATGCTCAAGTGAATATTGGGGAACGCGTTCTGGCAATGATCCTTCAGGTTTAGTTCATGCCGCCGACGCGCTTTACAAAGAGGCTGCCAGTCTCGATCATTTCGCAGAAAGAGTGACGAAACTTGCACACGGAAGAAAAGTTTGGCAACGTATAGCGACGGCATTATTACAAGCAAAAGGCATCCCCAATCGAATCGGTGTAGCCTTGCCAACTGACCTAAGAACTTATCATAAGCCCGAAGCATTTGTGGAATGGCTGCACCCGGAATTTGGCTGGAAACGATTGCGACCACCTCACCGGAAAGAACCACCTAAAGATAATCAGCAGGTGATCTTGCAGCTTACAAGTGACAATGAAATTCGGCGCGTGAACGGTAATACATTGAGCGCTAGGCCCCAACAGTGGAAACCGTTTGAGTACGCCAAATATTTTGTCTCAGATGGCACCCAATCCGAACCTACTCCACACAATCATCATGTCAGCAACCAAGCCCACCCTGTGATGCACTTGCAAGAAAGCCGCGGCTTACTGGAATCGCTGCGCACCGCCTGCCGTCGGACCTGGCGTAGGCAGGTTGCCGACGCGCGCTTTGGTTTGGCAAGCAGTCAGCGCAATAGTGAAATATTGACCGCTGTGCACGCGCAAGATTCGCGACGTTTACTGGCGGCGCTGAATGCATAAACCCTTCGCCATAGGCTAAGAAAAACCCCGACTGGCGAACCAGACGGGGCGGAGGGGGACTGAAGGCTCGAAGCCCTCAGGGGGGACTACGATCCTACAAGATTTCCAGACTTAGGAGGTTAGAAAATGCTGCGTCTGCACCGCCGTAATCAAATACGGATTGCAAATGCACCGTCTTGCCAACCAAGTTCGGATCATTAGGAATAGTCGTCTGCCAGGAGGCGGTGCCATTTGCGCCAACTACGCCGGATTGCAGGATTTTGTAGTTATTGAGGTAGAACAAGCCATCAACGCCAGGAATGGTTTGGCCGCTGTTCTTCGACATGGAGTAAACCAAAGTCCAACTCTTGCTCGCCGGGCCGTCGAAATGCAGACGTACTGAGGAGCCGATGGAAGCCTCACCTAGCAAACCTAGAGTTGGCAAGCTGCTCACGGTGTACAGCTTGACGTCGTCCAACATTCCTTCGGTGATGTCGTTGTTTGGATTATCCGAAACTGTGAAACGCAACTTCATGCTGTCGGTTAGCACGATGTAATCCTCCAGACGGAAGCTCACAGTCGTCCAGTTATTCGCATTCGGCGTCGCCTCCAATTCGGTCCAGGTCGAACCACCATTGTTTGAAATTTCTGCAACAAATTCATCGTCGGTTGCATTGCCCGGCAAGTTGGCAAACCAGCGTGCGTATTCCAAAGTCAGGCTTTCGAAATCACTGGCGTGGAACAGTGGCGAAGTCAAGATCGTCGTACCGTCGACGTCGTTGGTGCCGGCGCTGCTGCCTGCAGCCGCTCCCGTTACCCAGCAATTCACGCCGCTGCCATCAGGGTTGTCATTACCAGATTGCGAGGTCTGCCCGCCAGTAGAAGTTTGCTGCGGATCAGCGCGTTCCCACGACCAGTTTGTGCTGTTGCTCACGCTCCATCCAAACCCGCCAACTTCCATGTCATCGTGCAGCAAGGTGCGCGGACGGCCGACCAAAATGTCGACCGGAGTCGTATTGACATAACCTTCGTAATCAAATTGCATGTCCAACTGATAATGACCCGACGTAGTTGCCGCATCAAAAGTAACCGTGAATGCAGACAACGTGCTGTCATTCAATTGGCCGATGTTCATACTCGAGCTACCACCCGTTACGTTAATCAATGGCTCATTAGAAATCAGCAGCGCATTACCGATCAAGGTCTGCGAACCAGCGTTGTGAACAACTGGCTGCAACTGCCAAGTTTCACCGGCATCAGGGTAAGCGTCGCCGTTGCCGGAAACCTCGCTCCAAGTCAGGCTAGAAACTTCGGCCCAGGCGCCGGTCCACTCGGACACCATTTGGTAAGTTGGCAAGGCGTCGGCGGTAAGCGCTGGAATGCGCGATGGGTTCGGCCAGAAGCCGTCGCTGCTGCTACCGATCTCTGGCGTAAACGCGTAAGTTCCGTGCACGCCGTAGTGGTAGTCATCGTTAACACCATTGGCGGTGTAAAGCACCTCCCAAGCGGTGCCGTAGACCCAGCCGTTGTGCTCGGTCTGGCGCTCGGAGAATTCGCGGAAAGCCGCATTCTCGGAAGTGTAAACCGTGCTGTAACCCCAAGGATAAATCCACAAGTTGCTGTAAGTGTGCGCCGACACCGACATGCCCGGCGTTTGCACGGCCAACAAATCGCGAATAGCCTGAGTTTCCGGCTCAGAGAACGCCGACGGCCCACGGTAAGTTTCACTGCCCGTTGAACCGCTGGAACCGTTCCACTGCGAACCCCATTCGTAGGAATAATTCCGGTTCAGGTCGACGCCATAATTACTACCGTTGTTGCGCCGGTTTTTGCGCCACATACCACCACCATTCGGATTGGTCTGGCGGTTGTATTCATAACCGTCTGGGTTGACGATCGGAATCACCAAGACATTGCGGGTTTCAATCACCCGGTCGACGTCTTCATCGAGACCGTAGTTGCTGCACAGCCAGTCTGCGTATGCAAGCACCGACTCGCCAGCCATCGGCTCGCGGGCGTGGTGCACCGCGTCGAACCATGCCACCGGCTTCGACGGATCGTGCGCCGACGGGGTCGTCGAAATGCGCATCGCCCAAATGTTGCGACCCTGCACCGAAGTGCCTATCGAGAACTTGCTCGACGCAATCCCGGGCCAAGTTGCCGCAATCCGGTCCATTTCTTGCTCGACCTCGGCCAAAGTGCGGAATCCACCCATGGACCCTACTGCATTGCGACCTGAATCTAGGCGCGCGCGTTCAGCGTAAAACGAGGACAAATCCTCAATTTGCACGTCGAATACGAAACCACGCTGCTGCAAAATCGCCTGCTCGGCGTCTGTCAGGTAGCAAGTCGCATGTCCGGTCATTTGCACCGGATGGTGGTCGTCGACGTCGTTGACCAGGCGGGTCAACAGGTCATATTCAGCCTGACTGTGAATTTGGACCTCGACTTGGTCCAAGATGGGCGGCTTTTCTAGCGCCCCATCAGTGCTTTGAGGGGAAAACGGCAGCACAGAGGCCGCCACCAAGTGGAGGATGATTTGGAACATGATTGAGCTCAAGAATGGGACGTGATGGCCCACCTATATGTTCCCAAACCACACTCAGGCGTCAACCCTGATCCTTAGCCGGCTTCGGATCGCGGAAAAATGGGTGCGCCGCCTGACCCTCGGGAAGGGAGCCCTCGGCTGGTGGCACCCAGGTGGCGTCGTAAATCTTGTTTACCCGACGATCCCAAGTAGCAGGCAGTTGCGGCGTATTGGGCACCTGAATGATTTCATAACCCGGCGCCGTCGCCAGCGGTAGATCAGGGCGAACATTCTCAAAGGAGCACGAAGCGGTGGCCGCAATCAACGCAGCTGCGCAGGGCAAAAATCGAACGGCGAAACGGTTTGAGGCAGTCATGACAATCAGGGAGAAATCCGCGAGGCCACCATTGTAGAATCCTCTGGCCCAGTTGCGCACCAATGGCGCGTCCCCCCATCAAAGCACTTTTCCTCGACGCTGGCAACACGCTTTTTACCGAGCGCGTGCCACGAGTCTTGATGTATTCGTGCATAGCCCACGAATTTGGTGGTCACGACCATCCAGAAGAGATGGGGGAATCCATGTCGATGGCATTCCGCGAGCTGCCCCAATCCATCGGGGGCAACTTCCGTTTCAGCCTGGAGTGGTTCCGCCACTTCAACTCGCGCGTGCTGACGGAAAACAATGTGCCGGCAACGCAACTGGATAAAGCCCACGAGCGCATCGTCGAAGTTTTCGAGGATCCCCAGACCTACACCCTGTTCGAAGAGGTGCCGGATTTCTTGCGCGAACTCGCCGCGATGGACCTGCAGGTGGGTATTTTGTCCAACTGGTCCGAGCGCCTGCCACTGCTATGCGAAAAACTGGGCCTGAGCCAACACGTCCAGTTCGTCATTGCCAGTGCGGACATCCGCGCTGAAAAACCGGACCGCAGCGCTTTTGAACGTGCTCTGTTTCGCGCCGGCGTGCCTGCAAGTGAAGCCATACACATCGGCGACCACCCCTCGCGCGACGTTAACGGCGCACTCAACGCTGGCTTGCGCGTGGCGTTAATCAGCCGCGGCAGCGTCGCCGAACCAGCCGTGCCACCGGCCGACGGCATCCCGATCCTGCAGAGCTTGGAAGAAGCGCTGCCATTGCTGACCACCGGCAGTGGTCAAGCAAATCATCAAAGTTCTTAAATGGATTGCCTCGCTGCCCTGTGCCAAATGCGCCCAGTTTTGGGCGACGCTGATAAAAATCTGGCCGCGCATCATCAATGGTTGGATCGCGCGCTTGAAGCCGGCGCCGACCTAGTGATTTTTCCGGAACTGTCGCTTCACGGTTACTTTTTGCGCGACCTGACGCAAGAGGTGGCGCTGAAAATCGGCGACCCGATCGTGCAAGAACTGGTGGCTCGCTCCAAAGATTGCAGCATCGTTTTTGGCTTCGCCGAAGAAAGCGACGACCACTGTTTTTTCAATTCGGTGGTGTTCGCGGAAGACGGCAAAGTCCTGCAAGTGCATCGCAAAGTGCATTTGCCTGATTACGGCATCTTCGAAGAAGGCCGCTACTTTGCCGCCGGCCGCGAAATTGAAACCGTGCACAGCAAGCTCGGAAAATTCGGCCTGCTGATTTGCGAAGACGCCTGGCACTTATCCGGCGGTTGGCTGCACTTCTTGCAAGGTGCCGACGCGATGATTCTGCCGTCGGCGTCTCCAGCGCGCGGGATTGATACTGATGAACCTGAATTAACGTCGCAGAATGCGTGGCGTACTTTGACCGCCGCCCACGCGTTGTTTTTTCAATCTTGGGTATTGCACTGCAACCGCGTCGGCTTTGAAGACGGGACCATGTTTTGGGGCGGATCGTGCGTGCATTCACCGTTTGGCGAGATGGCAGCGCTGGCTCACGAGCAAGACGAAGAGTTGCTGTTATTCCAGCTGGATTCGAAACGTACTCGCCGCGCCCGCCTGATGTCGCCATTACGCCGCGATGCACAACCGGACTTGATCCGCTTACACCTAGCGCGATTGCTGCAAGATCCAGACGCTCTCAACAACTGAAAGTTGCTGCCATGACCCTGCCTCCGCCTCCTGCTTGCAACGTCGAACTGGCAACGTCGGCACTAACGGCTTTTTTGCGCGAGGAAACGCGCAAGGTGGGTTTCCAAAAAGCAGTGCTTGGTTTGAGCGGAGGCATTGATTCGGCGCTGGTGGTGGAATTGGCCGCACGCGCCTTGGGCGGCGAAAACGTTTTGGCAGTTGCTATGCCTTACCGCACCAGCAATCCAATCAGCTTGGAACTGGCCCAAGAATCTGCACAGCACGCTGCCGTTCAGTTCGAAGTTGTAGACATCAGCGCGATGGCTGACGCCCATATAGCAACGTCGCCCGGCCTAGCCGAAGACGATTCCGACGCCGCCAGGCTGCGCAAAGGCAACATCATGGCGCGGTGTCGCATGATTGTGCTTTATGATCGTTCCGCTCGCGATCATGCGCTGGTTTATGGCACTTCCAACAAGACTGAATTGATGCTCGGTTACGGTACGATTTTCGGCGACATGGCGTCGGCGTTGAATCCGATTGGTGACCTTTATAAATCGCAAATTGTGGCTTTATCTAAGCACCTCGGTGTACCCAAAGCCATCGTCGATAGGCCGCCCAGCGCAGATTTATGGCAAGGCCAAACCGACGAAGAAGAGTTAGGCTTCAGCTACGACGAAGTCGACGCGTTTTTGCACCACTCCATCGACCGCCGTTATACCCGCGAGGAATTATTGCAGTTAGGCTTCACTGAAACCGCCGTGAACAGCCTAAGCCGCCGTGTTCAAATCAACCAATACAAGCGACGCCCACCGGTGATCGCCAAGCTGGCGAATCGCACCGTAAACTTGGATTATCGTTACGCCCGCGACTGGGGTAGCTGATCCCGAAGTTTTAGTCCTCGGTTAGGACCTGGCACAAATGTTCAAGATCAACTTCGCGAATTTCTTCTTGCTCAATCGGATCGTTGGAACGCATTTTCACAAATTCATGGAAGCTGGCACTTTCAATAAATTGGCGGTAGCCGAACTCGTCGAAATAACTTTCTTCGGCGCGATTTAAACGAATCAACATGCGTCGCGCTTGGCGACAAACTTGAAGAGTTTTGTCCAGGTTGTCCTGTAGGCGTGTTAAGCGTACGGAATCCTGTGGGCGGGTAGTCAAGCCGTCGTCCGCTTTATTGCGTGCGATTTCTAGCACAGCTAGCAGCCCTTCTAGCTTGGTCAGCATGGCTGCGCGGAATTCGGGGTCTTGTAATTGCCCTTGGGGAGAAGGCGGTTTTTGATCCTGCATGGGTGGGAGCTTGCGAGTTGCCGAAGATTACCCCGTAAGCCGCGCGTTGGCAGCGAACTTAACTCAAAGCCGCAAATATTTGCAGGCCAATTTCAGCCTTGCGGCGACGCAATAACTGGCCGCTATGACTAGCCTAGCTGCGACGCAATGAGTTGGCGAGCACCAACAGGTCGTCGGCTGGGATCGAGCCTACGCAGAAAACCCAGTGGCCAGAAACTAGCCCTTCCATCACCGAAACGCCGCCTACACGTGCAAAGGACACCGTGCCCATGCGGAAGCCCTTAGGCTGCAGTGCCCACTCCGGCGGACGTTGCTGGGCAACAAAAACGGTGCGTAAGCCGTCAGTCAGCATGCTCAGGTGCATGTTTTTCACGCTCGGGAACTGCGATTGAGTGATCAACATGGTCTGCACTTCGGAATCAAAGCCAGGGCCACCATAAACCAGACGGTGAGGCTTAAAACCCAACGTGCGGTTGGAACTCTTTGGATCGTAAGGCTGGCTCGGAACCTGCGGAACGGCCCATGTGACGCCGCTCAAATTCGGCTGGTAATCCACCAGCGTAGCCTGCAAGTTCTGAATTTCGACGTCGGCCGGGTCATACAAAGTCCAAGCCAAAATTATGCCGGTGTTCTGATCAATC
Organism: Planctomycetota bacterium; assembly: GCA_014382805.1. Taxonomy (GTDB): domain Bacteria; phylum Planctomycetota; class UBA1135; order UBA1135; family UBA1135; genus JACNIZ01. Next base: position 12,892 of record JACNIZ010000257.1, read on the forward strand.
CACAATTTGGCGTCGCCGACGTCAAACTTAGAATCTAGATAGAACTCGGTGCATGGTTGGCCAGCAATGGTTTGCGTCCCCAGGGTTTCAAACCAAATGTAGTTCGCCTCAGCTTGGAGCGGATCTGTAACCGAAATGTTGCGGTACAGGGCCAGGTATATCTGCCGGTTATTGTGCAGCAGGTAAATATCTGGCGTAGGAGCGATAGGAGCGCTGACTCCGTCTCCGGTCAAGGTGAGGTCTAAGGCAATGTTGCCAGTGCCGTCGGCGTGGAAAGTTTCAATCAGATGCTCTTCACTGCCATCGGCTTCAATGCTAGCGAACTCCCACTCCATCATGATGGGCAGGCTACTGATTCCGTTCACCACTGGCAATGCATCAACCGCCACCATGCCACTACCGGGCGCGGTGCTCGTGTCGGACGAATATGACAGGCTATCCGGCCGGCACGAAGTTATGGCGGTTAAGCCAAGTAGCACCAAGGTCGAGGTCAACAAGCGATTCAACGAGTGATTCAACAAAGGATTCACCAAGGGACTCATTTCAGGCCTCCTGGTTTCAATGAACCGCCAAGTGAGCCGGCCATAGTGGCGGCCGACGAAGAAAGTTCGTTGGGTTCAACCTCGATTAATACATATTGGGAAAGAGTTTCCTCTTTCAGAGCCGCATATTCAGCCATGCGCATGTCCTGCTGCGGCTGAGCCCAAGGGGACAGGCCATAACCAATACCGATGGCCAGCATAATGGCGGCAGCGGCAGCCAATCTCCGTGGGAAGCGGAACACGCGGGTAGTCCAAGACTGCCGTTTAACTTCCGGAAGTACTTTTTCCCACAATCCTTCAGGCGCATCGACTTTGCCAAAAGCGGCCATTTCGACCCGATCCCACAATTCGGCAGGAGCTTTTTCGCTGCCCAGGCGGGACAAACGAACCCGATCCGCCAGCTCTGGCGGTGCTGACACCTTAGCCAAGGAGTGGAAGGCTAATTCCAGTTCCTCAGAAAGGCGGTCGTTTTCGGGTTGGTGGGTCATGGGTAGGAGAGAGAGTTTTATGGACGGCCCAAGTCTTCGCGACGTTCCAAATAATCACGAAGCGCACTATGGGCGCGATTCAAGCGGGATTTAACCGTTCCTAATGAGCACTCTAGAGTTTCTGAAATCTCCTCGTAGCTCAAACCTTCGATGTATCGCAGAGTCAACAAACTGCTGAAACGAGGGTTAATGTTCGCTAGAGCCATTCTTACTTGTGCTCTAGCTTCCCCGCGCACGGCTTGTGCGGAGGGATCTGACATGCCATCGTCGGCCTGGGATTCGGCAAAAATCTCGGCGTCGTGCCCGACTCGCGTTTGAATTCCACCTCGTGGTGAATCCATTCGGCGACGTCTTACATCAATGGCTGCGTTAACTGCAATGCGGTAAACCCAGCTAGAGAAACGACTTCGGTACTGAAAGTCACGTACTCGCCTGGCGAGAGTGACCAACGTTTCCTGGGCCGCGTCCAGAGCGTCTTCCTGGTTGCCGCACACGCGAAAGCAAACGGTGTAAACCCGGTCTTGGTAAAGAGCGAAAATCTGAGCGAAAGCACGCTCAAAGTCCTGGCCTTCAGCCACTTGGCAGGTTTTTACCAACTCAAGATCGGGATCGGGCACAGGAGTTCGCAATTAGGACGGCTTTAGGGGGGGCTAAGTTCCCGGGAATGTATCAGAAATTAGCAATTTCTTCGGGCTGCCGTACTTACGGGGGCATGCTCACACATACCAAAGCAAAGCCTTAGTCAAGCTAAGCTTACGCAATATCCCGCCAGCCTGCAACTATGCGGCGATGCGGGAGCCCGACGATTCTAAATCTGGATTAGTTAATCCAGGAAAGAATGTCGATCCCAACCTGCGTAGTCAATTTGCTATCCACGCAACCTGGCATGCAGATCGCGGCAGCCAACTCCTCGCAGGAAGCTTCAGAAACAGTGTAGAAAACCGTACCGTTGCCGTCATTTCCAGATTCAACCAGAGTTTGCACGCAAACTTGGTCAACCGCCGCAGAGGGCACCTGGCCACCCGGCTCGATGGGGAATACACCGCCACCGCCGCCGCTGGTATTAATGAGGTCATCACGAATCTGAACGTGAATCCCGTCCATGACCGTGGTCCTGATTTGCGCACCCATTTCGACGCCATCCACCATCGCGATCAACGCGAAGGCCTGGCTAGTTGATTTGATCACCAAATCCTTAGGCAAGCGGAAATAAGCCGAATCAATGCCCCAGCCCGCAAAACTGGAACTGCGCATGTAGTTTTGCTCCAAGAATGGCACCATGGCATCAATCGAGATCACTTTGGATCCGGTTGGACCCGCAACCACAAAGCGGATGTTCTCTACAGAGGTGGTACGGAAAGCGGAGAATTGAAAAACCAATTCGTCATCTACTACGTAGAGATCGGCGTAAAGGTTGGCCTCGGGAACAATGGAGCCGACTTGGTCAGGTTCCAATGGATTCGTCCCGATTGACATCTCTTCGAAATCATCCATCCCATCGGAATCCGAATCCTGCGTAGCCCAACTGGTGTTGAGGCGCGCTTCTAGGGCATCGTGCAATCCATCAGCGTCGGTATCTAGACCTAAGGCAAATGAGTTACCCGATGCAACCAAGCCCTGATCTGCGGAAGGCAGTCCGGGGAATAACGCAATCGCCGCTGCGGTGAAAGCGGAAATGGGCAACAAACGGGATGGATTCATGAGTAAAGGGATTTGGAGTCAGAACGACTTCGAGTTTAGTCTAACCAGAAAACCAACGTTTCGGGCTGGTCTTTTTTGCGTTTGGTTAGATATTGCTAGTGTTATAGGCCGATTCGGTTACACATTCGAGCAAATCCAACAAAAGTCCGAGGGGTTGTATTGCGAGTAAGTTTTCACACTTCGGACTATCGAATCTAAACCGCTTCTTGTATCCTGTGCGCCCTCTGCGGCTTAGGCCCAGATTTGGTCTATTGCACCCGTAGCTCAGTTGGATAGAGTGACAGCCTCCGAAGCTGTAGGCCGCACGTTCGAATCGTGCCGGGTGCACCACCAAGTTTTATGAATTCTTCTAAACACGTACTCCCATTAGTACTGCTTCTGGCGTTGTTTGGCGGCGCCTGGCTGGTTATTGAGGCCACAGATTCAACACCTCTGCTGCCAGATTCCCGGAATGGAGTTCTACCAACCTCAACCCCTATCACGGGAGCTGACCCGGAGCCATTAAGCTCAAAGCCTAGTCGGAAATCTGCCGGCAGAACGGTATTGGTATTAGACCCTGCTGGGCAACCAGTGCCTGGCGCGAAGGTGTTCCACCACCTACAGGAGGATGCAAATGGCATAGAGCGATTCCTGCGAGACAGGGACAGCATCATTCCATATAAACTGATTGGTATTAGAACTTGGGCCAAAGGGGGTCCGCTGATCACAGACGACCAAGGCATCGCCATCCTACCGGACACTGGCTACGGGTATTTGGGTTCAGATACTGATTCGATGGCGGGGCTCATTGCGTTAATGCCTCCACCAGAAAGTGGAAAACAGGAGGTCATCCTAACTTTAGAAGCCTATTCCACCTTGGCATTTCAGGTCATCCATGCCGACGGTTCCCCTGCGCAAGGATTTGTAGCCGCAGTGGCTCTAGTAAACGAAAGCCAACAGCCGTCAAGTCGAGGTATACAACCATTGCCGACAATCCTCAATGAAGCGCAGCCAACGGACGCGGCTGGCCGCAGTTTCATCCGAAACGATTTCGAAGCTGTCATGAAATTAAGGCATCAAACCTTCGAGGAAGGAGATCGTTTTCAATTGCAGGCTAGCTTGCCACTAGGCGTTTTGATCAGTGAAACTGTGCACCAAAGGCAAACCAAACCAGTTGTACTTCAACTGCCTAGATTCGGCAGCGTGCAAGTTCAGCTGAAAGGCTTTCCCAAAGACGACGTCCCGGAAATCATGAACCGCGCTTCTTCCGACTTTGGCCGCTCCGGAATAACAAATTCAACATCCACCCGCACCAGCGATGATACTTGGGAGTTCGATCAAATTCCGCTTGGCCAAAAGGTTATAGTTCAGGTTCATCAACGTACCTTTCAGGAGTTTAATGGAGAACGTCACGAAGGGCGTCGAGGGACCTCCTTCAAGGGCATTGAGGCGACTGGCCCCACTCTCGAGGGAGAAGTAGTGAAAGTAGTTTTGGATTATTCAAATGACATACATATTTCTGGCCGACTGATGGATCATTTAGGCAATCCATTAAAGTTCGACCGCCAGCGCCAAGAATTGTCCATTCAAACTCAGGCCACCGGCTTTTGTTATCAAAGTCAAGGGTATAGCGTTGACATGAAGGGAGACGGTTATTTCGTCGCGCGCTTTCAAAATCCAGAGAAGGCTTCCCAATCAACAACTCCTTTGGATCGTTTAGTGATACAGCTTGCGGCAAAGGAAGTGGGGTCCTACAGGCTAAGCAATGAGCCGAAAGGGCCGATCCACCCGTTCTCTTATGCTGCATTAGACCTACCGATTGATGTTCGAATCGCATCTCACGACATAGGCGAAGTGCAACTGCAAGCTAAAGAGCCGTTGATTGAAATCAGGGCAATTGATTTCGCTGGCAATCCTGTTCAAGACGCAAGAATAGGAATCCGTTTCCCTGGCCCGACGTTTCCCAATAACCCAATTGTTCGAGATGATTGGTTGAGTATTAATAGTCACTCTGGGTGGCAGCACATCAAAGGCGAGGGAGTTTTGCGAGTATATGGAAGCGATTGGGAAACCATTTGCTATGGGGGTTATCAGGCCGATGTGGAGCCCGTCTACCGCCCTGTTTCCAATTTGAGGGTTACTGCGGGCCATAGGGATTATCTTTCGAATACCATCGACTGTTCCGCCACTGACCGTGAAATAACGGTGGTGCTTTCCTCGGCCTCTACGTTAACTGGTAGCTTGAAATGTTCGCCCCTATTAAAGGGAATGAAACTTTCACTCATCGATGCAGGGTCTGCCTACAGCACGCGCAGTAAGGCTATGTCCATGATCAACATCTTTGAAAACCGAGGCAATGATGAGCCGCAGCTCGAAATCGAAGAACTAAATTGGAGCGGGTTAGAACAAGGTCTTTACGATCTAGTTGTACTATCCAGTCATCACCCCACAGAGGTTTTTCGAATTCCGGGAATTTCCATAGGCCCAGGGAAAAATTCAGACCCACGCTTACAAGGATTGGACCTGCTTCCCCAATTGGATATAGTCCGATTACAATTTGTAGATGAATCGGATCGGCAATTCATTGGAAAAGAGATCGAAGCCAAGAAGAAGGTTTTCATCCGTCAATTGGAAGGGTCTAAAGGTGGTGGCGGCGGGAAATGCAATATCATGGATGACGCAATCATCTTGGAATTAGGCAAAGGCCAAGCACTCTATGCCAGCGTCCAACTTCATGGATATGCGCTAACGAAAATGGCCAGACTCAAGGCCGGGACCCATCGAATCCAGTTGAGCAAAATGCTGCCGTGCCATTTGGTTTGGACGAATACCGCCGATCTCCCACATGATGCTAAAATTGAAGTCACAGTTGATGGAGAGAATATCTTTGGAACGGAAAGATTCTCCAATGACCCCGACTTCCCGGAAAAATGGAGCGGGAAACTTCCAAATGCTGGACCATATTTGGTCTATTTACATTGTGAAGTAAACGGAACTCGGCATTTTGCAAGAATACCATTCGAAATTTCCGAAGAGCAGCTGGCTGGCGGCGGAGGAATCAACTTGACATTCCCTGCTGACTTTATTCAAAAAATCCACGGCCAACAAAAGTAGTTCTAGTCCTTACGTCCATCACGCACCGGTACATTCGGTAGCGCGCCTTGGTAAGGGAAGACGTCGGGCTTGGCTTTACTGCGATTCTGCAATTCGAAAAACTTCTCCGCGCCACGGCGCAGGTTGCCGTATTGGCCACGCAAGTTGTCATGGCGATCGCCTTGGCCATCGGGAACGCCGTCTAGGTCCAAACCAAACACTCGGACCATCATGGTTCCGACCCAATTGCCGTCGCGGTCTTTGATCGGTTCGTAAACGTCGTAGCCAGCGAGCCAATGCAGATCGTCGCCGGTGGCGAATAGGTAAAGAATGGGACTGCCATCGTCGAGCATGCGCGTCAGCGTGAACATTTGAAATTCAGCGGTGCTAAACGGAAAAGGCAAATCGAATTCGAATTCGATCATCGTCGACGACATCAGTGGTTGCTGCTTGTCATCAACCACCACGCGGAAATCATTTAAAGCAACCTCGATGCGTTCCCAATCGTGCTTCACGTGTTTCCAATAGCCTTGATAATCGGCCTCGGTTTCTTTGATCGCGGCAAGGTCGGCAACGATCAGCTGCGCAATTTGCTCGACCTCGCGGTCGGACTTGGCGTGGACCCAATCCGCCTTGTTGAATTCCCACTGCTTCCCAAAGTACATGCCGTGCTCTTGTCCACCCTTTCGTGGATTCCACTTCGAGCTATAAAGGTCATAGGCCGTCAGCAGGTCTTCTAGCTTTTCATATTCCGCCTTGGAGACGTGATTCTTCACCTTAGCCAGCACCTCCTTGGACGCAGTTTTGCTCCATTCCGCCCGATGCACCTCTTTGAGCAAATCCCCTAGCCAAATTTCTGGCTGGCTAGCGGTAGCGGCCACTAAAGGTTTGCGCGCCAATGCAAAACAATCGTCTTCAAAGACTTTGCCAGGATAGGGGGTGCCGTCGGCACGATGGCGAGGGAACTCCCATTCGGCGGCAAACCCTAAACCGCGCAGCTCAGCTTCGGAAACTACCCGCGGGGTTACCGCTTTGGGGTCAAAGCTGGAATCCGCAGATTGCTGCGGGGTGCAAAAAGCGGTCAAATGGCAAAGGGACAGAACAAGCAGCATCCCCTTTTCATCGGCGCGCTGGAGCGGAAAGTTAACGCGGGCGAGCATATGAGGCCAGAATTAAGGCTCATTTCAAACACAAACTCCTTACTTTTTCACCCGGATTGCCGATGAGGGAAAAGGATGCTGTCGTTAATCGTCCTTAGTCTTACTTCTGTCGCCACCCCACAATCACAGTGGGACCTGCCCGGCGCACCGCAACAACCTGGCCATACTCCATCTGTAGAGGAGGCGGAGGCTGAGGCCGCCGCTGAAGCTATGGAAGCGGGTAACCCATGCGGCAATCCCTCCACCGGTAGTGGAAGAACCCGTACAGGCAAGCCTGGACCCGTTGTGGGCGGAATGCAAATTCCAAGGTCGTTGGTACGGCCTGACCGCGCGCCCGCTGAGCTGGAAGGACGCCGAAAAAGCGGCAAATGAACTCGGCGGCCACCTAGTGACCATCGCCAATTTCCGCACCATGGATTGGTTGAAGGATCACTTCGGCAACAAGCGGTTGTGGATTGGCTTACGCCGACACAGTTCGGAGGGCTTGTTTACTTGGGCTTCCGGGCAAACGGTGGACTTCCGATTCTGGTCATGGGGCCGGCCGGACAACATCGGTAACGATGAACATTATGTCTTCATGAATGACAATCCGTTTGGCGAATGGAACGACGGCGGCGGCAGCAAAGTGCCCATGCTTCTGCGTGGAATCATTGAATTGCCCCACCCCCCCGGTGATTTTGACGCCGACGGTCTGAAAGATGATCTCGAAGCGGTCCTGGAAACCAATCCGCAAGATTGGGACAGCGACGATGACGGAATTTCCGACGCCGACGAGCACCTGGGGACCTTCAACAACTTCAAAACCGACCCCACAGCATGGGATAGCGACGGCGACGGCCTCAGCGATGGTCAGGAAATTGGTCTGACCACTGGTATTGTTGGTCTGCCCTCGCGCCAGATTCCCGGCACCAATATGGCCGTTTTCCTGATGGACGCTGATCCATCCACCACTACCAATCCGACCCATACTGACACCGATTTAGACGGCGAAAGTGATGGATCCGAAGACCTTAACCTTGACGGTAGAAAGGACTTAAACGAAAACGATCCGCTTGATCCTAGCGATCAAGGACTACTCCTAGAGTCCAGCGTTTGGCGCTGGGGCAGCCTGGCTGCATTTCGCATCAGTGGGGCAGAACCGGGCGCACGTTTGGAAGTTTTGCTCTCGACCGTTGGGGTGGACACCTCCACCGCGGTCGACACATTGGCAGGGCCCTTGAAGCAAATAACCGTCACCGCCACAGGAACTTCCGGTGACATTACATGGGCTCTGCCTCTGCCAAATGAGGCCATTTTACAAAATGGCATCTGGCTGCAAGCCATCGAGCGTGGCCGCAGAGGAACTTGGCGTGCGAGTCCACCTATACAGATTCGCACATTTACCCCGACCCAGCCAAAGCCATAGGCCAGAGTCTCAACTTGTTAGATAAACTAAACGGCCTGGCTATCCAATAGTCCGGCACGCGGCTCGACGGATTCAACCTGGCCCGACGGAACTCCAGTGTCTGCGTTACTTTCTGGCGTCGATAGCATCCAGAAGGCGAACAACAGTAGAGGTACCGCGGCCGCCAAGGGAAGGAAGGCGCCGAGTGAGGTGATTAGTGTTTTACGCTTCATTGTTGGGGCGAGCGTGGGTTGTGTGGTTGGAGTTTGAAAGAAAGGAGCTACTACCCACAATGCACTTGCAACTAATGTGCCTCGCAATTTTTACGAAAAGTTCGGAATTTCTACTTAGTGGCTGTATGAAACGTAGCGATAAGGGGTTCGAAAGCCATCCCGGCCCCCCATCCACAATGACGTACCACTCCCCTAATATTTCTTGGGCTTCAGCAATGCTATTGAGCATTTCCGTGACCTTTTTTGTTAGCCCCTCGGCCCAAGGACAGTCCCAAACCGGGGTTCCGACCCCATTAGGAGAGCAACAAGCGCTGCAGATGCCGCAAGCGCCGATTTCGGACGTCCTCCCGCTTTCCCACCACCAGCTGATTTGGGAATTCGGGAATTCCGACAGTTGGCAGCGCTGGTGGCACCTCAATCAGGCTCCATATTTGCAATTACGGCGCGCCGTGCGAGATGGCTCAGCCGAAATCAGCGCCGACGGCTTATTACAGTGGAAATTGCCTACCCATGTTGAGGACATCAAGGCCCCGACCCGGGCGCAAAAAGAGTATTTGATTCTTCCAGGCTTATACAAATTGGCCGAACAATCCCGTAACCGGGACGTTCACGCCGAAGTGATGACGTCGATCGCTCGCGTGGGCTTGTTCCCTGAGGACAACGGGGTCTACTTGCGCCGCTACTTGGCTTCGCCTTCGGTGGAATTGGCGCAGACGGCTGCTTTGGGTTTGGGGGTCATGGAAAGTGGTGCGGCTCTGGAAAACCTGCTTGGCCTACTTACCGATGACAGTACCGGACGCTGGATGACCGCACATAAAGAAGGCGTACCAACCTCACTGCGCAGTTACGCCGCTTATTCGATCGGACTCTCTGCACCGGGTATGGACCCCAAGCAGAAAGAGCTGGCCGTGAACGGGCTGTGGAATACCTTGGCATCGGAAGATACTTCGGTGGATTTGCAGGCATCCTGTGTGGTTGCGCTGGGGATGGTGCAGCCAGAGCAGGTGGACAACGTCGTTTGGAAGCTGCTAGGCGTCCTCCAAGCCAAAGATGCGCCACTAGAAATCCGTGCCATGTGCCCGTCGGCCATAACTCGGGCGATTGCCAAGTTGCCGGCCAGTCACGCTTTGCGAACTGAGATTCGTAACACCTTCATCGAGTTGATGGATTCCAAGCACCCAGCTTTGCTGCGCCAATCCTGCGTGCAAAGTTTGGGCTTGCTGGCAGACCGCGGCTCCGAAGTTATGCAACGTGATTTGGAAATCCTTGAGGACATCAGTCACTCAGGCAAAACTCTCATGGAGCGCAACTTTGCCTGTATTTCGCTAGCCTACCTGGGCGCATCGTGCGGAGATAACGAGCAAATCCGAACCCAAACCGCTCGAGTTTTGATGCAACGCTTGGATAGCTCTAACCCCGAGCAACGCGCTTGGGCCGGCTTGGCGTTGGGCGTACTCGGAGCCAACTCAAATGACTGGAGTGGCAGCAGCCGCGTCGACGCCGACAAGGCTTTGCTGAATGGCTTCTTGGAAACTGAGAACGACAGCGAAAAGAGTGCAATGGCTTTGGCTTTAGGTTTGTCCGGGCAACACCGCGCCCTCGATCCGCTGATGAATGCGTGCGCTGAAACCGGCAATCCTACTTTGCGCAGCTACTGTGCGGTCGCATTGGGTTTGATTGGCGACACCAAAGCCGAAGAGGTGTTAATGAAACAGTTGCAAAGCGCCACGCAACAACCTGTGCTGCTGGAACGCACGACCATCGGCTTGGCTCTACTCGGTTCAGAAAAGGCGACGCCTTTCCTAGTGCAGCAAATTTCTCCGGCAGATAAAAAGACTCCGACCTTGGCTACACTTGCTGCGGCCGCTCGCGGGTTGGCTTTGATTGGTAACGCCCGCACCGCGCCACACTTGCTGACCGCGATGGCCGATAAAAACCTGACGCCGCTGGCACGCGCTTACGCCGCTCAGGCTTTAGGCTTGATCGCCGACAAGAACTCGCTGCCTTGGCAGTACCGCCTGTCAGCCGACGTCAACTACCTCGCCGCCACCGAATCCCTGTTGGATTGGGAATCCGGTAACGGCGCCTTAAACCGACGTTAAGGAAGTTCTCATTCGACTCTGTTAAAGCAAAGCTTAGCGAGTCTGCTCGACGCGCACACCTTTGCGGGTAGCATCAATTTGCTGCTGCAACCGCTGTGCGCGTTGTTCTACGTTGCGATCATTGAACTGCATCACGTTGCCTAGGTAATCCTGAGCTTCAAGCTGCTTGTTTTTGTACCTGAGTTCTATCCCCGCCTTA
>JACNIZ010000264.1 GCA_014382805.1 Planctomycetota bacterium
CGAGGCGCGCGCTTCAGCGCCGCACTGCAGCTCTGGATGCTGAACATCTTGTTCGGCTCGTTGGTGGCGCTAGGCTATTTACAACACGCTCCGGAGGACATGTCGCCCAAAGGAATTTTGTTTTTGGCTTTGGGATTGGTTTCTAGCATTAGTTTATTGAGTTTACCTCCGGGGGCTATTGGCCTGAGCTTGGCCCTATTGCACGATGGCCCGCCGCGCCGCTGGGCCAAACGCCAAGGCTTGTTATGGACTTTGGCCTTGTTGTTGTTATTCGCCGACACTCGGGTATTTGGTGTATTTCGTTTTCACCTCAACGAAGTTGTTTGGAATAGTTTGGTGACCCCTGGCTCTGGCGACGCCATCCATCCGGACCTGGTTGATTTTGTCCTACCCATATTTGCCTTTATCGGCATCGTCACCACCCAGGCGTTTTTGTATTTCAAGTTTCTGAACCGTGCCCGCAATAAATCCGGTAGCGCCGCTCGTCTGCAACCTGTTTTTTTGGCTTTGGGATTGGTGCTGCCGATCGTTGCTGCCGAACGCAATCTTTACGCCCGCGACGTCGAAGAAGGACGTGAAGAATTAGCAACAATTAGCGAACTACTTCCTTATTACTCGCTGCCGCAAACGATTTGGAAAGTACTCGCCGACGAACCACCAAGTGAAAACGAAGCGGTCTTTGGCAATCACAATATTTTGTTGGACTACCCCAAAGCAGCCATAGAGCTGCCGACGGAAGGGCCACGTCCAAATGTATTAATTCTGGTATTGGATGGATTGCGCAGCGACATGTTGGGGCCTGAAACCATGCCCAACACTTGGCAATTTAGTCAAGATGCACGCGTATTTGCGTCGCATTGGAGTGGTGGCAATTGCACTCGCCATGGCATCTTCACTTTGCTTTATGGATTGCACGGGAATTATTGGGCACCGATGCTGGAGCAGAAAAAATCGCCAGTACTGATCGATACATTGAAAGACTTGGATTACGAAATGCGCGTCATCTGTAGTGCGTCGCAATCCTTCCCGGAATTCCGTTCTACCGCTTGGTCGACGATACCCGAATCAGTCGACGATGTATTTGAAGGCGAACCCTGGCAAAAGGATCGGTTGGTTGCGGGACGATTTGCAGAGTGGTTGGATCAACGTGAAAACAAAGAGCGTCCGTTTTTCGCGTTTTCACTTTTGGATAGCACGCATGCCAACTACAGCTTTCCGGACGACGAAACTTACTTCACTCCGTCGTCGAAAAAGGTTGGATATATCCAGCTATCTTATGGCTTGAAGCCGCCAGATCGCTGGGCGCTGTTCAATCGCTACCGCAACTCGGTGCGCCACGGCGACCAAGTCGTCGGCAATATGATTCAATCCTTGCGCGAACGCGGCTTACTGGAAAACACCATCGTTCTGGTCACAGGCGACCACGGCGAGGAGTTTTTTGAAAACGGCTTCTGGGGCCACCACTCGAACTTTAGCGACGAGCAGGTTTCGGTGCCCTTTGTCATGCGCGGGCCTGGAGTTCCGACCGGCACCGAGAGCAAACCATCAAGTCACATCGATTTACCGCGAACTTTGCTGGAAATGGTTGGTGTCTCTGCGGATCAGGCGGCAGATTATTCGATTGGGGAAAACCTGTTCCATTTACCCGAAAATCGCAGGGTGGTGTCTTCAAGTTGGTCCTCCTTGGCGATGAAATTACCCGAACATGGTGTGCTTGTTTTCAGCGGTTATTCCGACGATTTACCCATTCGCGCTTATGGGCCGGGTTGGCAGCCCTTGAATAATGGAAATTCGGTTCTACGAGAGCACACCGCCGATCTGCGCGATTTGCTGGACCAGTGCCAGTTTTACTTGCGCTAATCTCCCGTGAACCCCTACCCCTTTTACATGAATACCTTCCTCAAATTGGTTTTAACCGCCGTGCCCGTCGCGGCCACTTCTTCCTGGGTTACCGCCGAGTGGTTCGTCCCCGGCCAAGAGCCCGTTCAAGAACCGGCGCATGAAATGGACGCCATGGCCATCATGGATGCCACCATGAAATTGGCGGTCCCTGGCAAAGAGCACGTCCATTTGGCTGAAGGCGTCGGCAATTGGAATTCGGTTATGCGCATGCGCATGGACCCGAATGGCCCGTGGACTGAGGGCAAAGGCAAATCCAAGGTGCAAAAAGCCCTCGGCGGCCGCTATCTAGTTGAAAAGGTCGAGTATGAATTTATGGGAATGAAAACCGAAGGCCTATTGGTCATGGGCTATGACAATTTGACCAAAAAATTCCAGTCCGTTTGGATGGACAGCATGTCCACCGGAATGACCTATTCCGAAGGCGTGATGGATAAAGACGGTGTCATTGAAATGTTTGGCACCATGCGCGACGTGGTCAGCCCTAAAGGTCGCCCATTCTCGCACCGCACCATTCCGATTGACGATGATCACTTCAAGCTCGAAATGTTTGACACCATTCCAGCTAAGCCTGGCGCTGCTATGCCTAAAAAGCCAAATGTGAAGGTCATGGAGCTAGAATATTCACGCGTCAAATAAGCGCTGAGTATCCCACGCGCCCGCCGCCATTTTCAGGCAGCAGGCGCGTTTTTTTGTGCCCACGGTTCCATAATGTGGGGGCTATGGCCTTCGTCCCCCTACACCCAATAGGCTCCGCCCGTGATGCTTTCCTCGAACCGGATGAGGTCAGTCGTAACGGCTCATCTATGGTCGAACATCTGGATTTGTTGCAGGCGCGCCGCGATCAAATCCGCCAGGGTTGGGGCAAAAAGTACCAAGATCGCACCCATGCCAAGGGCAAGATGACCGCCTGGGAGCGCTTGGAGGCTTTGCGCGACCCTGGTGCACCGATTCATCCGATCGGCACCTTCGTCAATTGGGGTGTGGAATTTGACCAGGGTGGACGCACCATGAAGGCCCCAGGGGCCGGCGTGGTGACTGCTTTGACTCGAGTCGCAGGTCGCTGGGTCGTGGTCATTGCGAATGACAACACGGTGGCGTCGGGTTCTTGGTGGCCGCAGTCGCCGGAGAAAATTGAGCGGGCGCAGGAGGTCGGGCTGAATCTGCGCATTCCAGTAGTGTATTTGGTGGATTGCTCCGGACTGTTTTTGCCGGAACAGGCCAAATCCTTCCCTGGGCGTTATGGCGCTGGCCACATTTTCAAAAAGAACTCGCAGCTGTCGGCTGTGGGCGTGCCGCAAGTTGCAGGCGTATTCGGCGATTGCATTGCCGGCGGCGGTTATATGCCGATCATTTCGGATCGCGTTTATATGACTGAGCAGGCTTATATGGTGATCGCCGGCGCCGCGCTGATTAAGGGCGCAAAATCGCAAAAATTGACCAGCTTGGGCATCGGCGGCCCTGAGGTGCATGTGCACCAATCCGCCTGCGCCGACGAACGCGTGCCCGACGACGTCGCTTGTTTGGCGGCGATTCGGCGTGAAATTGCTCGAACTGCCAGCTCTGGCGCTGACTTTCGCCGTGGCGGAGTAATGAGCGCGGCACCGCAGTACCCGGCGCAAGAGCTGGACACTTTGTTCCCACCCGACCATCGCACTTATTACGACGTGCGCGAAGTCATCGCACGCTTGGTCGACCGCTCGCTGTTTTGGGAACTGATGCCCCACCGCGGAAAAGAAATGGTGGTGGGCGTCGGTCGGGTGAATGGGCTTTACACCGGTTTTATCGCCAACGTTCAAGGCCCAGTTGCCGACCCCCATCACCGCGGCAAGGTCAAGCCCGGTGGCATTTTATACCGCGAGGGCATCGCCAAGATTTCACAGTTCTCGCGTGCATGCAATTCCGACGGCATCCCCATCGTTTGGCTTCAAGATATCAGCGGCTTCGACATAGGTACTGAGGCGGAAGCGCAGGGTTTGTTGGGGTATGGTTCCAACCTGATTTACACCAACAGCACCAATACCACGCCGATGTTTACTGTGCTTATGCGCAAGGCCAGCGGCGCCGGTTATTACGCAATGGCCGGGCTGCCATACGAACCGACCTTGCAGCTGAGTACTCCCCTGTCGCGACAAAGCGTAATGGAGGGGCGAACTTTGGCGATTGCCGCATACAACACCAAACTGGATGATGACTTCAATATTGCAAGTGAGAACGCTGCCGAACGCGAAGCCATCGAAAAGGGCATGGCGGCAGTAGAAAGCCGAATTGAAGGCGATATGGACCCGTACATCGCCGCCAGTCAACGCGACACCGACGAGATCATTTCCCCAAGTGAACTACGTTCGTATTTGGAGTGCTTGATCGAAGCTTCCTACCAAAACCAAGGTTCACGCCGCATTAAAAACCCACGCATCTGGTCGCTGCACGACTTGGATGTACTCACCGAAAGCGTTTAAAACACCTCCATCATGTCTCAGCTAACATTAATGCTCAAAGCCGAGCCAACCAAAGACGGGGGGTGGCAACTGTTATCCCCAGGGGTCGGCCTTTATGCGTTGGCTCCACGCGAGGGCAGCATGTTCCGCAGCGGTGATTCCTGCGCGACCTTGGTGGTGCTTGATCAAGTCTTCGAACTACAAATCCCTGCAGGCGTGCTTGGTTATGTCGCCACCAAGCCACCGGAATTGAAACATGAGCCAGTAGAATATGGGCAGGTATTGTTCGAACTCCGTGCCGCCGCTGGCGACGATTTTGCGTTGGCCGAATTGGGTCTGCAGGCCGCTAGCGCAAGTGGTTTGCCGGTGTTGCTATCACCGCAAGCGGGTCGTTTTTATCGCAACCCCGATCCGGATTCACCGGCATTCGTGGAAGAGGGCTGTGAAATTGGCGTAGGCCGGACGGTTGGATTATTGGAGGTGATGAAGACCTTTAACCCGGTCAAATACCAAAGCGAAAACGGGCTGCCCGGTAAGGCGCGCGTGGTGCGTTTTTTGGTTGAAGATTCCAGCGACGTCGATGAAGGTCAGGCGCTGATGGAAGTGGAAGCCATTTAATCGTGGCTTCGTCTTTGCAACCGCATCAGCAAATTTTGGCCGCTGAACTACGCGCGTATCGTGGCGTGGATGAGGTAGAAGAGAGCTTTCGCGTCACTATTTTGGACTTAGTTGAAAGCGATGAGCGCTGGTGGCACCGCGACACCATGCCAGGCCACATTACGGCAAGTGCGTTTATCATTTCACCGCAATTGGATTGCTTGTTGTTACATTTCCATCGCAAGCTGGATCGATGGTTACAAGTGGGCGGCCATGACGACGGTGAAAAGCATCCAGCCCATACGGTGCTACGCGAGGTGTTTGAAGAAAGCGGCTTGGCTCAGTTCGATTTTTTCGGTGAGCCCACCATTTTCGATTTGGACATCCACCCTATTCCCGCCAAGGGAAAGGTGCCCGCCCACAACCATTTGGATGTGCGCTATCTGCTGGTTGCCGATCCGGAACAGCCGCTCAACCCAGCCCCCGGCGAGTCCAGCCAAATCAAATGGTTTCGCTTGGTAGACGCAGAAGAAAAAATGAACGAAGCTGGAGCAGTTCGGGTTCTGAGAAAGATTTCGACGCTGGCCGACGCCATGGCCAACGCCAAATGCCAAACATGAAACCTACCCTAGTCGTCAATGCAGTTGGCTTGACTGAGCAATTACTGCAAAAATCCATGCCGAAGCTGCAAGCTTGGGCGACGTCGCGCCAGCGCTGCTATGTGCGCCCGGATTTACCTGCGGTTACTTGCACCGCCCAGGCGAGCATGTTGACTGGCAAACGACCAGGTGGTGACGGCCATGGTGCGGTGGCCAACGGCTGGTACTTTCGCGACTTGGCTGAAGTATGGCTGTGGCGTCAGTCGGTAGGCTTGTTAACTGCACCCACTTTGCTGCAAGAATGGCGTCGACAAAACCCGGATAGCACAACGGCGCAAATTTTTTGGTGGTGGAATCTGCCCAGTCACGCGGACTATTCGATTACACCGCGTCCAACTTATTGGGCTGATGGACGCAAAGGTCCAGATATTCATAGCCACCCGCCGCAGCTACGCCAGCGCTTGACCCAAAAACTAGGCGCCTTCCCGCTGTTTCAATTTTGGGGTCCCGCAGCGGGTATTGCTTCCTCGCGGTGGATCATCGATGCCACCTTGGAAGTGTTGCAGCACGAAAAGCCCGGCCTGACTTTGTGCTATCTGCCCCACCTCGATTATGACCTGCAACGTTTCGGCCCCGCTAGCCAGCAGGCCGACGTCGCCGCTGGCCAACTTGACGAGGAGCTGCACCGGCTGTTGAGCTTCGCTGAAGAGCAGGCAATGGAGGTGATTGTATTAAGCGAATATGGCATAGAGGCTGTGGAGCGGGCGGTGGAGCCCAATCGGGCTTTGCGCAAAGCAGGCTTGCTTGAAATTCACCCGGCTCAAAATGGTGCGTTATTGGATCCTGGCAATTCGCGCGCCTTTGCTGTTTGTGACCATCAATGTGCACATGTTTATGTGTCCGATCAGAACGACCTTCAGCAGATCATTGCGCTTTTGCAAGCTTTGCCTGGGGTCGATCGCGTATATCAACAATCTGAGTTTGCCGAAATAGGCTTGGATCACGAACGCAGTGGCGAATTATTTTTGGTAGCCGAGGCTGGCTCTTGGTTTGCTTATCCCTATTGGATCGACGGCGATCAAGAACCCGATTTTGCACGTACTGTGGACATCCACCGCAAGCCGGGATACGACCCGTGCGAACTCTTTTTGGACCCGCAAAAGCCATTGCTGAAGGCTCGAATCATCGCCAAGGTTTTGGCCAAAAAAGCTGGCCTGCGCATGACCATGAATGTGGTGCCGCTAGATACATCTTTGGTCCGTGGTTCTCACGGCCGCTTGCCCAGCAGCGATGCGCAAGGCCCGATTTGGCTTGGGCCTGAAGAATGGGCACCTAGTGATCGCAATTGGATGACCGCTCAAGAAACGTTGCGCGCTCTATTTGGATAGTTGGTGGCGCAAAAATTCCGGTTGAATTTCCAACCAAATATCGCGCATCAATTCGCGGTGAGGTGAGCTGGTCAAGACCAACATGCCCATCTCGTAGGTGTCTTGCGGCCGACCTTTCAGCTTGTGCCAGGCAATGACCTCGGTTTCGGGCGGATCTTGCAGGTCGGCGCGCAAAACGGCAGCGTCGACGTCGGCGCGGTGAAGGGCTTGCAGTAAATCCAAGGTACGGGAATAAATTTGCAACTTGGGGCCGGAACCGGCTGATTTTATGTCTGCTAGTTGGAACCACAAATTGGTATCTCGGCCCAGCGGTGTGTCGGTAGGTAAAACCCCCACCACTTTGCCCTCGAGGAGCGGCCACAGTTCGCTGAGTTCAGCCGACTCAGCTACGCCATTTCTGGCCAACAATTTTAGTGGGCCGCCAAAAAAGTTGCGCAGTCGGCCTTGCTTGCGCAGGGTGATCGCTGAACTTCCATAAGAATCAACGATGAAGGCGTCGTACTGATCGTTGTCCAATTGCAGTTCTTGCCTAAAGCGTTGCGTATCCGCGATATCGATCAGGATTTCGTGTGAAAAGTCGTTGGCGTGTTGCTTCGCCCACCGCACCACAAAGGGTTCGAACTTCTTCAAGGCCAAGATCCGAACCCCACCCTCCAGGCGACGTTGCTGGCTCACGTCGTAGCCCCACATGGCAGCTCCCGCCACCAAAACGCCAACCGCAATCAGGATGCCGACCAAGCGCACCCGCATATGGTGACGTTTGGGAGCGCCCGCTTCAAGTCAGGAGTAAGCTATGGGCATGGAATACAACACATTGGGGAACAGCGGCCTCAAGGTTTCGCGCTTGGCATTTGGCTCCTGGTTGACCTTCGAAAAAGGCGGCCTAGAAAACGCCCGAACCATGGTGGACATGGCGCTTGATCAAGGCATTAACCTGCTAGATACCGCGGATATTTACGACTTCGGTGTTGCCGAAGAGTTCCTTGGCCAGGCGCTTAATGGCCGTCGCCGACAGGATTTGGTGATTGCCAGCAAGGTTTATTTCCCGATGAGCGACAACCCCAACGACCGTGGTTTGTCGCGCAAACATATTTTTGAATCCATTGACAATAGTTTGCGACGGCTGCAAACCGATTACCTCGATCTTTATCAATGCCATCGCTTTGACCCCCTGGTTCCATTGGCTGAGACGGTTACCGCGATGGGCGACCTGATCCGCAGCGGCAAAGTGTTGTATTGGGGTACCAGCTGCTGGAGTGCAGACGAGTTGCGCCATACCGTGGCGCTGTGCCAGGACTTGGGCCAGCCTGCCCCGATTTCGGAGCAACCGCCGTACAACATGGTTTCGCGGCAAATCGAAGCCGAGGTGATGCCAGCATGCTCGAATTTGGGCATAGGCTTGCTTAATTGGTCCCCGCTCGGCCAGGGATTCCTTTGCGGTAAGTATGGATTTCAAAAGCCTTTACCAAACCAAAGCCGTGCCGCCGCCCAGCCAATCCAGGGCGGATTCCTGGACCAAATTCTTGACCAAGCTGAAGCCTTTCAAACCTTGGAAAACCTGCAACAAGTAGCCAACGACTATAGCTTAGAATTACCGACTTTAGCCCTGGCATGGTGCCTGCGCCGCCCCGAAATCAGCGCGGTTTTGCTGGGTGCTTCGAAACCCGAGCAGTTGCGGCAAAACCTGGAAGCGGCCGAAGTCACCTGGAGCGCCGAATTAGACCAAGCCTGCGAGAAAGCGCTTTCCGGTCATCCTATAGTGAAATCCAGCTAGAATTCACATCCTCCGGTCCCACCTGGACCAACCTCAGTTGGGTTTGCCATGAGCAATAGCGATCAAAAGCCGATGTACGGTGGCCAAGGTTCTGAAAATACACCGGAAACTCCGCAACCTTCGAAGGTCACGGCTCCGAAAATTCGCGCCCGCAAAAACGGCCCGCCAATTTTATGCCTGACCGCCTACGACTACCCCACCGCGCGGTTGGTAGATGAAGCTGGCTTTGAAATCATCCTGGTTGGCGATTCCATGGCCAACGTAGTGCTCGGTCACGCCAGCACTCTGAAGATTTCTTTGGATCAGATTATTAGCGCGACGCGTGCCGTCAAAAGGGCGGTTGACCGTCCGCTGGTTGTGGCGGACATGCCCTTCGGTAGCTTCCACGTCAATGAAGAGGAGACTTTGCGCAATGCTTTGCGCTTGGTCCGTGAGGGCGGCGCGCAAGCTGTCAAATTAGAGGGCGGTGTGCGTCGCGCCCATTTGATTGACGCTGTAGTGAGTTCCGATATTCCGGTCATGGGTCATGTCGGCTTGTTGCCGCAATCGGTGAATTCGGAAGGCGGCTACCGCGTTCAAGGACGCACTGTGCAAAGTGCGCAAAAACTTCTTTCCGACGCCTTGGCTGTTGAAGAGGCCGGTGCGTTTGCGGTGGTGCTTGAAGGCGTACCCGCCGAGGTGGCGACGACCGTAAGTCAGCACCTCAGTATTCCCACCATCGGCATCGGTGCAGGTGCGGGCTGCGATGGCCAGATCCTTGTTTTGCACGACGTCATCGGGCTCTCGATGGGCCCAGCACCCAAATTCGTGCGCCGCTACGCCCAAGTAGCAGACATCATTCGCGAAGCCTTGAAGGCGCTGCGCAAGGACATCGTTAACGGCAGTTTCCCCAGCGCTGACGAATGTTATTCGCTGCAGGAAGCTCTACCGGCAGATTGGGCAAACGAGGTCTTGGACTGGCACTCAGACTTAGTCGATCCAGACAGTATTGATCCCTCTTTTTAGGGCTTACATTTCCTTTTCTAGCACCACCATCTTGCCAGCAAGGAAGTGGCCGTTGGCGGCGACGTCGGCGGCGACGTGCGCCACTTCGCCATGCTGATGGCTACCGCGCAAATTGCCGTGGGTGGAGCGCAGACCGCCCAACCACCAGCGCTTGTCGCAAATATAAATTAAGTCGCCCTCTACCGCGGCCAAGCCTTCCATAGTTTCTTGATCGACGACTATGGCGCCGTCCGGCAATTCTTCATGAACCTCCCAGCGCACCGGCATTTTGAAGCCTTGGCGATCGTTTGGAGTGCCGCCTTTAAACGCATGCCGCGCTTTGTCAACTGTCCACATGGTTAAGCCTTCGAGTTTCTTATCAGATGGCTTGCTACTTAAGAATGTGGCAAGGATACCGATCGAGAAACAAGCAACTAGGTTGTAAAAGGCACCGATGTAAATGTAAGACTTGCCATCTTGAAGAGGAATGTTGTGGGAAAATGGCGCCACCAAAGTTTCGGGAAATTTGACTCCGAGTACAATGAAAATAGCGCCGCCGATCAATGTCGCTACAGCTCCAATAGAGTTGAATCGTTGCCAAAAAATGCCAAGGAAAATTGCCGCTACTAAAGGTGGAGTTAAGTTTGCTTGAAAAAAAGCATGGGCTTCGTAGAGCTGGGCGAATTGGGAGAACAACCAAGCCGTAAACACACCCACTATGGTTGCACCAGCTGAAACCATCATCGCAATCCGCAACATATGCTTGTCGTTTGACTCGACGCCTTTGCGTTTCATCCAAGGTCGATAAATATCATTCACCGTTACCGCTGCCACTGCGTTGATCAAAGTATCCACGGTGCTCATCAAAGCTGCGGTCACCGCAGCCACAAAAAAGCCAAATCCGGCCGGCGACGTCAGCAGGGCAGTGACGTGCACAAAAACCGAATCCGGATTGGTTTCTGGCGGTAATAAGTCGGGTTGGGTGGTCGTAATTGCGCGTCCAATCCAACCCGCATTTGCCACCGCAATTGCTGATATTGGCAGCGCAAACAGCACATTAAATGCCGCGGCTTTGCGACCATGACTAACCGAACGGCAAGCCAAAAAGCGCATGATCAGCCCTTGGTTCATGAATAAGAAACCGACTGATCCTGCCACCGCATCCTGCCAGAAAATCCCAACGAAGTTAAACCCTGGATCGTCGTTAAAGTTAGCCAGCGGCAGTTTGAAATCATCGGGCAGTGCATTCCAGAAGGCGTCGAAACCGCCGAGGAAATCCAACCCGAGCAAAAACAAAACAATGCCAGCGAAAAGCAGAATAAATCCCTGCAACAAGTCGGTAAAAATGACTGCAGTTTGGCCACCAAAGGTGATGTACACACCTGCCACTACAGCCACGATCCACACGATTTGAATGAGATCCAATCCGAGATGCGGCCCGACGATAGGCAGCAAAGTTTTTGCCATGGTGACAAATCCTATACCGATGTAGCCAAGCATATAGAGCAACAACGAAATCGTTGCCAGCACACGGACACCTGGATTAAAGCGTCGCTCGAAGTATTCGGGAATGGAGCGTACCCGCATGTAATAGATAATGGGTAGCCACCCGAACATGAATAACGGCATAAAAAACCAATCATTCATGTAGGCCATCGTTGCCGAAAAGCCGTGTTCATAAGCCTTGGAGCTGTATTTCAGAAAACTGTGGCTTCCAACGCCAGTAGCCACAATCGACATCGTGATCAACCACCAAGCAAAACGTCGACCGCCGAAGAAGAAGTCGTTAGTGGATCGATTGAAGCGAGCGAAATAACCACCGAAGCCTAAAACGATTACAAAATAACCAATCACGATACCCCAAAAAACCGGCGAGCCCCCGGCTTTGGCGGCCGCTTGCATCGCGGCGGCCGAAGCGGCTTCGCCGCCTTCTTGCAAGGGGACCGAAAGCAAAGTAGCCAAGAGGGGGAGCATGGATTCCTGGGGGAGGGTTGCTAAGTGCTAAGATTGCTAACTGAAGTTGCGATTAGGAAATAGCCGCCAAAATTCCGACGCCGTGCATACCGGCGTACCAAAAATATCCAAAAAGCAGTGTTCCTAGCCACTTGCGATCCTTCAAGCGTTTGTGACTATACGCCGGGCTCTTGAGCACCATGATCAACCCAGTGAAAAAGATCAATCCCCCTACCCCATAGAGGTATAGGTAGGGAAGCCAGACTCGCTCGAACTCTAGTTCCATTGCGCCACGATCATAACGACGCGCCTACAATCGTTGGGGTCGGATCAGTTTGATCAAATGCTTGGGTGATCAGTCTGGGCAATGAGGTCACATGCGGCACCAACCAGTCCACGGTGCCCGCATGGCCACCGACGCCCTGAGTTGCCCAATGAGGCGTATGGGCCAACTGCATTAAGCCGATGGACGTGGGCGCCGAAGATTCACCATTTTTGCGCATCGCCAAGGGCAATGACAGATCCAACGAAAGCACATCGCCGACGATGAGATCTGGCTTTTCATGCTCGATAATCTGCCGATATTGTGGACGATCCACCGCCACCCGCCGCCCACCGTAATCCATGAAATCACCGCTCGTGCCTAGCCATTGTTTGCCGGCACGGCCGTAAACTCGCAATTTATTTAGTTTGCGCGTGGTTACCCGCGCATCAGCCACATCAAATCCCTGATGATGAAACCACTGAATCACCTTTTCCGCAGGCGCGTTCGTTGCGAAGGTGATGTCCACATCACGCTCCATTAACCACTGCAATACTCTGGCCGCCCCAGGAGCCAAATCATGGCTGTGCAGGGCCCGGAAGCGATCGCAGGTACTGTGGTAACAATGATCCAAAAAGTCGATGACGTGTGTCCATTCGCGCAGGATGGCTTCACGAAAATGGGCCGTGCCAGCAAATATGCCCTGATCGATCAGCTGACCGACAGCCGTCGGCATGGCGAAAACGTCTTCGTCTACGTAGGACGTTATTTGACCTTCGATAATCCAGCCATGGCGCTCGGGATGGCGCATGACCTGGTGCGCAAAAGCGGCGTAGTGCTCTTCCATTTGGACCACTTTGATGCCGCCAAGTCGCGCCAGCTCGCCCACTACGGTGTCATGCACGGCACGCATTTCACGCGTAGGTTCGGTCCAAACGCCGTCGAAGTCGGACAGGAAATGTAGAGGTGCAAACGACACGAGGGGAAGGATTTTACTCCTCCCCCTCGTGGTCCGCTTGTTGATTAGGGCAGCCCTAAATACTGGTGCGCTTCAAACGGAGGTAGCTGACCTGACCATTGATGTCTATAGCCGGTCCAGTAAGCCAAGTACGGGTTTCATCCATCAGCAGGAACAGGATTTTCAACTCACGTCCACCTTGATATGCGATGGTAGCGCCACTAAACAAGCCGACCGAAGAATCGGAGAAGCTGGTGAACAAACCGTCGTTACTGCCATCGCGGGCGAAACGGCGTTCAATGAAGCCGTGCTTATCCATCATGGCGCCGTCGCTCAAATTGCCGACGGCATCAATCTCCATCACGCAGTTCAGGTAGCGTGGAGCGTAGTGATAGTTGAAGCCTTCCCATTTGCCTTCAAACATGCTCGCATTGAAATGGCCAGAACCGCTCGACAGGGACAGCCAGAAAGTGCCGGCGTCCACAGCTTCGATTTGGTTCGCTTGGCCAGGCTTAGTGTGGACACGAAGCTCGTAATAACCAGTGATGTAATTCTTCGCAGAATTCAACTGCCCTACCAGTACCAATTCACTACGACTGCCAAGAGTCTGCTTAAAGGTCACCGAAAAATAACCCGCTTTGGTAATCGAGGTTGTGACTATCTTGATCCTAGCTTGGCCCAATTCATAAATTTGATCCGATCCGTCCTGAGCAAACGTAAAGTCCCCGCTGCCGTTTCCACGTACAAAAATATTGCGGCTAAGGATACGTTTCTCGCCGCCCGCCCAAGGCAAACCGTTATCCGTTTTGGGCGAAAGGTGGCCAGTCCAGTCACCGGCTAGGTCGGGTTGGGTGTAAGAGGTGCTGCCACCTCCGGATCCGCCGCCAGTACCACCGCCTGATCCGCCTCCGGATCCCCCAGAGCTACCGCCACAAGACGGAAGTACACACAGCGCCAAAGCGCTAGCAAGGATGAGTAGACGTGCGGGAAGGAGGAATTTCATCGAATCGCTGGGGACAGACTGGGTGGGTTTCTATTGGGACGGGGAAAATCTTACTTGTGTTCCATGGAAAGCAAGGCTGTAAAACCCCTAAAAAGCGGCTTTCTGACAAAATTCTATCTCATTGAAAGACTATTTTCAGGGCTTTCCTAGTATTTCGGTATATTTCCCGGCTTTCAGGAACTAATCCAGCCTGAAACAGCATCTACCCTCTAGCTTTGTGGATAAACTCCTCGTCTCCCACCCTCAAACCATGCGAAACCTCCTAATTGGGCTGATTTTTTGGGCAACGGCTTGCGCCGCTTTGGCCATTCCGACCTCTTTTTCACCACCCCAAGCTCAAGCTCCTAGCAATTTGGTGATTTACGCCTACGGCGACGACGTCGATGCTCGCGATCGCCTGATTGAGCTGGGCGCAATGTACGAAGATTTGGGTGGATACCTGCTCGGTGAACGCAACACCGAGTTGGCAAAAAGACTTGCAGTCGCTGTAGAGGAGCTGCAACTAGCCGACGGCCAGAACCCGCTGGTCGCGGTGCGTTTACACCACCATGATCCGACTCAGCCTGGAAATCCTGCTGAAACGGGTGGCCAGCTGCTGTGGCGATCCGCCGATCTGCACACCGCCATTCGAGCTTTGCCGGTGGAATTAATTAAACAGGCCACTAAGGCCGGTTTTAGCTGCCATGGAGCGCTGCGAAGTTTAAGTTTCAAGCAACCGTTGCAGCCGACCTATTTTCAGGAAAAGCGTAATAGCGCCACGGTCCAGGCCAACATCGCGGCCATGGTGGCGCAGGTTAGCCAGCAAAACCTGCTGGATTCGGTCAATACCATGGTTAACTTTGGCACTCGTCGCCATTTCCAGCCGGGAGAGGTCAACGCTCAAAACTGGTTGCAGGCGGAACTGAATGCCCTCGGTTTGACCACCAGCTTGCATAACTACGACAGCGGGGCCGACGTCGTCATCGGCGAACTAACCGGGGTCACCTATCCCGACAAGATCGTCATTGTTGGCGGCCACTATGACTCGATTAACAACTCCACCACCAGCGGTCCCGCCCCTGGCGCCGACGACGATGCTTCGGGCGTAGCGGGTGTATTGGAAATCGCCCGCATCCTGTCGCAATACCAATTCGACTACACCATCCGCTTTTGCGGTTTTTCCGGTGAGGAATACGGTTTGCTCGGTTCAGAAGCCTACGCCGATCACCTCGACAACATCAACGCCGACGTCGTCGCGATGGTGCAGTTGGACATGATCGCGTACCGCGCCAACGGCGACAGCTTGAGCGTCGGCTTTGTCACCAACGACACCACAACCTCGCTGAACAACTTTGCGATGGATGTGTTTTCGTCTTACGTGCCTGCTCTACCGGTCAACAGCGGCCAACTTTCTGGCGGCACCAGTGACCACCGCTCCTTCTTCCAGCACGGCTTCCCAGCATGTTTCCCGTTTGAAGACATCGGCCAATACAGCCCCTACATTCATACTTCGCAGGATGTGGTCGGCGTTTCGGCGAATGATTTTTACCTAGCCGAACTGATCACCAAAGGATCCGTGGCGACGATGGCTGAGTTGGCCCGACCGGTTTCGCTGCAGCTGACTCACAACGCGTTGCAGGACACCAAAAATGACCTTGGCCCTTACTACGCCGGTTTAGTTGTTGAGGATTTGGGCGGCAACGGCGTGGCGTCGGTCAACTTGCATTGGCGCGCCGACGGCGGCTCTTGGAACACCCAGGTCATGAGCCCTACCGGCAATCCCGACGAATACGGCGCGGGCATTCCTGGCCAGCCTTCCCCAACGGCGGTGGATTATTACATGACCGCCACCGACGGCGCCGGTGCGGAGCGCTTCCTGCCTGAAGGATTCGGCGCAGGCTCGACATGGGATTCGTTCCTGGTTGGAAATACGGTGCGCATTTACTTCAACGACTTCGAAGGCACTACCGACGAAGGTTGGGCGCATACCTACGGTGGCGGAACCTCGAACGACCACGATGATTGGCAACGCGGCGCACCCCACGGCCAGGCTGGCGATCCCGGTTCGGCCTACTCGGGCAGCAACATTTGGGGCAACGACCTCGGTGCCTCGGGTTGGAACGGCGAATATCAATCCAACGTCAACATCCGTCTCGCCTCTCCGGGCATTGATTGCACCGGAGAGACTGGTTTGCGGTTGCGTTACCGTCGCCAGCTCTCGGTGGAAGACGCGACCTACGATCAGGCGCGTTTGCGGGTGGCCGGAAATGTGGTTTGGGAAAACCCGATAGGAAACGCCCATCAAGACACTGCCTGGACCCTGCATGACATGGATATTTCGGCATTGGCGGACAACAATCCAGCTTTGGTGGTGCGATTTGAATTGCGCAGCGATGGCGGTTTGGAGTACGGCGGCTGGAACATCGATGACTTCGAGGTTTATTCGGTCGCGGCTTCCAATAATCAGGATTACCTGACCCTGTCCGGTCCAAATAGCGTGGTTGCTGGCAATCCGGTGACTTACACCCTGACTGGCGCCCCTGCCGGAAAACCTTGGTGGCTGCTTTATAGCACCAAGAATAATGGAACGGTCATTAGCGGCCATGACTTCGACTTGGGCTCGCCTTACACCGTGGTTGGAAATGGCACCACCGACGCATTGGGTGCGGCCAGCTTCACCGCCAACGTACCGGCGAATGCCTCTGGTTTGACGGTTTATGTCGAAGGTGCAGCCCATGATGCGGGCGGCAGCGGTTCCATCCTTGATTCCAACATGATGGCGCTGAGCATCTTGTAAACCGACGGAACGTCCACCCCAGCTTTGCCCTGGGGTGGGCAAAAAAAGGGAGCCGTGGATTCACCACGGCTCCCTTTTTTGGGCTCCGGTTTCTACTTGACGGTAGTTTCTACGGAAGCGCCGACACCAGGGCCGGAACCTTTTTCGGCGGCAGATGGATCATGGTCCACCCGACCAGCATGAATGACATTGGAACGCATTGGGAAACCAACGACCTCTTCAGCGCGGCGGCCAAGTTGCAACAACTTGTCTATGTCAATGCCCGTCTTGATGCCGCATTCATCCAGCATGGCAATCAGGTCTTCGGTACAGGTATTGCCCTTATAACCCAAGTGGTACAGCGCAGCGCCGACCGCAGGTTGACCGCCAATTGCGCCCAGTGAACCGTCGACCCATTTGATGCCCATGTTGACCGCCGTCATCGAGTTGGCCACACCGGTGCCACGAGTATCATGGAAGTGAGCCAAAAACTCGGTATCAGGGAATTTCTGGAACAGATGGCTCAAAATACGCTCAACCTGTACCGGGTTAGCTTGGCCAGTGGTGTCGCCTAACATCAGCAATTGAGCACCTTCTTCATGATAGAAGTGGGTCAACTTATCGACGTCGGACTGGGGCACGTCGCCCTTAATGGCGCAGCCGTAAACCGTTCCCACACAGCCCACGATTTCGACGCCGATGGCATGTGCGCGCTTCATGATCGCGGCGTGATCAGCCATGGCTTCCGCGTGGTCGGCGCGGAAGTTCTTCATGTTGTGATCTTCCGAAGAACTGATCATCAAAATGATTTTGTGGGCACCGTAGCCCTCTTTGACGCATTCCTCAAATCGTTCCCAGCCTTTCATGTTCGGCATCAGAACGCGGAATCGCGAGTCATGATCACGGCGCAATCCCTTCAGAACGTCGACCGCGTCAGCGAATTGGGGCAGCAGCTTCGGATGCGAAAACGACGTAACTTCCATTTCTGGAATGCCAACGTCGATCATGCCATGAAGCATTTCGAGCTTGTGCTCGGTCGGAACCTGAGTCTGAATCGACTGCAGGCCGTCGCGGGTCCAGCACTCACAATACTCGATGGCGTCGGGTCGGTTGCTCTGGTAACTCATGTTGGCTAGGATTTTACTCGCTCTGAGCGCCGAGTGCCTTATCAACCAGAGGTTTCAAATCGCCATTTGCATGCATCTCGCGCACGATGTCGCCACCGCCTATGAATTTCCCACCGACGAAGACCTGGGGCGTGGTCGGCCATTCTGTAATCGACGAAAGCGTCGGCTTGATGGCCGGATCTTCGAAAATGTCGACGGTTTCAAAGGGTACTCCAAGCTGGTTGAAGACATCGATCACCGCAGCAGAGAAGCCACAGCGGGGAAACATTTTGTTGCCTTTGGTGAACAGCAGAATCGGCGTTTCGGCGATCAGCTGCTCCATTTGTGCTTTGAGGTCAGTCATGGTGGTTATTTTGTTGACGTCTTAATTTGAACAGCATGGATTTCACCGCTGCCCTCATCCATGTGAGGACGCAGTAGGTCCAGTACCTTGCGGTGCTGTTCCAGTAGGCTGAGGCCGTCAAAGCCCGCCCACTTAATCGACAATCCCCAGTGGTCGGAGGTTCCGGTCAAATCATTGGCGGTGCAAACGGCGCCTTCTAGGCTTGCCTGCACCAGGTTTTCAATCTCTAGCCTTTGCATGGTCATGAGACTTGGCTTATGGGACAATCCGACCGCTCATTCTACAGTTGTCCTTGCCGAATATTTGGTAACAGGACCCACTGGCGAGCGATTCCATAGCCATGGCCAAAATAGAAATCTACTCCAAGGATACCTGCCCATACTGCCTTAACGCCAAGGCTCTGCTGGCGTCATTGGGTGCAGAGTATGAGGAAATTAACCTGACTGAGCAGCCCGATCGAGTTCAGGAAATGCTGGATCGCAGCGGCGGCCGCACCACTGTGCCGGAAATCTTCATCAATGACAAGCTCATTGGCGGGTTTGATGACCTCATGGCCGTGCACCGCAAAGGCGATTTGAAGGTTATGCTGGCTGAGTGAGCCTTCCGTTCCCCTTAACCATCCCCTCTACGGTAGCCCTACTTGCCGC
The DNA here is from genome assembly GCA_014382805.1 of Planctomycetota bacterium. Classification (GTDB taxonomy): domain Bacteria; phylum Planctomycetota; class UBA1135; order UBA1135; family UBA1135; genus JACNIZ01. The sequence goes on from JACNIZ010000264.1 coordinate 18,728, forward strand.
CTCCTTATTTGGAGCGGACGCGGCTACTGCCCAATCCGTGAACTCTCAGCCACATGATCTAGGCTTTTGGAACGCCGATCAATGGGTGCCCTTGCAAACCGACGGCAGCAGCATCGGGCTGCGTTTCGCCGACGGTATGGATCAGGCGCAAATCCGCCAACTGCTGCTGAATTTGCCTCAGCTCGAAGCTGGTCAAGCCGAGGCAGCGCAAATTTTGCTAGGCCACACGGTCTATCTCAATACGCAAGCAGACACCAGCCCAGCCCAGGCCTGGCAGTTGTGCCAGTCCATTCAGCAGCGCTCTGGCGTCATGTCGGCCAGCCCGCGACTTTGGGCGCCGTTCGAGGATCCTTATTATCTGACCGAAGAGATTTTGGTGCGGTGGAACCCTGAAACTAGCCTGGTCCAGCGCGAAGCGTTGACGTCGGGCTTGGTTCTGACGGCTACTTTGGATTACACCCAGAATCCTGGCGACGTCTACCGGGTACCTGCTGGCGGCGATGTGTTGGCGCTGAGCAACACGATTGCCGAGTCCGGTTTGGTTGCATTCTGCTTGCCAGATTTCCAGCTGCTGCGCGTGACCTACGCCGGTACCAATGACCCGTACTACCCGAACCAATGGCACTTGGAATCCACTGGTCAGAATGGCGCCGGTGTGGATCAGGACATTGACGTCGAGGGCGCTTGGGACATCACTCGCGGCACCTCCACCGTGGTAGTCGCTGCGGTCGATACCGGCGTTGAGCTGTTGCACCCTGACTTGGTCGAAAACTTGGTGCAAGGCATCGACGTGCTCGGCAATGACAACAACCCACAAGCCGAAGATGGCCGCTGGTTGATTTTCGATTGGGAGGAAAGCCACTCCACTTCTGTTTCCGGCGTGATTGCTGCCCGCGGAGACAATGGCATCGGAGTTACCGGCGTTGCACCACGCTGCAAGGTGATGCCGATCCGCTTCCTTTCCGAACTTTTCGGCCCGACGCCAACTGTTCAAGACGAAGCTGACGCGTTTAATTTCGCCTGCGCAAACGGTGCGGCAGTGCTTAATAACTCGTGGGGGCCCGCGGCCGGAGCAACTCTGCCTGCATCAACTCGGGCGGCGATCGACAACTGCAACCAAAATGGACGCGGCGGCTTAGGCAGCATCATTTTCTTTGCGGCGGGTAACTCCGGTTCGAACAACTCCAACAACGGTTACGCCGCTTACGCTGGCGTGCTGGGGGTCACCGCCGTGAACGACCAAGGGGTTAAATCCAGCTATAGCTCATATGGCCCAACGGTCGACGTTTGCGCACCTTCCAATGGTGGCGTAAACGGCATCACCACGACCGACCGCCTTGGAACCAAGGGTTACGACAATGGCGATTACACCGACGGCTTCGGCGGCACTTCTTCTGCCTCGCCAACTGCTGCCGGCGTAATGGCTTTAATCCTGTCCGCCAACCCCGGCTTGAGCCGTCAGGAAGCCATCGAAATCTTGTTGACCACTACCGATATCGTTGACCCGGCTAACGGCAATTACGACGTCAACGGTCACAGCGATTGGTACGGTTACGGTCGCGCCAATGCAGCCGCAGCGGTTGCTGAAGCGGCATCTCGCGCAGCCGGTGGTGTGTCGAACACCATCTACCTGAATGGTGAAACCTTCCCGTCGGCCGGTTCCACGGTGGGCTTTACTTTCAGTCAAGCTCCAGCGAACACTCCTTACTACGCGGTTTGGAGCACGGGCGCTTTTGGGGTCAGTTACCAAAACCACCTTTTTGATGTCAACAGCAGCTACCAAATATTGGCATCAGGCTTCTCTAGCGCCACCGGTACCGGCACTTTTGGAACAACCTTGCCACCGGCCTCCGCCGGATTAATAGTCCTTCTTGAAGTCGCCGCGTTAGACCCCGTAACCGGTGGTTGGACCGATTCCAACGGTCACATGATGCTGATTCGGTAGCCCTGTCCGAGTTCGGCGTCTGTTACTTCCCAATCAAGAAGTGGCAGACGTCGCTTTCTTTCATCACGTAATCGCGGCCTTCGGTGCGCAATTTACCGGCCGCTTTGATCGCCGCTTCGGTGCCGTATTCTTGCAATTCATCTACCGAATAAACTTCGGCGCGAATGAAAAATTTCTCGAAGTCGGTGTGGATGACGCCCGCTGCAACTGGCGCGGTGTCACCAGCATGAACGGTCCACGCTCGAATTTCTTTTTCACCGGCGGTGAAGTAGGTCTGTAGGCCAAGCAACTTATAGGTGGATTGAATCAAGCGCGCCAATCCGAGTTCTTTTATCCCCAACTCCTCCATAAACAGCTCGCGATCTTCAGTGTCCATGTTGCGCAATTCCAACTCCATATCCGCGCAAATTGGCATCCATTCGCAATCAAATTTAGCTGCATGCTGCGCAACTTTTTGCGCCAACTCACTTTGCCCATCCATGTCGTCGTCCGCAACGTTTGCTATATAGAGCATCGGCTTCATCGACATTAAAAATAGCGGCTTTAACGCTTTGAGTTCATTGTCCGTCCATTCTTCCAAACGCGGCAGCCGACCTTCCTCCAAAAGCCCAGCCATCTTTTCATAAGTCGCCTTTTGGAACTGTACTTCCTTATCGCCCAAGCGCGCCTTTTTTGCAACTCGATCGATGTTGCGCTTAACCGTTTCCAAGTCGGCCAGCATCAACTCCAACTCAATCACTTCGATATCGGCAATGGGGTCCACCGCCTCCTCGCGAATCACTTTGTCACCCTCAAAGCAGCGCACCACCTGCATAATTGCGTCGCATTCTTTGATGTTGCCCAAAAATTTATTGCCCATGCCCTCGCCTTCGGAGGCCCCAGAAATCAGCCCGGCAATATCAACCACCTGCACCACCGCCGGCAACATGCGCTTGGTTTCAATGTGGTCATGCAAAATCTGCAACCGTTCATCCGGCACTTCCACCAAAGCTATGTTTGGGTCGATAGTGCAAAACGGGAAGTTACCGACATCAGCTTGGGCTGAAGTTAGTGCGCTAAACAAGGTTGACTTTCCGACGTTCGGAAGCCCCACAATTCCACAGGAGACGCTCATGAGAACCGCAGATTGTATCCGCGAGTGAGGTAGGATGGGCGCATGCAATTATGGCAATGCACAGTTCTGTGGCTGGCAACCCTGACCGCCCCAGCTTTGAGCCTGCAAGGTGCCCCTACGCTATTTGATTCCTACCCTAATCTGGAATTCCCAGAGCTGACCCGTGCCTCGCTGCAATCTCTGCTGGCAGTCGAAGACGCTTACTGGCAAGGCGATTACCTAGGTGCCTATGAGTTGTGCCACCAGTTTTGGCAAAAATACCCTGCGTCCAGCCCGCCTTGGAACTCTGCCGCCAGCCCCACTCCAGAAATTTTCCTCGGCACTCCGTCCTGCTATTCCGCGCTGCGCATGTGGTCGGAGATCACGGATTGGAAGGTGCAATCGTTGGGTAAGGAGCGCGTCGCCTGCCAAGTTTTGCAATGGACTATTGTGGTTGTTGGCTTGGGGGAGGGTCCTGAACCTATGCGCATGATTGATTTGGAGCGCGGCAAGGGCGAGCGGGTCGAGCGCAAATTGGACCGCCGCTTATTGGCCGACAAACATCAAATTTTGCGCCAGTCGACCGGGCTTTTCCGCGAATACGCCAAAGCCATCAGCGGCGGCCGCATCGAAGTCGAGTTGGAGATCATTTCAAGGCCGTCTCTACGGGTTGAGCTGCAAGTCCGCCACCAACCGCATACGGCTGGCCTCGCCGACGGCGCCTTGGGCTTGGTTTGGAAATCCTTATCGGACAAGGTTTTGCAAAAAACCGACTGGTGGTGGGTTATTTACCCTTCTCACGTTCCCGAGCAGTACGACGACTTTGAAAACGCCGAATTTATCACCGGCGGCATGGCCAGTGGCCCCGATGGCGCCTCGCCTTGCTTCATCGTTGACGACCGCTGGCTACTGCGCAAACCGCCCCACCTCGGTTCCGGTGATTGGCACGAAGAGGAACGTCGGGCCTATATGCCGCAGTGGTTACAACACGAATTTTTCCACTATCTGCTCCGCCTTTACCCGCAATTTGAGCTCGAAAAAGAAGGCCATCAGTGGTTTGATCTCGCGACCTGGCCGGATGACTTTAAAGGCCATTTTGAGGCAGACTATTATCACGAAGCGATCCAAAAACGCCTCGCCGACGCAACCCCAGCGCTGCACATCGGCATGCGCCATGCCGCTCCTCCCGCCAAATTGTTCCGCAACCTCAGCACCGACGATTTATGCGGCCACTACCGTCGGATTCCAACGGAAAATGACTGGCACGTCGGCACCCTCAGCCCCAACGGTTCGATCGAAAAAGGCGTCGATGTCCTGGTTTGGCGCAATGCTGCCGGAAAAAAGTGGTTGCTGCACCCTGATCTGAAACGCGGCTACCTTCAAACTGGCGCGGACTACCCCTATTACGAATCCTCCGATTCACCGAATCGCGACTTCCGGGTGGTATTGCGGCGGGATGAAAATGGCAACTACTTGCCAAAAGTTGCCGGAATTCAATTCCATGGCGCCTTCTATGCATTGAGCAAACCCTGATTTCTGCCGATAAATATTTAGTGATTCTTCCTCATTGGCTCGCGACCTCTACACAACCATGATTCGATCCTTACTTCTTACCGCCCTATTGCTGCTGCCGTCTTGCTCCGGCACACCGGTGGTGCCCGACGACACCCTAGACGCTCAAGAAACCGCCTGGAATGATGGCGACGTCGAGGCTTTCGTTGAAATCGGCTACGAAAATTCCTCTGACACCACCTTCTTTTCCGGCGAAGACCGGTTGGACGGCTACAACAAAATCCTTTCGCACTTCAAGGGAAGTTACGGCCGAGGCAAGAAGGAAATGGGCGAACTCAGCTACCGCGACGTCGACGTTGAATTCCTCAGCGACGAGCACGCATTGGTTCGTGGCCGTTGGCGTCTGATTTTGTCGGCAGGGAAACGGCTCGGCGGCTGGTTCACTTTGATC
>JACNIZ010000246.1 GCA_014382805.1 Planctomycetota bacterium
TTTCGCTTCAATGTTTGCTTGCAAGATTTTGGACTCGCCAATCATGGCAGCACTATCTTTGTAGTAAACCGGAAGCAGTCCGCCTTGAATGGTGGTGGCGGTGCCAGCTTGCAGTGCCTGGTTTAGCATGATGCGACCTGGAACTACGTGGTAAGTCAAAACCGCGGCGAGCTTGGCCTTGTTTTCTGGCTTCAGCAACATCGCAATCGTTCCTTGTGGCAACTTAGCGAAAGCTTGGTCAGTCGGAGCGAACACAGTGAATGGACCTTCGCCACGCAGGGTTTCAACCAGAGAAGCGGCTTGCAGCGCCGCAGCCAAGGTCTTGAAGGAACCGTCTGCCAATGCAACCGCCACTAAGTCTTCGGTGGTTGGAAGAATGACTCGGTCGATGACGTGAATGACGCCATTGCTACACTCAATGTTTGCCTTCACAATTTGGGCACCACCGGCGGTGACTTTAATGTCGGAACTGACTATGTTGATGCGTTGCCCTTGAAGGGAGGTTAGCCACGCCGAGCCAACAACTTGTTTTGCACGGAGGTCGCCGGATACCACGTGGTATTTCAGGATGCTTTGCAGCATGGCTTTGTTTTCCGGCAGTAGCAGGGTCTTCACCGTGCCCTCTGGCAGTGCGCTGAAAGCTGCATCCGTCGGCGCGAATACGGTGAAAGGACCATCGCCTTGCAAGACTCCATCGAGCGATCCGGCGCCGAGAGCGGCTACCAGAGTTTTAAACTGGCCAGCAGAGACCGCAGTCTCCACGATGTTTTGGGCAGGTGCTTTCGCATTGACTAGCGAAGCGGTGCAGGTATTTTCTGTGTTGACGGTTGGGTTGCTAGCCAACAGAATGGGAAGGGTAAGGAAGAGGACGTTCATGATTTTTTGTTTTTTTTGTTTGTTAGTTGGTTGTGGTCGCGACGAAGTTGCTAACAGTGCGACGAACGGGGATTTGGACTTCGTAAAAACGCTTTTCTTTGGCGATAAAGGGGCTGTTCCAGCCCATCACACGAAGCTGTCCGGTGGCTTCAAGTTCAGGTTTGCCTTGAAGCCAATTTTCGAGTCGGGCGGCAAGGGCTTGCCTCTGTTTAGGGTTCGGTTCACCGCGTACGCCGATGCTGAGGCACCATCCGCCAGCTACATCTTGGACCAACACTTTTTGTTGGGCACCGGCCTGGCCTAGATCGCGGCTTCCATATAAGAAGGACATCTCTTGGGCAGCCAATTTACCGCGACTATCCACCGCAAAGTCCATCCGTACCGGCGCGGTCATCGATATGTCATTGCTGGTAATGTGGCGGAACAACGTCCAAAATCCGGTATTGGAGCCTTCTTTATTGGAAGCCGTCGCCATGCGGTAGCTCGGGTACTCCAACAGGACTATTTCTCCAACAGGGGAGTAGGACGGAAATCCATCTGGCGTTGGCGATTCCATCAATGGCTGGAAAACCAAATCGGCTTGGATTTGAACCAGGCGCTCGATGGATTCCCCTTGCGGCATACCGCTGGCACGGAACTGCTCGATTGATGTCAGTAGTTGCTGAGCAAGCGTGAGACGGTGCTGGTGAAGCTCAGCCAGTTCCTCGTTGGAAAGCGGACGGATGGTTGAAGCTTGCAAGCAAGCTGCTGCCACAGCGGTGAGTGCGATCAAATGCATGCACCCTTTGTAGGGCCCACCCTACGAATTGTCCAGTAAAATTACTGGACAAATGCTAGCGGTTAGCGGTTTGGCACCACTGATCCAATTCCACTAAATCCCCTAAGTATTGAATACCACGAATGCCTCGGCGATTTCCTTTGGCGCCAGCACCACCCACCAAAAGGGTGCAATTTTCCGGAATTTGGCCACGAAGGAATTCCAATTCACGGTCAGTGGAGGGCCCACCGCCAGAACTTGAGACGCTGATGGCGACCGTTTTTGCGCCAGTTTTTTGCTGGGCTCCCAATAGTTCATCCATGGGTAAATCACTGCCAAGGATCTTCAACGGGAAACCATGGGATGCCAAAACCCCCGCCGCCATAAAAAGGCCCAATGCATGTCGTTCATTTGGCAAGGTTGCCAGGAGCACGGTTTCAGGGCTTTGGGGAACTGACATTTGGCGTAATTCCGCCTGCAGGTGGCCCATGATAAAATTGCTCGCAAAGTGCTCATGATGGATGGAAAAGTGCCCTTCTGCCCAATTTATCCCAATTTTGTGGAGCAATGGTGCGATCACTTCGGTGAGCCATTGCAGCAACCCCATTTGGCGTTGTGCACTCTCCAACAAGTTGCGCAATGCATCGGAATCAAATGCTTCGATAGCTTTGAGCAATGGCTGCAATCCTTCATTTTCTTGCCCAGGTGAATGATCTTCAAGCAGTGCCTGGAGCTCTTCAATGGACAATTTCAGCAACTTGCTAGGTCTATGGCCCAAGGACAAACCAGCCGCGACCTGGCGTAGCCACAATAATTGCTCATAGGTGAATCGCCGATGCCCTGATTCAAGGCGAACCGGCGTCGGTCGGCCATAGCGCCTCTCCCAGATTCGGATGGTGTCCTGACGTATGCCGGTGTCTTTGGCAACCGAACCTACCGAATAGAGTTTTTGAGTATCCCCTTCCATGACTGCGTCCAGAATTAATTATAGACTATTTCCGCGATTCTTTCCAGTCCAAGTTTGATTTCCTGCATGCTCGGCCCAAAACTCAGCCGCACAAACTGCTGTAACCGCGAGGGCAAATGGCTGCGGCGCTGGCCAGGGTTGACGTCGAAAAAATGGCCGGGAACAGTGATAACTTTTTTCGCCAGCGCAGCGTGGAAAAAATCCATGCAGTTACTTAGCTGGGGCGGCAGGTTCTCCAGCGAGGCGAAGCAATAAAATCCACCGCTGGGTTCAAAGTCGATGAGCAAGCCCAACTCTCTTAACCGTTGCAACATGAATTTGCGCTTGCGGCCGAATTCTTTTTGAATGCTTCGCGCTTCTTGTTCGGCGACTGATGCTTCCAGCAGAGGAATCGCAGCTTCTTGAATCGGGTGCGGCGCGCCACCATCTAAAAAAGACCCTGCCGACGCAATTGCTTCGACCACCGCTTTTGGCCCCAAAGTCCAGCTCAATCGCAAGCCAGGGTAGCGCCAGTTTTTGGTCAAGCCATCCACGATCAAAATCGCATCTTGATTGACGTCCTCGACAAAAGCTGCGGCACTATTGGCACCGCCAGGCTGGACGTCGTCGGTGTAAACGTAGTGCGAATAAAACTCGTCGAAGATCATTGCGCAACTGAGTTCGCGCGACAGCTCCAGCCATTTTTTTAAGTTCTCGCCGTGAACCAAATCTCCAGTGGGGTTACACGGATTCGACAGCAGCAGCCCGCCCAATCCACGGCCGACAATTTCTTCACGCAGTTGTTCCGCGTTAGGCAGACGTCGGTCTTTGCATAAAATGGGAATGGGAAGGAAGTCGCGGAATAGCTCCAGCAGCTCCTCATAAGCCGTGTAATCCGGCAAAAAATGGCCGAGGTGGATGCGGTCCAGCGCCGCAGCAATGCGTGTCAAACCAGCCCGTCCGCCGGCCGAAATCGCGACGTTTTCCGGGCCATACTGGCTACTTTTGCCGCCGCGAAAACGTCGGTTGTAAAGCTCCGCCACCGCTTCACGCAGCCGGCTTAAACCAGCAACCGGCGCGTATTCGCGCGCGCACATGTTGATTGGAATGGAATCAAGCCGCGGCGGGGAGCCGGGTAAATTGCCAGTTTCTGGTGCGCCTTGACCGAGGTTGACCCAATTAGGATCACCCGCGGTAAATCCACGCGCCGCCGCCTTTTCCATGACGTAAATCACCCCGGTGCGCGGTACGGCTCCAAAGCTGCGCGGGAGTTGGTTGGAAGACGGCGTGCTCATAGGCGCGGACTATAAATCCTTTAGCGCCTTTAAGATTCGATTTTCTGACGTACCGGCGTGCCGTATTTGGCAATGCGTTTAGTTGCGGCCACCAACTGACGCGTGATTCCAGTTTCGTACGACGAATGCCCGGCGTCGGGAACGATTTTCCAATCTAGTTGCGGCCAAGCGTGGCGCAAGTCATGCAGGTTGCGCACCGGGCAAACCAAGTCGTAGCGCCCATGCACCGCAAAGGCGGGGATGGCGGCCATTTTCGGTACGCGATCTAGCAAAAGGGTGTCGGGTTGGAAACGAGTATTACGGAAAAAGTGCGCCTCCAAACGAGCCAAATTCCACGCCATCGCGTCGTCGGCGAAAGTGGCGGCGAATTCCTTGTTGGGCTGCATGGTGCAGCAGCTGCCTTCGTAAATGCTCCAGGCGCGGGCCGCCGCCCCCCCCCCCCCCCCCTCTTCCCCCCCCCCCACCCCCCCACAACCTTCCCCCCAAAACTCGCCCCCCACTGGCGGCGCGGGGGCGGCGGAGGGCGGGCCAAAAACCGGCCGGGGGCACCCCCCTTCTTCCAAACCCCCCCAAAAACACTCCCCCCCCCCCCCCCCAAACCCCCCCCCACCAGACACCAACAAAATACGCGCT
>JACNIZ010000051.1 GCA_014382805.1 Planctomycetota bacterium
CGCCCCAAAAAAACCCACCGTCAGAAGCAGCCAAACTTCTTCGCTCAAAAAGCGACCTTCTTCGACCGCCACCCATATCAGCCCGAAAAAAACGAGGCCCAAGCAATCAGCCACAAGCATGCGGACCGGAAACGACCAGCCAGTCAGATTTTGCAATCCACGAATAAGCCCGACGCGCGCCCAAGTGCACGCCGCACCAGCCAAACCAAGGAGGAGGAAGGTTTTGCCCACGGCCCTATCCTATTACCGATGCCTTCCGCACGAGCACTCCTCCGTATTCCAGCCGCCCTTGCTGCTCCGGCCGCGCTACTCCTAGGATTGGCGGTGTTCAGTCTGCCCGCATGTTCCGAGCAGACCGGACCTACATCAATTAGCCTGCATCCGACCCTGTCGACGCGCACCAAAGCCATGGGTTGGGGAGACGAACGCGAGCAACTCTTGACCCAAACCCTAGAATTCGAAGTCGGAACTTGGGAGCAGCCCAAATACCCGCGAGCTTGGCATCAAGCTCAAGCCCAAGATCAAGCCCTGGTCAATGGCCGCATCAAGTATCAAAACAATTGTGCCGAATGCCACGGCTGGACCGGTCGCGGCGACGGCGAGCGGGCTGCGGATCTACACCGGCCACCGCGCGATTTTTCGTTGGGCTTCACCAAGTACAAAAACACTCTGGGCAGCAGCCTTCCGCTGCGGGCTGATTTAGCTGCATACCTCAACCGCCCTCTAACCCATCGCCCAGCCGACGCCTGCCCTAGCCTGCTCGCCGACGATTCGCTGGAACTGCTTTACATCGAATTTTTGCTTATGCGGAATGCTGTGGAAATTGGAGTGGTGGGTTTGCTCAATCAAGTAGGTGTATTCGCCACCTCCACCAATCCAATTGAACAGGAAGCGGAATTGTTACAGGCATTCGAGGTCGGCTTGGCGTCAGTTTTGCTTCAACGCACTGCCAAAATGGAAGCTGATGCTGTGAATCGGCGCAACAATCCTGCCGCCACTGCACCCTTGAATGAGGAAGGAACTGCCCTGATCGGTGACGCACAACGCGGCAAGCAACTGTTTACGTCGGCAAAGGCAGCTTGCGCGACTTGCCACGGTGTTGACGGCAAGGGCAAGGGGCCGCAATCTTGGGAACCGGCCCTAGGTGGCTGGGTGCTCAAAGATATGTGGGGAAATCCGGCCATACCTGGCGATTTCACCACTTGGCCATTGCGCGGCGGTGACACGGAAGTCGACCTTTGGCGTAGCATTAGCGTCGGCGTGGGCGGCACCCCTATGCCTTCCTTTGGCACTACGCTCAGTCAGGCACAAATCGCCGATTTAGTGGCTTACATCCAAAGCTTCGCCCGCTAGGCTTTCACCCCCCATGTCCAACTCCTCCCGCTCCGTGCTCGGTATCGTTTTCCTGACGGTGTTTCTCGACATCGTCGGTTTTTCGATCATCTTCCCGTTATTCCCGGAGATGCTCGATCATTATTTCACCTTAGAAGGTAGTGATAGTGCATTGGGTCGACTGGTGGCTTGGCTAGGCAACTTCACTGGCGGCGACGACAACGCGGTGGAAACTTTGTTTGGTGGGGTGCTTGGCTCGCTGTACGGCTTGCTACAGTTTTTCTTCGCCCCGATTTGGGGCGGCCTGTCCGACCGCATCGGCCGACGTCCGACTTTGCTTTTCACTTTGGCAGGCACTGTTTTGTCTTACCTGCTGTGGGGATTGGCGGGCAGTTTTTGGGTGCTGATTGCGGCGCGTCTGCTCGGCGGAGCAATGGCCGGCAACATTTCGACGGCGTCGGCGGCAGTTGCGGACACAACCGCAGCCAAAGATCGCGCCAAAGGCATGGGCATGGTCGGCATGGCGATTGGGCTCGGTTTTATTCTTGGCCCGGCATTGGGCGCGATGTTCGTCAACATTGAACTGCCTACCGGCGAAGGCGTATTTTCCATCAACCCGTTCTCGGGTGCGGCGATGGCGTCGATGGCATTGGCGATCATCAACTTATTGTTAGTGGTCAAACGCTTCCCCGAAACCCTGCCACCGGAAAAACGCGGCGATCCCAAAAAACGCAGCCGCAACCCTTTCGCCGGCTTGCGCGAACTGGACATCGAAGGACTGCCGCGCACCAACCTGCTGTACTTCCTTTACCTGACCGCGTTCGGCGCCATCGAATTCACGCTGACGTTTTTGGCAGCGGAAAGATTGGATTATGGCCACGGCGACTTGGCGTGGATGTTCGTCTTCGTCGGCCTGATCATTGCTTTTGTGCAAGGCGGATTGGTACGGCGCATGGCACCTAAACATGGTGAGCGCAAATTGGCACGCATGGGTTTGATTTTGACCATGCCAGGCTTCGCCATCATTGGCGCGGCGCAAAGTGGCGTTGTGCTTTACACCGGATTGGCGTTTATGGCCGTCGGCAGTGCGTTTGTCATGCCTTGCCTTAGCGCCTTGGTTTCGCGCTACGCACCAGCCGAACGTCAAGGACTCGCTTTGGGCACTTTCCGTTCCATGGGTTCACTTAGCCGCGCCGTCGGGCCGGTGATTGGCGCTTTGATTTACTGGCGCTTTGGCAGTTCGTCGCCGTATTGGATAGGCGCGGCCTTTCTGCTGATCCCGATTGGCATGGCGATGACGTTGCCGGCACCGCCTGAGATCGAGACTAGCCAGAAGGAAGGCTAGATGGCAAGGAGACCTAACCGCCGAACGCTTCCAGGCGCTGTTGGGCGGCGCGGGCGTGGGCTTCCAAACCTTCCATCCTGGCCATTGATACGACATCCTGGAGAAGTTGCTCGGCCACTTCTCCTTGTTCGGCGCGCATCCAAGTGCGAATGCGTAGGAAGGTGAAGACTGAAAGACCGCCGCCGAAACGCGCATTTGTTTCGGTTGGCAGCACGTGGTTCGGCCCAGCACCATAATCGCCCAGAACTTCGGCGGCGCCTTCACCTTCGAATAGAGCGCCGTAGTGGTGAATGAGGGGTTTGAACTCATCAATGTTGCTGAGTTGCAGCGATAGGTGCTCGGGTGCTATTCGGTTGACGACTTCGGCGAGCTGCTGAAGGTTTGGGCATAAAACGGCACCACCATTTTGCAGCGCAGCGCGGGCGACGTCGGCCGTTGGAAGGTCTTGAAGTTGGAGTTGGATTTCATTTTGCACCGCTGCGATTTGTCGACTGCAAGTGCTTAAGAAAAGTGGATAGGCGTCGGGATCGTGCTCGGCTTGAGCGAGCAGATCGGCGGCAATGATTTGCGGCTTTCCAGTTCCATCGCTAGCGACCACTAACTCCGATGGACCGGCAAGCATGTCGATTCCAACTCTGCCTTGCAGCAACTGTTTTGCGGCAGTTACGTAGCGATTTCCAGGGCCTACAATCACGTCGCAGGGCGGCAACTCGGCGCACCCGAAAGCGAGGGCGGCAATAGCTTGTGCACCGCCGATCACCAGAAATTTGTCGGCGCCAGCGATGGCGGCAGCGGCCAAGGTGATTGCATTAGGCCGGGGAGAAGCAACGATAATCTCGTGTACGCCAGCGACTTTGGCAGTGACGGCGGTCATCAAAACAGATGAGGGCAATGGGTAACGGCCGCCCGGGGCATAACAACCGGCGCGCAGTACCGGGACCGCTTCCTGGCCGCAAGTAATGCCGTCTGCGTTGGATTGGTAGGAGCGCAATGACTGGCGTTGACCTTCAGCGAATTTTTGTATGCGCGCGGCTGTGCGGCGCAGAGTTGCCAAGTCTTTTGCCGATACCCGATCCATCGCCACCGTCATTTCCTCGCGATTTATTACTAAGGGCGCATTCGTGGCAAGGTCGCCAAAGCGCTCCGCAAATTTTCGGATGGCGATTTCACCCTGACTTTGGACTTCGTCAATGATCTGAGATACCACTGCCAGGGTGGGCTGATCCAAACTTTGCGGCGAGCGCGTTTTGAATTGAGAGAACTCAATTTCAGGGAAGGTGTTGGAGTTATTGGCCATCGCTCATGGATCTCGGATTTATTTTGGCATCGCCAGTTCCTAGTTTAATTTTTGCATCGCCCGGCCGACGGCTGACTTGTAACGCGCGTTTATCCAAAACCTCGCTTACATCGGCCAGTTCGACGCCACCCCGGGTCATGGCGACCATGGCGAAAAACAAAACGTCGGCGCATTCTTCGGCTACTTCTGTTTTGGTGTTTGCGGCGGCTAGTTCTTGAGCTTCTTCAAGCAATTTGGCTTGCAGTAAATCTGGATCGCTGAGGAGTCGGTTCACATAAGAACCTTTGGGGGCCGATTTTGCTCGTTGCTTTAGGACGCGGCTTAGGGCCGGAATTGCGGCGTCGGCACCCCAGCAAGGACGCGTCTGCAAATGACAGAAACCGGGATCCGCTTGGAGGACGGTACATAGCAGTGCGTCGCGATCGCAATCTAGGTCCACGCGGATCAGCACTTGGACTGAGCCGGAAGTCTCGCACTTGATCCACAAGCCGCGCG
>JACNIZ010000063.1 GCA_014382805.1 Planctomycetota bacterium
TTTTCAGATAAAAATTCACAGATTTGCTGTCCACTGAGGCAGTTGGTTGGACTAGCACCCGTTGATTTTGATGGACCACCGCTCCCTACCAATCCTCATTTCGACCGTCATGGTCGGTCTCATTGGCGCTACTGCAAGTTTCGCGGCAGGACAGCCTCGTTGGCAGCCCATGCTTGAGGCTGTGCCTGGGGTGCCTCAGCAGCAGGCTGCGGCCAAGGGGACTCAGCGCGTGCTAGGTGTGAAATGGTTCCGTGGCGATTTAGAAGCCTCCATTGCCTCGGCCAAACAAGCCAATCAACCCATCGCCGTGCATTTCCTGCCTGAGTGGAGTGAATGGTCGAAGCATATGGTGGCGAAATCCATTGCCGATGAAGGAGTGCGAATGGAGATGAAGCATTTTGTTGCCCTCAATATTGACCCACAGATTGAATCTGGGGCGGCGTTAGTGAAGCGCTTTGGGGTGCGCACCTTTCCGTCAATCGTTTTTCTCAACGCCGACGGCCAAATTGAAGATTTGTTGGCGGGGTACATTCCGCCGCGGGCATACCAACGCGAACTAAATCGAATTCGCAACGACAAGGGCACCGTGAGTGATTTACGTCGGCGCTCGGTGGTAGATCCGATGGATTTGCAAGTTCGCCATGAACTGGCGCAAAAGCTTTGGGACTTGGGTGATGATGCTGGATTTAGGGAAAATATGGAATTCATCAAAGCAAATGATCCGGCTGGCATTTCCTTGCCAATGCGACGGATCACGCTTTGGAATCATCAGGAGGATATTTTCGGATGCAGGAGTAATGGCGGAAAGGTCGACCTGGAGCCGCTGGTAATTTTCTTAGCAAGTGAAAAGCACGACGCCGTTCGCTACGAAGGATTTACTTATTTGGCCGGGGTCTATCAGCAGTTAGGTCAGCCCAAAGAGTCTCGAGATGCTTATCGTGAAGCGGCGAAATTTGTTTCAGATATCGATCTGCCAACCTGGGGGAGTGCCGTCGCTGGTGTATTTGAAAATCAAAAAGAACAGTTGAGCAAAGCTGAAAAGAGCTTCGCTTTGAAATTCGCGCGCAAAGCTGCCAGTGCCGCCAAGCGCTTAGATGAAGACTTGATTGTCCGCGCCGAATGCCAAGTCATTCTCGCGAAGTGCTACGCGATGATGGGTAAAAAGGAATTGGCTCTTAAGGCTTTGCAGATAGCAGCTGATTTGCAGCCGGAAGAAGTTGAATTAGCAAAGGAGTTGGAAGCTCTGCGCATCCAGATTTCATAATTCACTGTCCATCGCCGGCCTACAGCGGACTATGCCCAAGGTACCCAGGAGGAATTCTCCTCCGCATTGAGGCAAAACATGATTCCGAGCATTCTTCTCGCCGCCATCACGGCCACCGTCCCGATTGGGGCCAACCATTCCAATGAATCTCAAACCATTCCCTGGTACGAAGGGAAATTTGATCAGGCAATGGAGGTTGCCGTTGCAAAGGATAAGCCAATTTTCCTTTACTGCTGGGGCCAGCAAAGTGAAACCTGCAGTAAGTTCCAAAGCAGCACACTAGCGGACGAAAAGGCCATCGCCAGCGTGCAGGATTATCTTTGTTTAGGGGCGAATGTAGGCGCGGTGGAAGGACGTCAGCTCATTGATCATTATGGCGTTCAAACTCTGCCGACCATCTTGATCATTCGTCCCGATGGCAAGGTTGATGATGCGATTCTTGGCATGATTGGAGCCGACGGTTTTGTCGATGAAATGAAGCGTATCCAGCGTGGCGAAGGCACGGTGACGGCTTTAATTGCCGAAGTGGATAGGTTGGCCAAAAGCAAAGATTTGCACGCTGCGATTGATGCAAGATTTAGGTTAATTGGCAAGTTCAACGACGTCGGTCGCCGTGAAGAAGCGACGTCTACAAAAAATGAAATATTTAAGTTGGATCCCAAAAGTAAGACTTTGATCGCTTCGCGTCTGTGGATGTGGGATCTGATGGAAGCAAGTTGGGGCGAAAGTAAGGATCAAGCCGAGGGTGCCGACGCCAAGGAAATGAAAGCCGATTATTCGGATTTAGAAAAGTTCGCCAAGAAAACGAAGCATAGTGAATTGAGCTTTGAAGCTTGGGCTTGGATGGCAAAAGGCCATTACCATGCCGAAGATAGCAAGAATGGCAGAGCCGCCTTGATGATGGCGATGGAGAGTGCTTCACCGGAATCCGAGGTTGAGTTCGGTGCCCAGGTCTCTGAGATGTTCTTTAAAGACCGCGATCAGTTGTCGCGCAAGGAGCGCAAGTTTGCTGGCACTCTGGCGCAAAAACTTCATCACGGAGGCGAAGCGCAACTGGCTTCTATGAATGAAAAGCGGGCGGCATGCGAAGCCAGTTGCGGCGAGGAGGGCTGTGGCAATTACGGCTGCGGCTCCAGCGAAGAAGATTGGAATGCCCAAGTCGTTCAGATGCGTGCAGGATTGATGGATGCGGCCGCAATGGCGTTCCTGTCCGCAGGTGAAAACGAGCAAGCGCTACATCTATGGAAGGAATGCCAAAAGCTGGCTCCTGCTCGGGAAGGTTTGGCCGAGCGCATTGAGCTGGTGACTGCTGGCTAAAGCCAAAGTGCGGCCGAATTGGCCCGCCCGGCAGAGAAATACACGTACCAACGGACGCCGCGAGCTAGGATCGAAATGTGCTTCGATTTCTCCACTCCCTAGCTTGCGGCATTTTTCTTTCCCTTTTTCTTTTCTTTGTGGCCGATAGAGCTGGTGCTCAGGAAGTCAACAAACGGCCGCCAAACATCTTGCTGATCATTTCCGACGATCAGCACGGCGACGACTTCGGGTTTCTAGGCAGTGATGTCGTGAAGACGCCAAATCTTGATCGGTTGGCGGCATCGGGATTGGTGTTTACGCGTGGATATGTAGCCGCGCCACTGTGCCGACCAAGCTTGGCGACTTTGGCGACCGGGCTGCACCCGCATCAGCATGGCATTACTGGGAATGATCCGCCTAAGGGCCAGCCACGAGAATCGATGCTTGCTCGAATCGATGCATGCACGACGCTGCCCGATCTGCTTGTGAAAAACGGCTACCGTGCGATGCAAACGGGCAAATGGTGGGAGGGTGCACCGAGCCGAGGCGGCTTCACCGAAGGCATGACTCATGGCGACCCAACTCGTGGTGGCCGGCATGGTGACGTCGGCTTGAATATTGGTCGGGAGGGATTGAAGGCAGCGACTGATTTCATCGACGACTGTGAATCAGACGAGACTCCATGGTTGCTGTGGTACGCGCCATTTCTTCCGCACACCCCGCATAATCCACCCGAGTCTTTCCTCGCTTCCGCCCAAGCGCCCGGCGTGCCAGACTCCGTTGCCAAGTATCGCGCGATGTGTGCTTGGTTCGACGCGACATGCGGTGACTTACTCGGCCATCTGGATCAAACTGGAGCTCGCGAACACACTTTGGTTGTATTTGTAACCGACAACGGTTGGATCCAACGCGAGGACAGCGGAGGCTTTGCCCCACGCAGCAAACGCACCGCTTATGAGGGGGGCGTGCGCACTCCGTTTATGCTTTCGATGCCCAAACGAATAACCCCGGCGCGTTGTGAAACCCCGGTCAGCAGTGTCGATCTTCCGGCCACTATTCTTCAATTTTGCGGCATGGTGGCACCAGACTCATGGCCAGGGAAGGACCTACTTCAGGTGGCTGCTGGCGGTGCGAATGCACGTGGCCCAGTTTTTGGTGCCGCTTACACTCACGACGTAGCCGACCTTGCAAATCCAACCCGCGGGTTAGTCACTCGCTATGTCGTCACGGGAAACCATAAGCTACTCCTCCACGTCGACCCGGACCTGCCGCCCGAGCTCTACAATTTGGCCGAAGATCCTACTGAGCTTCATCCCATCGATGACGCCAAGCGAATTTCCGAACTCCGCCGCTTGCTCGACGCTTGGTGGCCCGGTCCGAAGAAATTCTGATCCCATGCTTTCCCTCCTCGTCGCCTCCATCCTGTCTGCTGCAATCGCCTCTCCATCGGCCGAGCTTGTGCCGCAAAAAGGCAAACCGCCGGTCCCAGATCTGACCGCTGGAGGGCAGGCTGATAACAAGCACGATTGGAATTTAGGCCCACTGGCGCGCGTGTATGGATTTGGGGGTGGAAGTTGGAAACCACCGATGTACGTCAGATTTTGGTGACGGAAGTGGCGGAAGATTCGCCGGCGGAAAAGGTACTCCAAGTCGGCGACGTCATTCTTGGATTAGGCGATGGCCGCTTCGAGCGGGACCCGCGCAGAGCATTTGGCGACGCGATCACTAAGGCCGAAAGCAAAACCGGTGAAGGCAAACTGCCGCTATTCATTTGGCGCGACGGCAAGACCAAAAATGTGAGCTTGCGCCTTCCAGTGTTGGGGGAATACGTCGATACCGCGCCTTGAATCTAACGATTTCCACTCACAGCCTCACTCGCCCGAATTAATCAGAGCTTCCCTAG
>JACNIZ010000311.1 GCA_014382805.1 Planctomycetota bacterium
GTGGCTTTGGGCTTGATTCCACTCCCCTGCTTCGCTACCATACCCTTGCTTTTATTCGCTGAAGAACAATACCAATGGTAAAAAATGACCGAAACACCTCCCCGCCGACCTTGGAACCGTGGTCGCTCAATCGGTCAAAAATCCTCCCTCGACCGGCGTCAAGTTCGGATGATTCGTGACGTGCTGGCCAGCGAGGTAAAATGGCGGGACCTGGCGCTTTTCGAGACGGCTATAGATTCCATGCTTCGGAGCGTCGATTTACTCCGGCTTCGCGTCCGCGATGTTATGACCGACCGCTACCAAGTCAAAGAGCGCGCCACCATCCGCCAACAGAAGACCGGAAAACCCGTTCTCATCGCCTTAACGCCCCGGAGCGCTGCCGCCTTGGCCAAGTGGATCAATGAAACAGCCAAGCATTTTGACGACTTCATTTTTACCCGGCTCAAAGGCGACCGCGCCGCCCCAATCAAGCGGGAGCATTACGCCGAGCTGGTAAAGAGGTGGGCGCAGCATGCCCGCCTCGATCCCGCCAACTTCTCCACCCACTCCCTACGCCGCACCAAGGCCGCGATCATTTACGCAGAAACGGGCAACCTTGAAATCGTGCGGCAGGTTCTGGGGCAGGCGTCGCTTTCGGCTACGTCTGCTTATCTGGGGATCGACGCGAAAGAGGCAGCTGATTTGGCGGCGAGGGTGGAGGTTTGAAAATGACGAGGCTTAAAATGTCATTTCACCTCCTCCCGCAAACGCCCCCTATCAGCCGTGAAACCTTGTATCAGTATTTGCGGAAAATCTGACCATGCCACGCCGTTCCATTTTGTCAGCAACCGAGCGCGGCAACCTCATAGCACTGCCAGACGCCAGGGATGAACTGATCCGGCTCTACACGTTCAGCGAAACCGATCTGGCCATCATCCGCCAGCATCGTGGACCTGCAAATCGTCTGGGCTTTGCCATCCAGCTCTGCTATCTGCGATACCCTGGTGTCATCCTAGGTGTCGATGAGCTCCCGTTCCCGCCCTTACTGCGAATGGTAACGGCGCAACTCAAGGTGCCGGTGGAAAGCTGGGACGAATATGGCCAGCGTGAACAGACGAGGCGGGAGCACCTTGCCGAGTTGCAAACGGTGTTCGGACTTGAGCTCTTCACCATGAGTCACTACCGGCAAGCGGTGCATATGCTGACCGATCTGGCCTTGCAGACCGACAAAGGCATTGTGTTGGCCAGCGCACTTATCGAAAACTTGCGACAGCAGGCCATCATCTTGCCCGGCATGAACGTCATCGAGCGTGCCTGCGCCGAGGCAATCACCCGCGCCAACCGGCGCATCTACACGGCACTGACTAATTCACTGTCAGCGATTCACCGACAGCGTCTGGATGAACTACTCCAGCGCAAAGAAGACGGCAAGACGACCTGGCTGGCTTGGCTACGCCAGTCGCCTACCAAACCAAACTCGCGGCATATGCTCGAACATATCAAGCGTCTCAAAGCTTGGCAGGCACTCGACCTACCTGTCGGCATCGAGCGGCAAGTTCACCAGAACCGCCTGCTCAAAATTGCCCGAGAGGGCGGCCAGATGACGCCCGCCAACCTGGCCAAGTTCGAGCCGCAACGACGCAACGCCACCCTGGTGGCGTTGGCTATCGAAGGCATGGCCACCGTCACCGATGAGATCATTGACCTGCATGACCGCATCATTGGCAAGCTGTTCAACGCCGCCAAGAACAAGCATCAGAAGCAGTTCCAGGCGTCGGGCAAGGCGATCAACGACAAGGTGCGTCTGTACGGGCGCATCGGCCAAGCCTTGCTGGAAGTCAAGCAGAGCGGCGGCGATCCGTTTGCTGCCATTGAGGCAGTTATTTCTTGGGATGCCTTCATCACCAGCGTCACCGAGGCACAGAAGCTCGCGCAGCCTCCGGATTTCGATTTCCTGCACCGCATCAGCGAGAACTACACCACGTTGCGCCGCTATGCACCGGAGTTCCTGGGCGTGCTAAAACTGCGCGCGGCACCGGCCGCCAAAGCCGTGCTCGACGCCATCGAGGTGCTGCGTGGCGTGAATGCCGAGAACGCCCGCAAGGTGCCAGCTGACGCGCCGACCGAATTCGTCAAGCCGCGCTGGGCAAAGCTGGTTTTCTCTGACGACGGTATCGACCGGCGCTACTATGAGCTGTGCGCACTTTCGGAGCTGAAAAACGCGCTGCGCTCCGGTGACGTGTGGGCGCAGGGTTCTCGCCAGTTCAAGGACTTCGACGAATACCTGGTGTCGGCCGAGAAGTTCGCCACCCTGAATCTGGCCAACCAATTGCCGCTGGCCGTGACCACCGACTGCGACCAGTATTTCCATGATCGGCTGTTGCTGCTGGAGCGGCAGCTCGCTACGGTCAACCGCATGGCTGCGGCCAACGATCTGCCAGACGCCATCATCACCGAATCGGGCCTGAAGATTACGCCTCTGGATGCGGCGGTACCAGAGACGGCGCAAGCGCTGATCGACCAGTCAGCTATGCTTCTGCCGCACGTCAAAATTACCGAACTGTTGTTGGAGGTCGATGAGTGGACGGGCTTTACCCGGCACTTCACGCACCTCAAGACCGGTGCTGCGGCCAAGGACAAGACCTTGCTACTGACGACGATCCTGGCTGATGCGATCAACCTCGGGTTGACCAAGATGGCCGAGTCCTGCCCCGGTACGACCTACGCCAAACTGTCGTGGCTGCAAGCCTGGAACATCCGAGACGAGACCTATTCGACGGCGCTCGCCGAGTTGGTCAATGCCCAGTCCCAGCAGCCCTTCGCCGAAAATTGGGGCGATGGCACCACGTCATCGTCGGACGGGCAGCGCTTCAAAGCGGGCGGCAAGGCCGAGAGCACAGGGCACATCAACCCGAAATACGGTGGCGATCCGGGGCGGATGTTCTACACCCATATCTCGGATCGGTATGCACCGTTCAGCACCAAGGTGGTCAACGTCGGTGTGCGCGATTCGACTTTCGTTCTCGATGGGCTGCTGTATCACGAGTCCGACTTGCGGATCGAGGAGCACTACACCGACACTGCGGGCTTTACCGATCACGTCTTCGCCCTGATGCACCTGCTTGGTTTCCGCTTCGCCCCACGTATCCGTGATTTGAAGGACACCAAGCTGTATATCCCAAAAGGCGATACCACCTATGACGCACTCAAGCCGATGATCGGCGGCACCCTGAATATCAAGCATGTCCGTGCCCATTGGGATGAAATTCTTCGGCTTGCTACCTCGATCAAACAGGGCACGGTGACAGCCTCGCTGATGCTCAGAAAGCTCGGCAGCTACCCGCGTCAAAACGGCTTGGCCATAGCCCTGCGTGAGTTGGGCCGGATTGAGCGCACGCTGTTCATTCTCGATTGGCTTCAAAGCGTAGAACTGCGCCGCCGTGTCCATGCTGGGCTGAACAAAGGGGAAGCCCGCAACGCACTGGCCAGGGCAGTATTTTTCTACCGGCTGGGTGAAATCCGCGACCGCAGCTTCGAGCAACAGCGCTACCGGGCCAGCGGCCTCAACCTGGTGACGGCGGCTATCGTGCTGTGGAATACGGTCTACCTGGAGCGTGCCACCGCTGCCTTGCGCCGTCACCAGCCAGTGGACGACACATTGCTGCAATACTTGTCGCCGCTGGGCTGGGAGCACATTAACCTATCGGGCGATTACCTCTGGCGCACCAACGGCAAGGTCGGAGCTGGTAAATTCAGGCCATTACGACCGCTGTCATCCGCTTAGCGTGCTATATTTTCCGTTTTCTGAGGCGACCCCAAGGTGATTGATCCATCAGAGTTGCAACGTGTGTTCCCTTCAGACCGACCAATTATGAAACATGCTACATCCAAGGACAGTCCCACGGAGCAGTTTGAGAAGGAGGATGTATCACCATCCTTTGTGCAACAGATTGAGATGCTCAAAAATCACATTGCTACGTTGCAAGATGCAAACAAGGCGCTACAGAAGGACAAGGACCGACTACTCACGTTACTAGAAACCAAAATGCTAACCGACCAACGCGAACCACCCCAGAAACAGTCTAAAAAATCCAAACCTAAAAAACCGAAAGGAAAAAAATCTAAAAAAAAAATAATATGTCTATCCTAATTTCCACACATCCTTCCACCTAGGATGTCCCACTTCCTTATAAAGCCTTTCTAAATCTTTCTCCAACAATTCCAACTCTTTATCTCCAAGAACAATTGTTTGGTAGTAATGTTTCTCATAGAGTTCTTTTTTCTTTTTAATTTCAGCACTTATCTCTGATTTCCTATCTGCTTTCTTCTGTTCCTCGTTTCTCTCGCCCCACCCTTTAGAAATACTATTAGCAAGATAGCCCGCTTTGTTTTTGGTTACTTTACCATCATTATTCTGTCTTAAAAAATATTCAAAACCATTTTTTATGC
>JACNIZ010000049.1 GCA_014382805.1 Planctomycetota bacterium
AAGCTAAGGCGATGGCGGAGCGGGGCTACATGGCTGTGAGTTATGACGGCCGCGGTCAAGGCCGAGGGGTGGCATTGAGTAGCGCGCAGGTGCATGGCCGTTCCAACATCGGAATGCGCGAACGCAGCGAGATGTGCGAAACCATAGAAGCGGTGGAAGTATTGTTTCCAAGCGTGGTCGACAGGGACCGAATTGGCGTGACCGGGCGCTCTCAAGGAGGGATTCACTCGTGGGTGGCCGCTGCCCATTCTGGCAAAACACCACCGCAAAACCCGTGGCGCAGTCAGCCATTCCCGACGATTAAAGCCGTCGCGCCAATCAATTTCATTCCCGACATTTTGGAAGGAACCATGCCTGGTGGCAACACCGGGACCGAAATGCTGATTCGAATGATTTATGACTCGACCAATGGCATCCATAACCACCCGAGTTTCTTTGCAACCGTAGACAGCTTCATCCGCGACGAAGATTTCCCCGGCCTGCGCAACGCTTTTTACGACGCCGACTTAGACCTAGTCGCGCTGCTGCAGAATTCCACTGTGCCGATTCAATCGTTTCAGGTTTACGACGACAAGTACGCTTCCTCCAATCGTCTGATGAACACTTGGAATAGCTTGGCGCCCAATGCGCAAAAGTTATTAAACGTGTCGACCACCGGACACAGCACAATTTTCAATAACCACGAAGACGCGCGCCGCGAATTTCGTCGCGATCAGTGGTTTGACTTTCATTTGAAGCAGGTCGACAACCAGGTGAATCGTATGCCGGAGTTCCGCTTCGGAATTACGCCGCTAAGCATTTCGGATTTCCAGGACGCCAATTTTTTGTGGGAGGCGCGCGAATTTGACAGCTACCCCATTCCTGGGGCAACCACTCAAACTTGGTACCTGCACCGAGATCGCACGCTTTCGTTGTCGCCGCATAGCCAGCGCCAAAAGCGTTCCTTCCAGCAAAGCGTAGATGGTGCAATCGGTGACATTGACGATTACATCGCTTTTCTACCTCATCCCGATGCGTTGGAGCAAGACGTCCAGCTTGACTCGGAAGAATTCGAAACACCAACTTTCCAAGAAGATCAATTGATGATTGGTGAGCCAGTGGTGGTACTTACCGTGGATACCGAAGACGCAGATTTTCAGATTCACGCCGCGTTGTTCAGCGAGCCTGAAGGCAAATACTTAACCGGTGGTCAGGTGACGGTGCGGGATCACGGCGGCGGCGAGACTACCGTTTCTTTCCCGTTGAACTTCCAAGGATTCAAAATTGAAAAAGGCACATCGCTGCGCTTGGAATTGGAAAACCTGGCATGGCATCGCCCAGAGGTCATGACTCAGCCGACCGTGCTCCAGGCGATTCCAGTGTTCGAAGATTTTGATTTGGACATCTTCATGGGTGGTTCGGCCACTGCTGAATTGCAGCTACCGGTGGTCCCGTTAAGCGGCCCAGCATTGACCACCGAGACTCTTACTTTGCAACGCAGGCTCAACAGTGACTTCTCTTTGCAAATCAACAGCGATGAAAGTCGCGACGGTTGGGCATACACCGTGCTTGCTGGATCAGATGGAACCGAGCCGGGTCACTTCCTCGGCGGCACCCACGTCCCACTCAACCGCGATTGGCTGACGGATTCCATCGAGCAAAATCCTGGCGGATTGCCCATCGCAGGCTTTACTGGCAACTTGGACCAAAATGGTTCGGCCACCGTCGACGTCTTCCTAAGTAACATCACTAGGCTGCCGAACAAAATCGATGAGTTGGATTTTGTGGTCATCCTGCACTCGCAGCAGGGTGGGAACGAGGTTAGTTATCCGGTCATTATTCCGGTTGACTAAATTTGGGAAGATTGACTTGATTGAGTTTGGGGGGATCGAGAACGGTCCCCCCTTTTTTTATGCTTTAAAATCTATGCTAGATTGACTGAATGAAATCTAGGCTTGCAATCGTTTGGATACTGCTCTGCCTTTGGGCACCAACCGCCCTGGCGATGCAAGGGGCGACCTCCAAAGCGCAGCAAAAGAAAATCAGCGCCGAACTGGCGGAACTTTATTCGGTTGATCAAAAAGATCAGGAGCTATGGGACCAACTCAGCGAACAGGAATTGGAAACTCGTCGCAAAACGCGGCGCGACCGAGTGGCGGAATTTGTGACTTTGGGACAGCTGTCAAAGAGTGAAGATGATTGCTTTGCATCCTGGCTGTTGCAGCACGGCGACGACCACAACGATATTCTGATAGCGCATTTATTGGCAAGTGCGGCCTCTTTTGATGGTTATACCAAGTCTGATTTCATGGTGGCAGCTGCGTTGGATCGCTACATGTTGCATTTTAAGCATCCGCAACGTTTTGGCTCGCAGACTTTCGACGAGCAGGGCAAGGACTTTGGGGATACGTCGAAATTGTTGTGTGACTCAATCGTCAAGTTGTACCGAGGCAATTCGACCGGACTGAATGGCCGCAAAGTAGAGCCGGGGGTGCAAACTAATAAGGCGCTGAAAACAGCAAGTCGGCGCTTGGCCAAAATTGCTAAAAAGGCGGAAGTGTACGCGAAAAAGGATGACGAAAAGGGAATCGCGGAGTGGAGTGCAGCTCAGGAAGAGACACTAAAAATCATTGAGCAAGGCCTCTTGAAAGAAGCCGACGACTACTACAACGCAGCGTTAATCTTGCAACAATGCGTAGGCGCAGACTATAAATTAACGGCTCATATCATGGCGATGACCGCAGGCATTTTGAAGCACAAAAAAGCGCGTGCTTTATACGTGCAAACACTAGACGAATTTCTGATGGAAATCGGCACTCCGCCTTTATTCGCAAAATACAAGAAGCCTGAGGCTGATGCATCCGCGCCAGCAATCGGCATCTTAGTACCGAAAATTTTGATCTTGCACGCCGACCTGCGCCGAGTATTCACTAAGAAGAAGTAGTTAGCCGTCGTGCAGTTCCGAAAGGCGTTCGGCGGTTGCTTTGGCACCGTCGGGGTAGATCAATTTTCCGCCGCGATGGCCGACCATGCCGCCGACGACCAATAACCCGATGGCTGCAAACAAATAAACACCACGGCAGATCTTGCCGATTTTGTTACTCATCAAACCAAGCACAGCCAATGCCGACGCGCCGTAGGCAATGGCGATGAACACCTCGGCTAGTTCTTCGTGCTTTTCTAATACTTCATGGACAGCACCTTTTTCGTAAAACTCTTCGTCGCGTTCGCCGGTTTCTTCAGCCGCCCAGGCTCCGATGCTGAGCAACAATTGCAATGCGACAACCACTACCCAACTTGAACGTGGTTTAGCACCGCGCCAAATTGCCAGCAGCGCGGCGATGGAAAACAATGGCAATAAAACCGCGAGCGCGATCGGCAGATGGACGACGACTGGGTGCAGTGGGTCAGGAATCACGTTAGTTACCTGGGCTAGTTGGACTGGAGTCGGGAAGTTGTAAACCGGTGGTGGTCAGCACGCTGCCATCCATCTGTACGATCAGCGCTTCTACTCTTGGAAGTTGCTCAATCAGCGCAAGACTGGTCGCAGGCGGAAGCACGCACAAAGCAGTGGCCATGGCGTCGGCGGTGGCGGCGTCGGGAGCGATGACGGTGGAGCTAATCGCGCCGGTGGAGGGGAAACCGGTGCGTGGATCAAGGATGTGGTGGTAGCGCTTACCGTTGTGTTCGAAGAAGCGCTCGTAATCACCGGAGGTCACGACGCAAGTATTCGAAATCGGAAGTACCGCGATGATGCGGCTTTGATCGCGTGGATGGCGAATCGCGATGGTCCAGAGTTCTTCACCGTTTTTTCCAAGCGCTTTCAAATCCCCACCGGCGTTCACAATTCCATTCTGAATGCCGTGCTCCATCAAAACCGCCATCGCGCGATCGACGCCATAGCCCTTCGCAATGCCGCCCAATCCAATCCACAATCCCTCCGGCCGGGTCACCGTCGCCGCGCCAACGTCGACGCTTACTTTTTGATAACCCACCTTCTGCAAAGTCTGATTCACCAATTCTTGCGACGGCACGCGCGGTGGCTTGGCTTTGAAATCCCATAATTCCCCCACCGCGCGGAAGGTGGAATCGAACGCGCCGTCGGTCAATTCTGAACACAACAGCGCTTTTTCAATTAATTGCGCCAGTTCGCGCGGAACTGGATGCGGGCCATTGCCTTTGGCGCGATTCAGGGTCATCAACGGCGAATCACGCCAATCGGTCGCCAAGTCTTCGACCCGCTGAATTTCCGCAATAGCGGCATCCAACGCGGTTTGAACCACCTGCTGACTAAGGTGACTGGCAGTAATGTTCAGCTCAGTGCCCATCACGCTCAACACGCGCGTGGACTCCGCCATCTTCACGACCTTGGCCGTGGAATTGTCGCTGGCCGGTCCGAGTGAGCCTTCGCCCAGCGGCGCTG
>JACNIZ010000048.1 GCA_014382805.1 Planctomycetota bacterium
ACAAGCAGCACGACTAGCGTGATCTAGGACCTCGATCGGACCCAAAGTGAATTCCATGTCACGTTGCGGATCGATGTTATTGAGCACTCGCCACGAGATGTCTTTATCGTCATGTATATCGCAATCTTCATCGACCACTACTATAACTTTGGTGAACATCGCTTGGCCTAAACCCCAAATGGCATTCATGATTTTGCGTGCATGGCCGGGATAGGCCTTGCGGATTTTGATATACATCAAGTTATGGGCAACTCCTTCGAATGGCATACGGTAATCCATGATCTCCGGGAATTGCATTTGCAGCGCCGGCAGCAGCAAGCGCTCGATACCTTGGGTCATCCAGCAATCTTCCTGCGGCGGCCGCCCAACCAAGGTGGTGTGATAAACCGGATCCTTGCGCATGGTGATGCATGCAACGCGAAATACCGGATAGTCATCCGCCAGGCTATAAAAACCAGTGTGGTCTCCAAACGGCCCTTCGCGCCGCAATTCATTTGGATCCACCCAGCCTTCCAGCACGATTTCGGCAGTTGCCGGCACTTCCAGCGGCACCGTTTTGCAAGCCACTAAAGGCACAGGTTTTTGGCGTAAGAAGCCGGCGATCAACAACTCATCTAGATCAGGCGGAGCAGGTACTACGCTGGCAAAACAGGTCGCTGGGTCGGCGCCAATGACCACCGCCACCGGCACTTTTTCGCCGCGAGCCGCAGCCTTGCCCAAATGGCGCCGCGCATCTTTGTGTAGATGAGTGTGAAAGCCGGTTTCGTTCTTGGAAAATACCTGCAATCGATAGGTGCCCAAATTGCGTTTGCCGCTTTCTGGATCTTTGGTCACACACAACGGAAAGGTCACAAACGGTCCGGCATCCTGTGGCCAGGTAGTCAACACCGGCAATTTGCCTAAGTCCACCTCGTCGCCGGTCCAAACCACCTCTTGGCAAGGCGCCGACGACACCTTCTTTGGAAACAATTTCGCCAAACCGGCCAATTTGGGCAGCATGCGCAGCTTATCCATCAAGCTTTCGGGCGGAGATTGATTTAATAACTCACGCAAACGATCGGCGTGCTGCTCGATGTCGTCTACACCCAGCGACAGCCCAACTCGTCGCCGGGATCCGAAGGCGTTGATCAGCACCGGCATAGAGCTGCCGACGACGTTTTCAAACAGCAGCGCCCGATTTTTGGCGCCTTGCTCCTTGGAAACCCGGTCGGTAATCGCTGAAATTTCCAGCTTGGGGTCCACCGCGGCGCTCACGCGCTGAAGCTCGCCCGCCTGATCCAGAACCTCGATCCACTCTTGAAGGCTGTTGATGGCCATTTGGCCTTAGTTCTAATCGCCCCAACCCCCAGGAGCAAGCGAATTACGCCGGCCGACGTTTTTGCTGGCTGCGCAGCCACTTATCCAGCTTGTCCGCTAACTTTCTGGGATCCACTGGTTTGGTCAAATAATCGTCCATTCCAGCGAGCAAACAACGCATCCGATCACCCTTCATGGCGTTTGCCGTCAAGGCAATAATGGGCAAGTCGTAGCCTGGCCCGACCAATTGGCGAATCATTCGCGTGGCATCATAGCCGTCCATAGTTGGCATTTGGCAGTCCATTAGGACAGCGGTATAGGATCCGCCCTTGACGGCTTCCACCGCTTCTTTGCCGTCACCGACCACGTCTACTTGGAAACCAAGCCTCTCTAGCATCCGTCGCGCCAATTTCCTATTGGTGGCGTTGTCCTCGGCGACGAGAATGCGCCCCACCTTGAATCGTTCGGCAGATTTCAGATTTGCATACGGATTTTTTTTCTTCTTATCGCAAAGTTCAAAGGAAATTGCATGGTCGCGCTTGGTGACCACCTCCAGCTCAATAGTAAATTGAAACGTGCTGCCCACACCCATTTCACTGCTAACTTCAATCTCGCCACCCATGAGCGCCACTAAACGTTGTGAAATGGCTAAGCCTAACCCGGTGCCACCAAAACGTCGAGTGGTGGAAGAATCCGCCTGCGAGAAACTACTAAATAATTTCTTTTGCGCACTAGCGGAAATGCCGATGCCGGTATCTGTTACCGCAAAGTTGATGAGCGCAGTTTGGTCGCTGCGCTGCACGGTGTTCACTTGAAATTCCACCTGTCCATTTTGGGTGAATTTCAACGCGTTACTCATTAGGTTCAAAATCACCTGACGCAGTCGCACCGGATCACCCTTCACCATGATTGGAAATCCACCACCACTGCTCAATAGCAGTTGAAGTCCTTTGTCATTAGCCTGCGGTTGCATTAAATCGGCACTTTCCTTCAGCAATTTCCTGAGGTCAAAGTCGACCACTTCCAAGGTCATTTTGCCGGCCTCTATTTTTGAAAAATCTAAAATGTCATTAATGATATTCAATAACGCATCAGCAGATTGGCGAATCGTCTCAACATAGTCTAATTGCTCAGACTCCAAAGCTGTATCCAGTAGTAACCCTGCCATTCCAATGACTCCGTTCATGGGAGTGCGGATTTCATGGCTCATATTGGCCAAAAACTCGGATTTTGTTCGACTTGCTTGGTCGGCGGCTTCTTTTGCTTTTGACAGCTTCAGGTTCACGCGCTCCATATTTTTATTGGCACGCTCTAATTCTGCAGTGCGTTCCAAAACTTTTTCTTCAAGCCATTTGGCGGTACGCACGGTGGCATATGAATCTCCTTGAGAGTCATAAATAGCTTCGACTTGGCGCATCAAAGCTGCTCGAATTTTGCCCTCTTTTGCCAAGCGGATTTCCAAATCCTGAACGGTTGCACGAAGTATTTCCACTTCGGATTGAAGGATTCGATCTTGGTTCGCTTCTGCAGGCATATTCCCTCTAAGCTTGGCGACTTCCTATTGCGACTCCAGTGAAGGTTTGATTTACATGCATAGAATCAAACTGCTCACCATAGGTTGCAAATCCAATGGTGTTATTTTTTTCGAAAATTCCAGCCAATTCCGATTTCAAACCTGTATCGGTTCCTTCTAAGCTCCGCAAAATGCAATCACACCCGATCGTTAATTGCGGGGGTCCAATTTCTTTTGAGACCTCTTGAAAGGCATTGAGCAGGCCTTGCACCATGTCCAAACCTTTGGCTACTGTTAGCACCACGCCAGGTTCGATCGCGCAAAAGAAGCTTAGACTTTCATCTTCGTTAACCTTGGCGATTGAACGCACATAAATTTCGCCACCAACCCGTAACACAACTGGGTGGGCAGAAAAAATCATCGGCGTGAGCTTGTCAACTTCCAAACCGATCAATTTCGCATATTCGCGCGCCGCAGGTTCGGCATTGATTTCGGTTACGGTACGCCTCAATGGATCGGCTTCGGTAATAACCAACTTGGCGTCCGTTTCTTCAAAGTGTTGAGTACGGAAAACCCTAAATGGCAAGGTGGTGTATATCAGGCTGAAGATTGCAGCATCGCTATGAAACTGACCGTTGGAATAGACCTGAGTTTGATGGAAATTTAGACCGTCACCGGCTGAGCCACCAAACATGTGAATGTCTCCCAGCGGACGGTGGATGGAACTAACCAATGCTTCCTCGCGCACACTCAATCCATCCACTAATAGGAAACCAAAGGAATTATTTGAGTTGAGTTCAAAACCGCGCGATTGAAACTTTTGCATCATGGCTTGGGCTCGGCGATGACCTTGGTCCAAACCCAAATCCTGCAAGTTCTCTATTAACGCAGTTTCGATTTCAAAATCGTCGGCACTCAAACTGAAGCCAGCTAGGCCGTTTTCGGCGTAGCCCAAAGGTCCAATTTCACCGGCTGTGGTGCAGCCTATCACTGGCACGCCAGCAAATTCCTGGAGTAAGGCTTGCCGAATTTGCTGACGGTCGTAGTGCGGCGAACAGAAGAATACCGCTAACCCAATATTAGGCTGATCCAAGCCGGCTCGTAATTCGCGGACAGCCGTCGCCGGATCGCTGGCATGACTTGCAGAACGGCAAATTGAAAGAGAAGATTCGATGGTCATTTACAAAATGATTGGACAATGCAATGGCCTGGACTAGGCAATCCCTCCATCGGTTCAAATCGAGACAGACCTTAAATCAAGCTGGAATAATCAAGCCCGTTTGCGCTTATCCTCAGGCAATGCCCATTTGGCAAGCACCATGGATAGTTGTTTGGGGTTTACGGGCTTGGCTAAATAATCATCCATTCCCGCCACCAAACAAGCTAAATCATCGCCTTCCATTGCATTTGCGGTTAATGCAATCACTGGAGTTTCACATACCTTATCGGTTAATTGACGGATCGCCCGAGTAGCTTGATATCCATCCATCGCTGGCCTTTGGCAGTCCATTAACACTGCACAATAACCCTGTCTTTGCACCGCTTTCACTGCCTCCAATCCGTTTACCACCACGTCCCATCGACAGCCTA
>JACNIZ010000231.1 GCA_014382805.1 Planctomycetota bacterium
TCGGGTAAAGGCGGGCGGATTGAAAGGGAAAAAGTCGGAATCAGCGATTATTTCGAAGCTTCATGAATAGTCCGGGCTAGTCAAGCTGTTAAAGCCTGCGCAAAGCGAAAAAGGGAAAATCACTTCTACCGTCGCCGCGCAAGGGGGTATTGAATCTAGTCAAACTGAAACTGGGGGTGCGGCTTATGCCAACGACGGCATGATCGTAGTTACCGACTTTCCGGAAAATTTGGCGATCATTAAAAACATCATCGAGCGCATTGATCGCGCACCGCAGCAAGTGCTAGTTGAGGTGACAATCCTCAACGCCGACATCACTGATCGCACTCAATTGGGGATCAATTTTTCTGGCTTGTCCGGAATTGATTACCGTGAATACGGGGCCACCAGTTCGGACGGTTTCACCATTACCGACAACGTATTCAGTAGTGAACAACTTGACGATGGCTTCGCCGCAGTGGGTACCGACCTAGCCAGTGATCTGGCAACCCGCGGCATGCAATTTGGATTTATATCAGGCAACATCGGGGTATTTCTGCGTGCGCTTTCTGAGCAGACTGGAATCGCAGTGCAAACAAATACAACTGTGATGACTCTGAACAAGCAACGCGGCGAGGTGCTTTTGGGTCGAAGAGACGGTTATAAAACTACCCGAACCGAGGTAAGCGGCGCGACCAGCGAAGAAGTTGAATTCCTAGAAACGGGTACGCAGCTCATCTTTCGTCCGTTCATCCAAGCCAACGGAATTATCCGCATGGAAATTCACCCCGAAGATTCCGACGGCGGACTAAACGCGGAAGGATTGCCCTTCGAAGAAACGGCGGAGCTTACTAGCAACGTGATGGTACGCGATGGCGATACTTTGGTCATCGGCGGCTTGTTCCGTGAGAAGAGTTTTCAAGTAGACAGCCAAGTTCCTGTCTTAGGCAGCGTGCCACTGTTTGGCCAGTTTTTCCGCAGCAAAGACCATACCTCCAAGCGGGAAGAAGTCATCATCTTGCTGACACCGCACATCCTCGATATGGCGGCGCAGGCGCAAAAAGAAGACGCCTTAGAAGGTTTGCCGAATATTTCCGCCGGTAGTGACCGTGAGTTGGTGGCTCGGCTTTACGCCAACACAGCACGCGCTTTGGTTTTGGAAGGGCATTACGGCAGTGCGTTGGCTCTCCTGGAGGCTGGCTCGGAGGCAACCGCCGATGACGAAATGGCATTTGATTTGGCATCGCGAATTACTGCGGGTTTGGTTCCGGAATTCACTGGCCCAACCGTCGATTCGCGGATTTTGGACTCCCTTAAGAGGTGGACAAAAACTCACCGATAAAGAAGAGGACCAAAATCATGAAAATTCCACTTCTAGCCGTTGCGGGCACCATGCTCCCGCTGCTTTGCGCCTTGAGCTGCAGTTCGGCGGGTGAGGAATATGACCCGAACAGTGCCATGGGCCGCCATTCGGATAGTAAAGCCGAAGCCATGATGAACCAGGCCGAGCGCTCCATGCGACAAGGCGACCTAAGCGAAGCCGAGCGCCACCTGGCGGCAATGGCGGAAAGCATGGGACGTCACCCTCGAGCCCAGTTGCTTGCTGCTCGTACTTTGATTGCCGAGGGGCGGCTTCAGGAAAGTGACCAGCTTTTGACTATGATTGGTGAAGCAAACCCTGAAATGGCAGAGGTTTACATGATTCGTGGTACTTTAGAGGAAGCCCGCGGACGTTGGCAGGCGGCCAAGGTTGCATATGCAACTGCGGCCCAGAAAGATCCCGAATCCTCGATCGCAGTCATCTTCATTGCTCGCACTCACCTTGCAACAGGTGATGCAGAAGGCGCGGCCGCCCTGCTTGAGCGAGAATACGCCACTCGGCCCGGACGCTACGAACTGCAAGCCGCTTTGGGCGAAGCATACCTAGCTGCCGGAGAGCCCAAAATGGCTGCAGCCTGGCTAAGCAAAGCCTTGGATCACGACCAAGACAACCGCTCGATGCGTGCCAAATTGGCATTTGCTCAGAGTTTGGCCGGTAAACACCTGGATGCCCTGCAAACCGTGCGTAGCGTCGGCGACCAAACCCTACCAGCCCACACCAAACTGGCCCTTGGCCGATCAGCTTTGGTCGTCAACCAAACTCACTTGGCGGTGCGTTGGTTGGATCAAT
Source organism: Planctomycetota bacterium (assembly GCA_014382805.1). Taxonomy (GTDB): domain Bacteria; phylum Planctomycetota; class UBA1135; order UBA1135; family UBA1135; genus JACNIZ01. Next base: position 2,150 of record JACNIZ010000231.1, read on the forward strand.
ACCTCAGCCATTTCGCCGACGACTCTGGCGCTTGGCTAGATTTAGCGCGCGCCCATTTCCTGTTGGATCGTCCCGCTCAAACCATGGACGCATTGAAAAATAGCCTGCGTCTAGACCCAGGTCGCGCCGACGCGCTGGTCATTCTAGGCCACCTGCGCGTGCGCGCCGGCCAGTTTCCTTTAGCGGTTAATTCATACTTGGAGGCGATCCGCTTGGGCGCCGAAGCCTCGGAGTTGGCCCCGCTGATGGAAGAGTTGGTGAACATCAACTCTGCAGATCCTGGGCCGGAATAATGAAGCGGCATCGTGCTTTGCAATCGCGAAGCCAGACAGCGGGTTTTTCGCTGATGGAATTACTTTTGGTGACCGCGATCATCGTTGCCATTTCCATGGCGGCTGTGCCTAATTTCGGCATCATTGTGGAAGAAACCAAGGTGGAGCGTGCAGTGAGTCAAATGGAGTCTTTGTGGCTAAATCAACGCCTGCATTATTTGCAAACCGGACGTTTTGCGCTCACTGTTGATGAATTGATCGAGGCCAAACTATTGCCCACCGGTGCGCGCGGCAGTACCAAAGGGTTTGAATTCAAAGTTCGACGGGATTCAGGAGGGCAATTCAAATTGCAAGCGGTGCGTGACGGCAGTTCCGGATGGAGCGGTGAATTGGAACTGAACCAGCGCGGCCAAATCGGCGGCGAAATCAATAACCGGAGTGGTGATGAAATCCGCCCATAACTTTCATTCAAAACACGGGCGACGTCGACGGTTGGGGCGCAGTGTAGGTTTCACAATGGTGGAATGTGTAATCGCCATCATGGTGATCAATTTAACCATTGCCGGGTTGTTTCAATTGTTGAAGTTGCAAGAAAAGCAAGTGGCCGAAGCGGAAGGATGGCTAAGCAAGAATCCAATTTATTATTTGAATCCTGACCCGGATCTTTTATCGCGGGCCTTAGGTAAACCGGCCTCTTTAGACATAGCACCAGTTGCACGCGTTCAGCCAACTCAGGCAAAAATGTTTGAAGTGCAAATTTTGACTTATCAATTGGATCTCAACCCATTGGCAATGACTGTGGTTTTTGAACAACGGGATTCTCCTACGGTTGAAGGTCAGGAATCTAATTTTATTAATTCCAAGCAATCCAAAGGGGATAAGGATGCAAAGGCAGGGAGGGACTCCAAAAACAAAGAGCTGAAGGTGCCCGACGACGCAAAAAGTTGGCGGCCAAAAGAAGGTAAGGATTCGTTGAAAATTCACAACAAGGGCTCGCAATGAATAGCCAGCACGCTCTAATCCCTGGCAATCGTCAGCGCCTCCAAAACCGCAAAACGGAACACGGTCACACCCTGGTTGAACTGATGGTGGTGACCACTCTGATGACCATGCTTACGTTTATGATTGCTCAGGTTTGGCGACCGATCGCGGTGAGCACAACAACTTTGCGGGAGCGCGCCGTTGCCAGCACCGAAGTCGGCTTGGCGGCTGATTTTTGCGCAAGGATTTTGGCGGCGCAAGCACCGCCAAGCACGTCACCGAAACTCGTCTCCTTATCAAGCGCGAATTTGAAGTCGCCGACCGCATGAAATCCATGGCCACTGGCGACGAAGATCCTGGTGTTGAGTATTACCTGGAAGACGCCGGCTTGATGCGGCGTGACTTGTTGCTAAACCAGGAAGTACAAGTCGCACATGGCTTAACCACTTTTGAGGTAGGGCGCGCACCCGACGGCGATTTGAAAATCCAACTGGGCAGCGGCGAAGGTAAAAACGCACATCAACTCACGCTGATTTGGAGCCCATGAAAACGTTAAAAAAAGGCTTCCGATCCACCGCCAGTTGTGCACAGAAACAAAAGCAGTCAGGCCACGCCTTACTGTTATCCGCCATTGTTGGCGTCTTGGCTTTTGCACTTTGGCTAGTGGCATTCCGCTCGACGAACGACGCACAAGGTTTTCACTTGGGGGCCGCCAACCGTCAAACCACGATGGAGGTTTTGCCGTCGGCAATGGCAAAGGCAGGGCGCCTATTGCAAAGTGGTGAACCACCCAAAGTGCCATTTCATTGCGTTTACAAGCATTTCGTGGCACCGGGCGAGTGGACGAATATCCACCTGAAGTTTGATCGTGGTGGCGGAAGCCGCAAGTGGTCGGTTGAAGCGACCCTTGCTACAGCAACAGACATTCGGCGCTATCCCGGGGCGCCGGATAGTTTTGAAGGCTAGCTATTGCTGCACAAAGTCTAACTTACAGTGGCCATCAAATCCTAAGTAAGCCTGACGATTTGGCGGACGCAAATCCATCGCAATTTTGGCTTGGTAAACGCGGTTACCAATGACTACTTCAAAGCTGACGCCATTTGCATCCTGCAAGTTCAAGTTGCGAACCTGTGCCGCCTTGCCATTTGGACGCAGCAAGTAGACGTAAGTTTGGGTGCCAGTTTGATTGGAGTTACTAGCGCGTACATAAGCACTGCTTTGCGCCACTTCGCTCCAATTTTTGATGCCTCCTTTGTTGTCGCCTTTGGCGTCTTCCCAACTGTAAATTTCCAAACCAGTTTCCATGGTCATGCCAGTTGGGTGGACCAAATCAACCGTACTGCCAGAAGACTTCGACGACTTCAGGGTGGCCGATCCATCTGTCGTTGTCCAAAGTACTGGGGTATCGGGCTTTGACTCAGATCGGAAGTAACAGTGAGCGGCCATTTTTTTAGTAGTCTCGATGCGGTCGACGATGACCAGTACATCTTCCGGCAACAACAGCATGTTGCGGTAAAGCCGTTTCAATCCAAACGGTTGCTTTTTACCATTTGCTTTGAAACTCTCAGGGTAGGACTCAGCAATTTCGCCGCTAACGAACATCGCACCGTTTTCGCTTACGGCGGCGATCACCTCGGCGTGAACTTTCTCTTTAATGATGGCTTTGGCGGGACCGTACCAGCGATTCCACTCACCAGCTTGACCGAGTTCATCTAGACGCCCTACCTGATGCAACTTTGCTGGATCCCAAAACTTCTTCACCGCGGCTTGCGGTACGGGTGGATCAAACTTCGTGCTCGGCGTAAAGGTGTAAGTATTTTCCAATGCCGTGCGCTTAGGCATTTCGTAAAGCGCACCGGAAATGAAATCATTTCCATTTGGGTAAAAAGAAAAACTACCCGCGTCTGGGTGGCTGTGCGAAAAAATCGGCTCACCCGCCCGTGGATCCTTACGCAGGATCAAATCCCAAATTGCGTGGCCTGGCGGGTCGCCGGCGCGGAAGGAAAAGAAAGTACTTTTGGCATCCCAATTACGCCGGAAAGTGACGACGTCCCAATCTTTAAAGTGGTGGAAAGTTGGCGTATTTTCAGTAGTGATTGAACGCGGTGTAATGGAATTGTCGCGCCAAATCATTTCAAAGAACAAGGTACTTCCTTCAGGCTTGCCGAACGGCAGCGCCGGACCCGTGATTTTGCGAATGCGATCACTCGCCCAGGTCGGGCGACCATCGCGCATGATGCGATCCAAAAAGTAGAACAAGTGATGCGGACCGTGGCCAAAAAAACCATGGCCGTCGGCGTTGCCAATCACGCGCATCCAACCCGGCCGAGTGCCGTGCAAGTAGTACAAAAAGTTTTGCCTCAGCCAAGGATTGTCAAAATGATCGGCCAAATCGTGGCGCTTCAGCAAATCCAGGGTCGCAAACAAACCGTGCGAACCATAACTGGCGTACATCAAACCTTCATGAGTAGAGCCGTCGCCGACCAGCTTGCGGAACTCCATGACATGATCGACGTTTTTTACCACTGCCGCAATCCAATCCCTTGCCTCCGGATAACGATTTTCCAACACCAAAGCAGCGTTCAACAGCGCGTTGTAATTGGTGAAGTTATGGTTCACGTTTTTGGCGCTGACCCAGAAAATCGGGTCGCGTTTCACCGCCTCTTTGTAATAACGAATCGCCTGATCGCGCAAACGCGCGGCAAACTGTTTGCGGTCGGCTTCACTCAGCACTGGATACGTCACGTCGTAGGCGATGGCAAAACCAAGCATGATGTGAGTGCCATCCAAGCCGACGTCATATTCGGGCGTCGGGCCCCATTTACTGAACTTGGAAAAACGCCGCATCGCCTCCACGCACCAATCCAGGTACACCTTCTTTTTCGCCGGATCCGTTGCGAAAGCATATGCCGACGCCACCCCCAGCAAACGGTCACCCAAACGTCGCCAAGAGCCGGTGGATTTGCCCATTCCGCTCACCGAAGTAGGCGGCAGCGACTTTTTCTGACGGCATTTGGCGTCGGCAAAGGCAAAAATTGCCTTGGCGATGTCTTTTTGCGGCCCCAAAGCCTGGGTTTGCAGGACGGCCAGTTCGCTTGCGTTGAAATAAAGACGTGGATTCGACTGCGTGCCCTTCAAACTCACCGCATAGCGATCCTGGCCGGCGGGCGGAGTTTGTCGCTTAGGCAGGAATGCCAGTGAAAAAGCCTTCGGAGAGCCCAAAACGGGCACCATCTGACCCGCCTTAACACTGGCGTTGGCTGGCCGCTCCTTGCCGCGGGCGACCGCTTCGTCCTCGCCGCCGCCAACCGCAGGAGTAGGGGCAGGGGTAGGGGGCACCACCTCGCCGGGTTCCGGCTGCACCGGCAATTCCGGCTCCGTTTCGGCAGTTTGCTGCTCCTCGGCTTGCTCAACCGCAGGTTTGTCCTCACTCGGCCGACGTTTCCGCTGGCCGCGAGGGAAATTTTTAGCCGAGCAAGCGAACTCGCTCCCAAGCAAAATCAACACCAGAATCGACGCGATCAGCGAATGTACTGCTTTACCGGACATCTCAGAATCATAACAAAGTGTTACAGTTCGGCCTCCGAGGTAGAAAGCCGTAAACAATCCCGCTTCCGGTTCGTTAGCTTTTTGCATCTTGCCCCTGCTCTCAAACTTGCAGTGTGGCTTGCCTCCCAATCCCAACCCGATCCCCTGCCTAAGCATGAGATTCCTTACTCCTAGCGCAATGATTACGGCCGCAATTTGCGTGGTCGGTCTTGCTCCAACATCCACGGCTACTGCGGCTTCGGGCGAAAATGACGTCGCCACTAGCGGTGTGGTCAAACGCAATTGGTCTGATCCAGTTCCGGCAGGCATGCTCCGCTTTCCGGATGTCAGTGCAACCCATATTGTCTTTTCCTATGCCAACGATCTTTGGCTGGTCCCGCGCAAGGGTGGAACCGCCACCCCGCTCGCAAGCCCTCCGGGTGGCGAGGTTTTCCCCAGATTTAGCGCCGACGGCCAAAGCATTGCCTTTGTGGGCAACTACGAAGGGAATACCGATTTGTACACGCTGCCAGTCGTCGGCGGGGTAGCTGAGCGGGTTACTTACCACCCGAGCTCAGAAACTTTGTGTGATTGGTTGCCGGACGGTCGTTTACTGTTTTACGCCCGTGGCCGCGTCAACATCGGCTCCCAGAGTCAGTTATTCACGGTTGACTCTAGCGGTTCAATGGCCAAGAAACTGCCAGTTCCTTATGGAACCGTCGCTTCCATTAGCGACGACGGAAAGTGGTTGGCATACACGCCAAACACGCGCGACAGTCGTACCTGGAAACGCTACCAAGGTGGTTTGGCCACCGACATTTGGCTTTTCAATCTAGAGGACCACAGTGCTGAAAAAATCACCGACTGGTTGGGCACCGATACCCAGCCGATGTGGTGGGACAATACTTTGTACTACCTATCCGATGCTGGTGAACACCATCGCATCAATTTATGGAAGTACAGCCCGAAGAGCAAAAAACATACTCAAGTCACGTTCTACTCGGACAACGATATCAAATGGCCCGCCGTGGGTCCGGGTTATAAAAACCAGGGCGAAATCGTTTTCCAGTTAGGTTCGGATTTAATGCTCTTCAACCTGAAAATGAACAAAGGTGAGAAGGTCGAGGTATTCATCCCAGGCGATAGCGCCGACGTCCGCCATAAGGAAGTTGACGCATCTAAGTTCATTCAAAGCTGGGATATTTCACCAACCGGTAAAAGAGCTGTGGCGCAAGCGCGCGGAGACATTTGGTCGCTGCCATCGGAAAAAGGAATTGCGCGTAACTTGACGCGCTCGGAAGCAGTTTCAGATCGCAGCCCGGCTTGGAGTCCTGACGGTCGTTGGATTGCTTACTTCTCAGACGCCAGCGGTGAATACGAGTTGTGGATGACGCAATCGGATGGCAAAGGCGAAACCAAACAATTGACGTCGGCCGGCGGGGTGTTCAAGAACAGCATGACTTGGTCGCCAGACTCCAAGAAGATCATTTACTTGGACTGTGCTGGAACCATGCGCATGCTCACTCTTGAAAGTGGTGAGATTAAAGTGCTAGATGAAAGCCGCTACGGCTTTTGGGTTGGCGCGATTCAAGGGGTGAACTGGTCGCACGACAGCCAGTTTGTGACCTACGCCAAAGTTGCAGATTCATCTGCGCAAACTTCGATTTGGATTTGCAACACCGAAGACGGCAGTACCAACCAAGTAACTAGCGGCTTTTTTGGCGATGCATCACCGACTTTCGACCGCCAAGGCAAGTACATGTACTACGCGAGTAGCCGCAATTTCTCGCCGACCTACAGCGAAATTGACTCTACTTTCATCTACGAAAATTCGATGGAAATCCTGGCGGTGCCACTGCAAGCCGAGTCCGATCGCTTGTGGGAGCCCACCAATGATGAAGAAAAGTGGGACGAAGAAAAAGAAGACGATGAAGAAGGTGCCGAAGAAAACGACGAAGGTGCCGAAGAAGATGAAGGCGATGAAGGCGATGACGAAAATGAAGGCGATGACGAAGCGGAGTCTAAAAAAGCCGCCCCGGCCGACGCTCTAAGCGGTGCATGGGAAGGCAACTTAACTGGCTCCGAATTGCCACCAGAGGGTGTACCCCTGACCATCCACCTGCAATTGGGTGAAGGTGGATCAGTTACTGGCGACATGGTTACGCCACTAGGAACTGCCTCGGTAGACACAGGAACTTTTGACGCCGCCAGCGGTGAATTGAAGTTGCAGTTGACTGCCGACATCGGCTTTAGCCTTTCGGTGAACGCAAAGGTAAATGGCGAATCCATGACTGGCACTGCCGAATCACCCGAACAAGGCATGACCTTTAAGTTTGAGTTGTCGCGCACCTCAACCGGCACTTCCGCAGAAGGCGGCGATGATTCCGATGACGACGACAAGCCTGCCGAAAGAGTCGAAATCGATTTTGAAGGTTTTGAGGCGCGCGCAATTCGCCTGCCGATTAGCGTCGGCACTTTTGGCAACTTGCAGGTGAATCACAAAAACCAACTTTTGTATTCGCGCCGCGGAACTGGCGGTGGCATCAAGTTGTTCGATTTGGACGACGACAGCAAGAGCGAAAAGTCAGTAGGATCGGGTTTTGGTTTCACCCTTAGCGCCGACGGCAAAAAGCTGATGACCGGTCGCGGCACTTCGGTAAACATTCAAGCTGCTAGCGCTGGCGGGTCAGGAAAAACTGTTCCGACTGCGGGCATGATGGTGCACATCAATCCAAAGGAAGAATGGGGCATGTTGTTCACCGACGCATGGCGCATTTTCCGCGATTACTTCTACGACCCAAACATGCACGGTGTGGATTGGCAGTGGGTGCACGATCACTACAAAGCAATGGTGCCGCACTGTGCATCCCGCGAAGACTTGACCTTCCTGATTGGGGAAATGATTTCCGAAGTCAACGTCGGTCACGCTTACGTCGGCAGTCACGGCGACCCTTCACCAAGCGCCTCACGGGTCAGCATTGGCATGTTGGGTGTGGATTGGGAGCTGCATGATGGCGCCTATCGCATCAGCAAAATTCTGCGCGGTGCAGATTGGGATACCGACGCCGTCGGCCCGCTTGCTATGCCAGGCATCGATGTAAATGAAGGTGACTACTTGCTGGCCGTCAATGGCGTGGCAGTAGATGCAAGCTTGAGCCCATACGCGGCTTTCCAAGGCATGGGCAATACGGAAGTCATGCTGACTGTGAGTGCCAAGCCATCGCTGGATGACGAAGCGCGCGAGGTGTTGGTGAAGACCGCCTCTAGCGAAAGTGGTCTGCGTTACCGCAACTGGATTGAGCAAAACCGTAAGTACGTCGAAGAGAAGTCAAACGGCCGCCTGGGTTACATCTATGTGCCGAATACAGGCACCAATGGCCAGAACGATTTGTACCGCCAGTTTTACGGCCAGACCTTAAAAGAAGGTTTGATCATCGACGAGCGCTGGAACGGTGGTGGGCAAATCCCTAACCGCTTCATTGAGCTACTGAACCGTCCGGTTACTAACTATTGGGCAACTCGAGGCAGTCAAGACATTCACTGGCCACCGGATTCGCACCAAGGGCCGAAGTGCATGTTGATCAACGAAAACGCTGGCTCTGGTGGCGACGCTTTCCCGGCGTACTTCCGTCAAGCAGGTTTAGGTAAGTTGATCGGCAAACGGACTTGGGGCGGCTTGGTCGGACTAAGTGGTAACCCGCGCCTTGCTGATAATGGATCATTGACTGTGCCAACTTTCGGCTTCTACGCCCGCGAGGGTCATTGGAGTATCGAAGGTTACGGCGTCGCTCCCGACATCGAAGTGATGGATGATCCGTCCCTGATGACCGAAGGCGGCGATCCACAATTGGACGCGGCCATCGAACACATGATGGCGGAAATTGAGAGCAACCCGTTTGTACAACCTAAGCGTCCGGAGTTCCCAAACCGTTCAGGGGCTGGAATTGACGAAGCTCATCAATAAGCGCTAAGGACTTAGGAAGCTCTGATTCAAATCAGAGCTTCCGTTCGTTAGGGGGTGATAGTTCCAGTAACAGCGTTGCTCTTAACGGAACGAGTATTCCCTACCCCTCTTTGAACCACAGCTTGTACATATACATCGATCAATGGTGCATTATTAGGTACCGTAAAGATCAATGTTGCGGTGCCATCGGGGTCGGTAACCGCTGAGCCTGAAATGCTGACGGGATTGAGTAGATCCAAGCACAGGCCTCCGAGCGCGGGTGGGCAAGGACCAACGCCTAAGCCCGCGAATGAATAAAGGAACCAAACGGTTTCGCTTGGCACCCCATTGCAGGTCATCGCCCAGGTCAGAGTTCCGAGTTGTAGGGTGTTGACCAAGAGTTGCGGGCTCCAATTACCTGCGCCGCGCACAAAAATATCTAGCTCGCCATTGGTATCGTGCGGCACGATGGTGTCATCGGGGCTTTGGAAAGCGATTTCGGCCTTGGTAGCGCCGATGGTCGGACGCTGGCTGTAGAGCGGAATTTCATTGCCCTCCATCGTGACGCTAATGCGTTCCATGGTATGAGCAAAGAGGTCAATTAAAAAAGCGTCGTCCCAATTATTGGTATCGCCGCTGACCAAATTATTGGCGCGGCTTTGGAAGACTACGGCCCGGCCGTCAAAGGAGATCTCTGGATAAGTGCTGGCGTCATTGCCAACTTGACTGAGCAGATTGCGACTAATCAAAGTCAGTTGGCCACTGCTTAGCTGTCGATAATAAATTTGCGAAATTCCGGCGCTGCTGCTGGGCGTCAGGTTGGTCGCCGCCGATTGGAACACCAAGCCGTTTCCATTTGCAGATAAATCGGCGTTGGAACACGATGCATTCGCCGGCCCGCCACCGCTGGTGTAACTCACCCAAGTAGTGGTGCCATTTCCTTCATCAAAAACGCTGTTGCCGTCGGGGTCACGATCGTGCAGGTAAATGTCGGGCAGGCCATTGGTGTCGGCGACGTCGAAATTGGTTGCTTGAGTTGTAAAACTTAAAAAGCGACCGTCCTGTGAAAGTACACCTGGGCCGGACGGCAAATTTCCCTGCGAGCCATTGCTGGCCAGACTCAGCATGGTCAGATTGCCGGTTGCAATTTCGTACACGAATTGATCCGGCATGCCATTGACGTCGGTGGCCACCAGATTGTTGGCGATACTAATAAATGTCACGTAACGGCCATCGCCGGACAAAACTGGCAACGAGCTGGGGCCATTGCCTTCGATTCCGCCGCCATTCACGCTTAGGCGGATCAAAGTGGAGTTGCCCTCATCGAAGGTGCCGTTGGCGTCGGGATCACGGTCGGCCAGGAAGACGTCGCCGAATCCGTTTAGGTCGCCAGCGACTAGGTTTCCGGCGTTGGATTGGAAAGCGACGTATCGGCCGTCGTCGCTAAGAGTGGAATCGGTAGAGTTCGAGTTCGCCGGCCCCCCCAAATAGGAAAGGCTGAGCAGGGAGATGGTGCCGGCGGTGCGATCCCGAACGTAGACGTCGGTGAAGCCTGAAGCGTTGGGGTCTAGCGGCGCACTGGACTGGAATGCAACGTGCCTACCACTGCTAGATAGGGCAGGGTTCACGCTAGCGCCGGCACCACCTAACCCTCCGTCGTCCAAACTGACACGACTGGTGAATTGAGGAGATGTAACGCTTGACCAGAGGCCAATGAAAAGAATGAGGGGATGCACCATTGAAACGGCATCCAGGGGGACGTTTGAGGATACCTTGGTTTCAGCAGTACGGGGCGGCAAGCCCGATCAAATCCGTATTTGATCAGGCTTTTTCTGATCAAATGCGCGCCGCGTCATCACCAACAAATCTTTGTTGGCGCGCCGTTTCCGATAACCCAAAAGGTGGAAAAGTTGGATGGAATACCATCTAGCAACTTTCTTGTTCACAATAACCGTATGCGGAATGTTTGGATGACGGCTCACCCCAGGCCAGTGCTTGACAAGCCTATAGGCTTTAATGATCCGCAGGAAAACGGAAATTCGCAGCCAAAACGGCCGAATTTCCCGGGCAATAAAAAAACCATCCTCGCCTTTGCCTTGATACAGCGGCAGCATAATGCGGCCCGGTAAAGGAGCCCGAATTTCTCCGCTTCGGTCGGTTGCAAGCACCTCTTCTGCAGTCACCTTGGTGAAATTTTCATAGCCAGGCTTCATCCTAAATTTTTCTCCATTTCTTAGCCCGTGGCGATGCAAAATCTCGAGCACACTAGGTAAATTGCAGCGCGCTTCGGACAAAAGGCGTCGGCCTTGCACGACTTGCTCGGGGACTGGCCCTGGGAAACAGCCGGCGGAAAACAACGATATCCAAATTCCTGCTTCATGGCGGTCAATGGAATGCGGCTCGCGGTGTTGGCCGCCTTCCAAGCCCATCGTGACCACACCACGGTTGTTCAAGTACTCCAACAGCGCGCCATCGAGCTGTTCTTCTAGGCCAAGCAGGATCGGAATCGGCAAGGCACGGGTAAAGCGCCGGTTGCGGATAGTGTCGCCGACGCAGGCGAAGGGCACGCCGTCGGCGGAAGAGGTGTGCAGGTCAACCAAAAATGCCTCTTGGGTGCTGCCATCCAGCTCCATTTTCAACAAAGCCTGAGCTTCCTTCAATTCTTCCCATTCGGCGCCAATGCCCGAGCCTGGACCTTGCGGACCATCACTGCGATGGGGCTGCTGAGCCCGCGCAATCAGGTCTACGGTCCACATTCGGTTCATGTCTCGCTCCAAATACCGCACGTCGGCGTTGAGCGCTTTCAGGTTCCCAATGAAGCCGACGATATCGCCCGCAAAGGGCATCTGCCGTTCATGTAAATCCTTTAAAACACGACCGATAGCGACGGCACCGGCAGGCTCATTGCCATGCAAGGATGCCATGAAAACCACTTTTGGGCCGGGCCGTTGGCCTTTGAAGCGACCAATCACCCGGCGCCATCCGCCCTCTGGAGGCGCAAATGGATTCACCCCGTCCGGGCTTGCCGACGAACTCTTTGACTTCATTCGCTTAACTTTTGCTGGAGCAGCTTGCGCGCCACACCCATAAAGTCATTATCGGTCACAATGCCTACTAGTCTTCCGAGCTCGTCAAGAATGGGTAAGCAGGAAATTCGGTTTGCGTCCATCAGTTTGATGGCCTCAAGAGTAGGCGTCTCGCGCCGAATGGTAATTGGATTCGGCTCCATGATTTCGCTGACGGGGACCTGCGACGACGAATCGCCACCTAGCAAGAATTTTAGAAGCTTGCGATGGGTAACTAAGCCCACTAATCGATGTTTGTCATCTTCCACTGGCACGTGGCGGATATGACTCCACTCCATCATTTTGGCGGCTAAATCCACTAACTCATCCTGGTGTACGGTGAAAATGTCTGACACCATAAAAGACTCAACCGTGGAGTAATAATCCTTCCAATCGGAAGTCTCTTCCAATTGGGCCAAGTCCCATTCGTGACCCGGCTTGCCAGTCTCTTGGTTGCGGATCATCGCTTGCACCAAAGCTGCCAAGCGCTGATTGGAACTGCTTTGATCGCTCATGCCGACCAACGACCGCACCTGCCAACGCGCCCCGGTCCGGCAATGATCCACGCGATTGCGAATCACGCCTAAATACTTCGTGATGTCATCTGGCTCAATCCCAAAGGAAGCCAAACCTTTCTCCGCCAACGGCAACAGTTGCTCCACAATCAATTCCGACGCCGCGTAGCGTTTGCCGTCGATCCACTTGAATTGCGAGTCCAAGCCGATGCGTGCCGCGGCAAGTAAATTGGATTTTGCGTCGTCGAAATCCATCGACAATTGCGGATCCCCGTGCTCAGCCGCGTAACCGTGCACCAAACCGAGCCAGAATGCTGCATTTGCCACCTCGTCCAAAATGGATGGGCCGGAAGGTAACAGGCGGTTTTCAATGCGTAAATGTGGCTTGCCGGAGCTGATGCCGTAACAAGCGCGGTTCCAGCGGTAAACAGTACCGTTATGCAACCGCAACGCATCCAGAGTAGGCGCCTCGCCGCGAGCGAGGGCGTCGAACGGGTCTTGGTAATGCTCGTTGCCTAGCAGTGCCCGAAAGCGCGATATGTCTTCTTGGAAGATCTCCGTCACCGAAGATTTCACCCACTTAGAGCCGAAGCTCACACGAGGCATCAGCGAGCGCGCCGGTATGTCGGTGTTGCGGGTATCAATGGATTGCTGGAACAGGGCCAAACGTGTTTCCCGCCACAGGCGTTTGCCGAACAGCAACGGCGAATTTACCGCCGAAGCCATGATCGGCGCCGCAACCAGCTGCGAAATGTTGTACAGCTTTGCAAATTCCTCTGCCGTCACCTGTAAGTGCACCTGGAAGGATGTATTGCAAGCTTCCAGCAACATGGATTTGTGCTTGATACGGCATTCGTCCACACCCTTAATGTGCAGGTGGAAAGTGCCGCCGCGCAATTTGGTCATCACCTCATTCAGGGCAAAATATCGTGGTTGCGGCGTAATCGCATCCAGGTCGACGTCGGACTGGCGCAACGTAGGCAAAATACCGGTCATAACGACGTCAGCGTTTAGCTCGCGAGCCTTGCGCCTGGCTAGCGCGAGTAATTCGGTGGCTTGGGCTTCCAGTTCGGCGAAACAGGCGCCGCCGAAGTCGAAAGGGTCAAGGTTGCACTCCAGATTAAATAGGGCCAGTTCGGGGGTGAAGTGCGGGTCATCGATGGTTTCCAACAGCTCCTGCGCCAACAGCGCCGGCCTACAGGCACGGTCAACAATGAACAATTCCTGCTCTGCGCCAATCCGGCGGCGGTCTGATTCAATTAAACCGGTCCGGAGCATATGCTCCAGTGCCTCCATATCCCGGAGTAAGCACTTCATAAAGAAGCGCATTTGCTCCGCGTTTTGCGTCGCCGTGACCTGTAGTTCACCCATGGGGAGTTCGCGTTTCGAGGGATGCCGTACGGTGCGTGCAGGATGCAAAAACCGCCTTAAGGCATGATAACCCCCGAATCGATCTCGGGTTAAGCCAGATGATTATTTTGCGGCCGGGCGCGGACCTTGAGCAGCTGATCGGAAAATTCCAAAATTGCGTTGGCCATGCCATTGATCGGCTCGCCGGTGCGGAGGCGCAACAAGTAGGTGCGGCAATATTGCTCCATTTGGCCATAGCCGTACAAGCCCAAACTGCCTGCCAATCGGTGCAGACTTTCTTCGCACTCAAGTTCAGCATCGGCTGCAACCAGCTCGCGTAGAGCCGCAGCGGCTGCTGGCAATTCCGAAACGTATTCAACCAACAATTCTTCAAAGCCCGGCCGAACCGGTTCTGTTGAGTAAATGGGTTGACCTTTGATGGTAGTTTCCATGCCGGGTTTATGATGAGCCGTAGTCGGAGGAGGGCTCAGAATTCTCCCTAGTCAAGCCGTAGCGCTCGATCTTCCTATAGATCGTTGCCCGGCCAATACCCAACTTCTGGGCAGCCTGGGAAAGATTCCAATTGGTCATTCCTAGTGCTCTAAGAATGTGCCGACGCTCCTCTTCCGCCAGTGGCAGTATTTCAGTATTGGGCATGTAGCCCATCGCCTGTAACGCTGCTTGGCTATCATCGCTGAAAGGCTCATCGGGCACAAGAGTGCACACTACAGGGTCTGGCAATTCCGCTGCGGTGACCGTATCGCTTTGACACAACAAGCAAGCACGCTCGATGGCGTTCTCCAACTCGCGCACGTTCCCTGGCCACGAATAGCGCAGTAGAGCCTGTTTGGCCGAGTTGTCCAAGCGCAGACGATTAATTTGCAGGCGCTGCGAAAATCTTTCTAAAAAGTTTTCGGCCAACAGCAAAATGTCCTCGCGGCGGTCGCGCAACGGTGGCATGGTCAGCGGGAAGACCGCTAGACGGTAGAAAAGGTCTTTGCGAAAAAAGCCTTCACTCACCATGTCTTCCAGGTGGCGATTGGTTGCAGCGATCACCCGCACGTCGATGGGTCGTAACCGCTTATCCCCGACGCGCCGAATTTTCATTTCTTGCAGAACACGCAACAACCGGACCTGCGACGCCAACGGCAGCTCGCCGATCTCATCTAACAATATGGTGCCGTGTTCGGCCTGCTCAAAAAAGCCGGCGTGATCCGAAATCGCGCCAGTGAACGCACCCATTGCGTGGCCAAACAGTTCGCTCTCAACCAAAGTTTCTGGAATTGCGCCACAGTTCACGGCTACAAAAGGACCACTGCCGCGTTTGGATTCCGCATGCAGCGCCCGAGCGACGACCTCCTTGCCGGTGCCGCTTTCTCCTTCCAAGAGCACGGTGACTTCATTGTCCGCCGTGCGCTGCAGCAATTTCTTCAATTGCAGCATGCCGCTGGACGAACCGATCAAAGTCCCAAATCCAGAAGCTCGTTTGCGCTCGACCGCCAGCCCTTCCAGCTGGGCTTCCATTTGCCTTTCTTTACAAGCGTTATGTACCGACGTCAGCAGTCGCGCACGATCGAAGGGTTTGGTGACAAAGTCCCGGGCCCCAAGTTGCATGCATAACACGGCTTCAGAAACCTCGTCTCGAGCAGTAAGCACGATGACCGGGATTTCAGGATGAGATCCATGGAATCGTTTCAAAAGTTCTTGCCCCTGAATATCGGGCAACCCCAAATCTAGAATGATGGTGTCAATATCAGTCTTTTTTAACAGTTCAAGGGCTTGGCGCCCGTCACTTGCAGCGGCCGTAGCAATCCCCGCTTCCCCCAACTCAAATTCGAGTAGGCGTAGTACAGATGGATCATCGTCGACCAGTAATACCTGGCCAGGAGGAAGATGTCGTGGTGAGTTCACCGATTGAGTCCCAGAGGCAGGCGCATTACCTGCTGTGCGTGAAGAAAACTTTTGGAGCGGCATTTAGACAGGGGATGGAAGGTAGAGCCGTTCATTCGGGAAGGACCCGAGGATAACCGCGGGACTCCTATTGAGGTAGTCGAGAATATATTCTCCACAATCCAATTAAGCTAGAGTTCCTTCTTCATTTGCTGGGATCAAAACTGTGAATCATTCACCTGGCTGGGCTATCCTCTGGCAATCGTGATCGAAGTACACAACCTTCGCAAACAATACGGTGAGCTAAATGCTGTTGATGACGTTAGTTTCGTTGCGCAGCCCGGCAAAGTTTTCGGATTGTTGGGGCCTAATGGCGCCGGTAAATCGACAACCATCGGTTGTATTTCTGGGCTGCTCAAGCCTACCTCAGGGCAGGTGCGGATTCTGGGCCATGACGTAGTCGACGACGGCCCTGCCTCGCGCCGCCAACTGGGTGTAGTTCCCCAGGAGCTGGCCATTTATGAGGATTTGAGCGCCCATGATAATTTGGAGTTCTGGGGCGCAGCCTATGGCTTGCGCGGCGCCGATCTTAAAAAGAGTGTGGCGCAGACTTTAGAATCAATTGGTTTATTGGATCGAGCTAAAGAACCATGTAGCCAATTCAGTGGGGGCATGAAAAGGCGATTGAACTTGGGCTGTGCTTTGGTTCACCAGCCCAAGGTACTGCTTTTGGATGAACCCACGGTAGGAGTGGATCCGCAATCACGAGTGCGCTTGCTGGAACTGGTGCGCGGCCTCGTAGCCAGTGGAACCTGCGTGCTTTACACCACCCATTACATGGAAGAAGCCGAGGCACTATGTGATGAAATGGCGATCGTAGATCACGGCAAAATCATCGCCGCAGGAACCTTATCCGAATTACGCGGACGCCTAGGCGAACGCGACATATTGCGTTTGAGCGGCAAGTTTGACGAAGCCACGGTGCGGCCAGCCTTGAGTGCCTTTGATCAGGCCGAAATCCTCTATCTCGAGGCAGACGCAATTCACATGGCAATTCCAGACGCTTCCATGAACTTGCAACAAATTTTCAGTTGCTTGCATAGCGTCGGCGCTGAGGTGAGAGAAACCACGGTATCGCAGCCTAGTCTTGAGAGCTTGTTCATCCAGCTAACCGGTAAGGATTTACGCGAATGAGCTTCTCCATCAGCATGCTTGCGGCGCAAAAAGATTGGCGTCGGCTTTGGCGCGATCCTTGGAAGCTACTTTTGTGGATTGGAATCCCGATTGTGATCGGCACTTTGATGACTACGGTCATGGGCGGTTCCGGCAATGTTCAGCCCCGCGCGGTGCTGTACCTGGAGGACCAGGACGACACCATGTTGTCGGGCTTTTTGGTGGGGGCGTTTTCCAACGAGCAGATCGGCGACATGATCGATGTGATTCGCATTCCGCATGAGCAAGCATTGGAACGATTGAATGACAACGACGGCTCAGCGGCGCTGCTTATTCCGGCTGGATTTCAAGATGCGGTAATGGCAGAAACGCCGATTACCTTGCAGTTTGTGACCAATCCAGCGCAGCGCATTTTGCCCGGGATTTTGGCAGAGGTACTGGCCATGTTGCAGCAGGGGGTGTTCTACATCCATCGCGTTTTCGGCGACGAAATCAAGCTGCTGCGCGCCACCATCGACGATACTTCGGAATTCACTTTGAGCGATCCAGCCATCGCCAACATTGCGGTGCAGATCAATTCGGCGATGCGCAGTTTGGAGGATTACCTCAACCCGGTTTTGATTCAATTGGAGTTCCCGAAAGATGAGCCGGAACCAGCAATTGAAGAAGGCCAGGAGGGCGATGGAACGGCCATAGCAAGTTCGGATTCAGGTGATACGCCACCAAAAATCCCGGTCAGCTTTTACATGATGCCCAGCATCTTGCTGATGGCTTTGTTTTTCGTTGCCCAAGGATTGTCCGAGGATTTTTGGCAGGAGCGCGAGGCGGGCACCATGAAACGCTTTTTCAATTCGCCAAACTCGGTTGCGACCTTTTTGGCTTCAAAAGTGTTGGCTGCGGCGGGGGTGTATTTCGTGCTGGGAATCGTGCTCATTGCAATTGGATATAGCTTTCACTCATTCATTGCATGGTCAACATTGCCGTTGGCGGTGTTGTGGTGGACGGCCGGCGGCGTCGGCGTGTTTATGTTAATGAGCCTGATTCAAATGTTTGCTGGCAGTCGGCGCGGCGGCTCATTAATTACCAATTTGCTGATGTTTCCTTTGCTAATGGTAGGCGGCAGCTTTTTTCCGTTTGAAGCGATGCCAGATTGGATGGCTACGGTAGGGCAGTACACACCCAACGGCTGGATACTGCAACAGCTCAAACCAATTTTGTTGCAACAACATGAGTTGGCAGCTTTGAGTATTAGCTTTGTTGGATTGTTCGTAGCCAGCGCAGTGCTTTTTTTCATTCTGCGGCAACGCATCACCAAGATCGCATTAGGGGCTTAACATGAAACATTCTCTGTTTATCGCTCGAATGGATCTGCGCCAGATGCTGCGCGAAAAAGAAACACTGTTGTGGATGTTCGTCATGCCCATGGTGTTTTTCTACTTCATTGGGACCATTACCTCTGGTGCCGGTGGCAGCTCGGATCAAGTAGAGAACATTGCGGTGCAAGCCGACGGTGAAGCCGGGTTTTTGTTTGATCACCTATCCAAGCGCTTGGCCGAAAACGATTACAAGGTTCACCTGCCAGATGAAAATGGGGTGTACATGGAGAAATATCAGTTTGAAGACTTTAGGCGCCAGTTAAGCATCCCAACAAACTTCACTGAAAACACCCTCTTTGGCGAGCAAGCCATCCTAGAATTCCGACGCACTGGCGACGCCGATCTAGCCACGGATTTTGATCAATTCCGCCTTACGCGTGCCGTTTACACTTTGCTTGCCGACTTAGTCGCATTGGGCGCAATGGGTAAAGCACCTTCGCCTGAGGCATTTGCGGAGTTGGACGCCATGCCGCGTACGCTGGAGATTGCTTCGCGTCCGGCTGGTAAACGATTGGATATTCCAAGCGGATATGATCAAGCCATACCCGGCATTTTGGTTATGTTTGTATTGATGCAAGGCCTAACCGGAACGGCGGTATTGCTCATCATTGAACGTCGCCAAGGTTTGCTGCGACGACTTGCCTCCACGCCGATGTCACGTACCAGTGTGCTAATGGGCAAGTGGATGTCGCGCATGGTGATGGCCATGGTGCAAGTTGCAGTTGGCATGATCTACGGCACCCTGTTCTTTTCGATGAATTGGGGGCCAGATTTACCCATGGTGGTTTTGCTTTTGCTTGCGTGGGCGGGTTTTTGCGCCAGTTTAGGTTTGCTAGCTGGCTGCATCGGTCGTACCGAGGGCCAAGTCATCGGCCTTGGCGTGCTTGGAACTATGGTAATGGCAGCGCTTGGGGGCTGCTGGTGGCCGATTGAAATCACGCCGGCCTGGATGCAAAGCTTGGCCGGATTTTTGCCAGCGGGATGGGCGATGAACGGCATGCACCAGTTGATCAGCTTCCAGAACGGGCCGACGTCGGCAATGACACCAATGATTTACATGGTGATTGGAATTGTGGTTTTGTGTTGGGCCGCTTCGAAGCGTTTCCGTTTCATTTAATCGGAGAAATCTTAAGAAAACACGGATCAAATTCGACAGGTGTCAAGCGGAAGGATTCATTTCCGTTCCGCCAATTCCACCTCGATATCCACCGGTTCGCCTTCGCGCAGCAAACTCAAAACTACCGTCTCCCCAGGCGGGTAAGACGTTAGCTGCAACTGGAAGTCATTCTCCGTTTGCACACCGACGCCATTAATCGCAGTCACGATATCGCCCAGCAAAATCCGACCGCTTTCATCCTCGGACAATCCGCGAATGCCACTTTCGGCGGCAGGACTGCCTTCGGTGACTTGCGACAAAACCACGCCGCGAATGCCTTGCGCTCGCGTCCATCTATCCGGTGCCAAAAATACACCCAAGGTTGATCGCGCCGGCACTCCATGGGCGATCAACTGTGGCACGACTCGATTCACGGTGTCCACCGGAACAGCAAAACCGATGCCGGCACTTGCTCCAGTGGGACTATGAATCGCAGTATTAATTCCGATCAAGCGTCCACCGGAATCGAGCAAAGGGCCACCTGAGTTGCCAGGATTAATCGCGGCATCAGTTTGAATGACGTTGTGGATGGGCGTGCCAATAATGGACCTCATGACGCGATCCAGGCCGCTAATGATTCCAGTGGTCAGAGTTTGATCCAAGCCGAATGGATTGCCAATTGCAAACACGTTTTGCCCTACCAATAAATCGGACGACGAGCCCACCGGCAAGGTCGGTAAATTACCTTCAGGCGGGTTGATTTTGATGACCGCCAAATCGGTCACGGGGTCTTGGCCCACCAATGTTGCCTCGACCCGGCGGAAATCATTGGAGCTCACCAATATGCGTCGGGCGTCGCGCACGACGTGGTAATTGGTAACGATGTAACCGCGCGAATCCCAAACAAAGCCGGTGCCCGAGCCTTGTGGATATTCATGGGACATGCGTTGGAATACGCCGCGCCGCAATTCGGTGGTTTCAATATGCACCACCGACGCCGACGCAACTTGAAATAGCTGCACGACGCGGCGTTCCGGATCGGTCAGCGGCCCAGCCTGCACGATGGGTCTCGGCGCAGCAATGGAATCATTTTCTGCCGGCGGGAACAAGCCAAGTGGGCCAGCAACCGCTTCGAGGGCGAGGATCGCCAGCAACGCGCCAACCAACATGGCGAAAAGCGAAAAATGGCCGCGCTGGGAGGAGGTAATTTGATGGCGTTTAAGTTCAGGCATGGCTTGAGCTTGTAGCTATTGGGTCAGCAGTTTTCCGCAAAGGAACAAACCGGGGCGAAGCACGTCGGCTTCGACCCGGTCTTTATGGTACGCAGTAGTGCGCGTTTTGTTTACCAGGAGGCTGAGAACTCTTCCGTCCAGATGTACTGGACCGGAATGCCCTCTATGTCTGATGGCAGGGCATCCATTTGATGCGGGGTGTCATTTTTGACGAAGATTTGAATCACGCCACCGAGCACGTCGTCATGGCCCACGCCAATTGCGATGACCTCGGGATATGCCAT
>JACNIZ010000223.1 GCA_014382805.1 Planctomycetota bacterium
GGAATTCCGATCCCCTGGGTCAGGCTCTTGCCTGGGCAAATCCACATGATCGCTGGCAGCCGCCTAGCCCTGAAACGCTGCCGCGACGTCCTCAAGAAACTCGATCTCCCACCGATGCGCCATTTCAAAACCAGCTACTCCGCCGACCTTAAACTTCTGGTGGTTCCGCTGCATGAAATGCTGGCACGAGAGTCGTGATTAGGTGGCCGTTAAATTTGGCCGCAGCACAATCTTATGCCGAATACCAAGTCGCCCTCGCCTTACCGTGCTGAGCAATTAAACCTAAGGAAGCTCTGATTAATTCGGGCGAGAGAGACTGCGAGTGGAAATCGTCAGATTCAAGGCGCGAATCGTGGGCTGTAGCCTCGCTACAGCCGAGATGAAGCAACGCAGATGCTGGCGGTTTACGGCGCAGGCTTGCCGATCCGAATTGATCAGAGCTTCCCTAAAGCAACCAATTCCCGAAGTCTAACCTTCAGTGTATTGCGATTGGCTCCCGTTGCCTCGACTAGCTGCGCAATGGTTTGGCGCTTTTGACTACGAATCAAATGGAGAACTTGCACTGTGAGTTCAGGTAATTGGCTTTCATCCAATTTAAAGACCTGCTGCTTCTCCAACTGTGCCATCAAGCGGTTTTTTTGCTTCTTCAAAGAGCGTAAAAAGAACCCCAACCAAGGCTGCCCATCCGACGGTTCATCGGTAAGCGTGGATTGCGTGCGCCGCAACGCTCGGTAGTGGAGTTCCTTGTTTTGTTCGATCACGCTTTCCAATGACGAAAACGGGGCATAGCCGTATCCCGCGCGAAGCAAAAGCAGAGTAGTCAGAACCCGAGACTATCGCCCATTGCCATCTTGGAATGGATGTATGGCAAGAAATACAACGACGAAAACCGAAATGATCAGCAGCGAGTGATGGGCTTCTTCATCGATCGCTTTATTCGTCCACGCCAGCAGCTTTTCCATTTCGCGCGGCGTATCAAAGGGCGAGGTGGCCGCAAAAACTACACCGATCTCCTTTCCGTCTGTATCGAAAGCGACGACATGGTTGGGCAGCGTAATGTAAGACCCGCGGTGGCGCTCATCTTTGGTGCTATGGCGCAGCAGGGTTTGGAGGATTTGGCGTATGTGATTCTCAGTCAGCCTGAGGTCACTAAAGGCCTCAAAAACCAAATCCATGGCCTCGGCGTAACCGGCGACTTCCTTTTCGTCACCAGACCCAAAGGACGTCGTTTTCAATCCGGCCAATAAAGTCTCTACCTGTTCATCCGTCAGCTGCGCCCCTTCGATGCGGGTCGACGAGCCGACACTTTCGATAGTGGCGGTTTTTCGCAGTGCATTCAGACGTTCTGGAGTCTGCCCTTCCATTGCATTCCAACGCCCTTTGAACTCATCAATCTCCGCGACGACTTGAATTAAATCGCTTGTGAGAAGATTCTTCGGTTTGTCCATGTGAACCGGGCAGCTGGTTTGGACAGGATGAAGGGGGCTACTTGAAGTCCTCCGGCTTCAGCTTGCCGCTGCGAGCGCGAGCGGCGATGTCCATCAGGTCGGCGGACAGTTGTTCCAAATGATGGCACATCACCCGACGGTTATTCCTCAGTTCGTTTAATTCAGAGAGAAGAATCTAGCCGATCTTGAAGCCTAGCCATTCAATCCATCTTCTCATGGAATAGGGCCAAAATCAGCGGACAGTCACCCTCGCGCAGAAGGAAAAAAACATAGTGATGCTCACAATGAGAAACGCGAAGCTCGGGGCGGCGGCGGAGAAAAACCCGTACGGGAACCCCGTTGCACCCAAGTGCACGGAAATGGCTTTTTAGCGCGGCTTGGTATCGATCAGCTTGCTCCACGCCCCAGGTCTGGATCGTGTAAAGAGCAATTTCATAGAGGTCGTTTTCGGCACCTGGTGAAAGTTCATATTCAGTCATCCTGCGGCTCGCCAGAAAGTTTCCGGTTTGCATCTTGGAAAATCTGGTCAACACTGCGAGACGCTGCACCGCCTCGGTTTTGTGCGCCGGCAAGTCTTCGGTCAAGGAGTGTTTCCAGCGTGGCAAGATCTGCTTCGCTGGCCGATCCCAGTGTGCTTTCGAGGACAAATTGCTTGATAGACTTTCCTTGGATTGCGGCAAGTGCCTTCAGTTGTTGATGCTGTTCTGCGGTTACGTCGATTGAGATGCGGTTCATGGTTACCTCCTTATCGTTTATCTAGCCTATCCCATGACCCACATTTTGTACATTTTGCGGTTTCCCTTAGTGAGCTCTGCCCCCCTTGCTCGGGCAATCCATGCCCCCCGGTATGACATTGCCTAATTCTCCGCACTCCTACCCTAAGAATTGAGTCGTGTTTCAAGATCGACTAGACCTTGCACTAACTCATCAAATGGCGGTATGTCGCCAAAAATCATTGCCCTCATAGCGTTGTAATCCGTCTCAAGAGTTCGCATTGAACTGGTTGGAGGCAGCAACCGAATGGTTCCCGGCACGGCAAGGTCGTACCGCGCCCAAGCTTGGGGGTAAAACTTCGACTTGAAATCTACGACCTTCGCCAGCAACTGTAGGTCGGCAAGTGCCCGCTTCCCTGCACCCGAATTCGCCAATTTATACAGGTCATAGTAGTGACGGGAATAGCGAGATGGGATCGGGCGATCCTTGCGGTGAGCTTCGCGATGAAGAATCGTCACCTTCTCCCAAAAAGTTCGCTCTGCCCTGATCACCTGGACTACACATTTAGGACGATGGAATTGCTCTGGGAATTGCAAAGCGGCGTAGCTTGTGATCTCATGACGTAAACGTGGCTCCCTCGATGCGAGTGGCCCTACTTCGAGTTTGATTTGTGGCCGCACGTACGTATCCGGGAAGGACGCGGGATAGGTCACCATGAGTGAATAGGGATCCGCTTCATCGACTTCGATTTTGCAAGTCGGATCCAACGCTTCCTTTAGCTCTCCCAATAACGTATTCGCCAAATACTCTTGCGCTTTTTCCAAAAGGAGGTGATTGAAATGATCTTGCTTAGTTTTTGACCGCGACACTTCTGGATCACCGACCCCAAGTACGCTCCAATTCAAGACTAGGTCGACATCCTCTGAAAACCTTTCGATCAAACCAAAGACCTTGGACAAGCTAGTGCCCCCTTTGAAAGTCAATTTTTTCGCCAATACCTCATTGGAGTAGATGTTGCCCAAGGTCCAAGTTACCCAGAAATCTTTCTCCACAACCTGAGGGGTGATCCCCATTCTGGCTGCAGTTTCCTGGAACACCTCCTCGCGATAAGAGGCTGACTGAACAGCAAATTCATCCATCTCAACGCTCCCAAATAGAACGAATGATCGCGTGTATCCAATCCGGCGCCAATTTGGTTTCCTGAATGATTCGTCGACCGTCCTGGTCGGCAAATTGCTTCTTTAAAGCCCGGATCTGTTCATCTTCAATCCGCTCTCTACCCAACGCCTTGATCGCCTGAACGAGTAGCCCGCTGTCCTTGGAGTTGAAGGCGGATTCCCTCAAGGGAGTTTTACGAAACTCAAGACTTTGGACGCCGATCTCATAGGTTCGATTTGGCCCATCCGAGGCATAGATCCACCTCGCCGGAACCTGCGTTGAAAGTCCCAGCAGATTCAATGCAACCTCCCCGGTGGGTTGTATCCGCCAACCAAATTTCCGGGCCAATGCTTTGGCCACTTGATCCATATCTGGGGATCGAAATCCTCCTAAAGCTCGGCTCTTTTTGGGGTAGTCATAAACCCCTCGCATGACCCGGCGAATTTGGCCTATTTGCTCCAATCCGGTCAGGGCTTTCTGGATACTATCCACTCGGAAATCCGCGGCAAAGTCGACCTTCGAAAAAGCCCACCCCCTACCGCGCTTTGCGATTCTCGTAAGTATCTTATTTTGAGCACCTTGCATTAAAGTAAAGGGTCGGTTTTTTCCGTATTCCGAGCACCTTTTAAGGAAATTATCGTCATTTCCGTAGCAAAGTCAATAGAAACATAAAGAGAGTGCCAGTAGGTTGACGAGCAACCTACTGGCAATATCGATCAGAAGCCTGCGTTTACAACAGCATCAATCCCGGATTCTCCAGCAGCTCGCGCACCCGCACCATGAAGCGGGCGCCGTCGGCACCGTCTACTAGGCGGTGATCGATGGAGATGGACAGCATCATCACCTGACGCGCGACGATGTCATCGCCGACGCAGCGCGGCATTTTGCGCATGGCGTGGATGCCCATGATCGCGACTTCGGGGAAGTTGATGATCGGGGTCGCGAATACACCACCGATGTTGCCGGCGTTGGACAGGGTGAAGGTGGAGTCCTTGAAGTCGTCCGGCTTCAGCTTGCCGGTGCGGGCGCGGTTGGCGATGTCGGTCAGGTCGGCAGACAGTTGCAGCAGGCCCTTCAGGTTTACATCCTTGACCACCGGTACAACCAAGCCATTTGGAGTGTCGACAGCAATTCCCAAGTTGACGTACTTCTTGACCTTGATCACGTTTGCCTCTACATCCAACTCGGCGTTCAATTGCGGGAACTCCTGCAGCGCGATCGCGGTCGCCTTCATGATGTACGGCATGTAAGTGATCTTGACGCCGTACTTGGCACCGGTTGCTTTGGCGTGGCTGCGCGCGTCGACCATTTCGGTGCAGTCGACTTCTTCGATCAGCGAGAAGTGTGCCGCGGTGAACTTGGAACGCGACATCGCTTCGGCGGTCTTGCGACGGATTCCGCGGAACGGAACCGAGTCGAATTCGCGTGTACCCATGACGGCCGGGAAGGCTGGGATCGGTGTGACCGCAGCGCCGGAATCGGCTGGGGTGACGGCAGTTCCACCAGTGCCAGCAGGTGCGGCGATTGGTGCGGCAACGGGCGCGGCGACTGGGGCTGGAGCAGCAATTGGTGCTGGTGCAGCAACCGGAGCGGCGGCGGCAGCGCGAACGTCTTCCGGCTTGACGCGACCATCTGGACCGGAGCCCATGACCACGGTCAAATCCACATTCAACTCACGCGCCAAACGACGCGTCGCGGGTGCGGCTAAAACCTTCTTGTTTGGGTTTGCAGGAGCCAAGGTTGCGGTTGCAGATCCTTGCGGTGCTCCATTTGCAGCCACAGGTGCGACACCACCCCCACCACTAGGTGCTGCCGGAGCGGCAACTGGAGCAGCAGGTGCCGACGGAGCAGCTCCACCAGCACTACCAACCAACGCGATTACAAAGATCACATCGCCAACGTTGGCAATCTCACCCTCCGTCACCATGTGACGCGAAATGCTACCCGCGGCAGGCGAAGGAATTTCGACGGTGGCCTTATCGGTCATCACCTCAACAACTGGATCATCCTCGGCGACCTCGCCGCCTTCGGGAACGATCCAACGCACGATTTCACCTTCGTGCACACCTTCGCCGATGTCTGGAAGTTTGAATTCCAACTCACCGCCGGATGCCGCAGGTGCGGCACTTGGCGCAGCAGCCACTGGGGCTGGCGCAACAGGAGGCGGAGTCGGGGCAGCAGGTGCCGGAGCAACCGCAGCCGGTGCAGCTTCAGCGGGAGCCGCCGGAGCCGCGGCACCCCCTCCAGCACCAATTAAAAAGATCACATCACCAACATTGGCGACATCACCCTCTTCAAACATGTGCTGCGTAATAGTCCCCGAAGCCGGAGACGGAATTTCCACCGTCGCCTTATCGGTCATCACCTCGACAACCGGGTCGTCTTCGGAAACAGTGCCACCTACCGGCACAATCCAGCGCACGATTTCACCCTCGTGCACACCTTCGCCGATGTCCGGCAGCTTGAACTCAATGGACGACATGATTTGCTTTTATGGATGGCTGATTTGACAGAGTTCGGAATGAATCCGATCTAGAAGTCCAGAACTTGTTCGACGGCGTCCATCACGCGGCGCGCGTCAGGCAGGTAGTAATTTTCGAGAGTGTTCGGGAACGGCGTATCGAAACCAGTGACGCGCTTGATCGGCGCTTCCATGTATTCGATCGCGTTTTCGGCAATGATGGCGCTGATTTCAGAACCGTAACCACAGAAGCGCGGAGCTTCCTGCAGCACCACCACGCGCCCGCATTCACGAGCGGCGGCCAGCACGGCTTCTTCATCCAACGGCATCAAGGTGCGCAAGTCAATGACCCGCACTTCGGACCCGCGAGCTTCGCGGATGCGCTTGGCGGCGGTTTCCGCAACCGGCACCATCGCACCATAGGTGAAAATTACGCAGTCTTCACCCGGAGTTACTTCGCGAACCGTAGAAAGATCGACGGTGTAAACGCCCTCGGGCACCTCTTCACGGAACGCGCGGTAGAGCGCCTTCGGCTCCATGAACAACACCGGATCCGGATCCAAAATCGACGCGATCAACAAACCCTTGGCGTCGTACGGGGTGGATGGAATCACAACCTTCAAACCCGGCGTGTGCGCGAAATAAGCCTCGCCCGATTGCGAGTGGTACAAACCACCGCGAATGCCGCCGCCATAAGGAGTGCGCACCACCATCGGCACCGTGTACTGACCACCGGAGCGATAGCGCATCTTCGCCGCTTCGCTCACAATCTGGTCGAAAGCCGGGAAAATGAAATCCTGAAATTGGATCTCACAAACCGGCTTCATTTGATTCATCGCCAGCCCGACGCCGACGCCGATAATGCCGTCTTCACTCAGCGGCGTATCAAAACAACGCTCCTCGCCAAATTCAGCTGTCAGCCCTTCGGTCGCCAAAAATACGCCGCCCTTCGGCCCGACGTCTTCGCCCAGCACGAGCACCGTATCGTCCTCGCGCATGATCGACTTAAGTCCATCATTTACGGCTTGTACTAAAGTAAGTTGGCTCACAGCGGGAATTCTCCTTTGTCGTTGACGCCCTCGCCGCGCGAGGAATAGTGGCCGATGCAAAACTCGGCCTGCTTGCGCAAATGCTTCGGCATGATTTCGAAGACATCGCTGAAAATGGTTTCCAACGACGGCACCGATTTGGCCATCGAAATTTTAGCGGCGGCCATCATCTCGGCGTCGGCTTCGGCGACGATTTGATCCGCTTCGGCTTCGGTCATTTTGCCTTCGGCGATCATCCAAGTACGGAAACGCTGAATCGGGCAGCGCCCTTTCCATTCTTCAAATTCGGCCGCTGGCACGTATTTCGAAGGATCATCCGACGTCGAGTGGCCGCTCATGCGGAAGGTCACCGCTTCAATCAGGGTAGGACCTTCACCGGCGCGCGCGCGTTTCACCGCTTGGCTCACTGCGCGATACACCGCCAGCACATCGTTGCCGTCGACGCGTATGCCGGGTATGCCATAAGCCTCGCCTTTGATGGCAAAGGTCTCACTTGCAGTCTGCTTTTCCACCGGGCAAGAAATCGCCCAGCCGTTGTTCTGGCACAAAAATACCACCGGCGATCCAAACACACCCGCAAAGTTCATGCCCGAGTGAAAGCCCAACGAGTTAGTCGAGCCGTCGCCAAAGGTGGTCAGGCAAACACCGGATTCACCACGCTTTTTCATCGCCATCGCGATGCCTACAGCCTGCGGTATCTGGGTGCCCAGCGGCGAGCTGATCGACAAATACTTGAGCTTATCCTTAAAGCTGAAGTGCACCGGCATCTGGCGACCGACTGCGCCGTCGTCGACGTTGCCGAACATATTGTCCATCATCGATTCCGGCTCGATGTCGTGGAAAATCGGAATGCCGAAGTCGCGGTAGTGCGGTGCCACCCAATCTTGTGTGATATCCAGCGCGGCGGCGGCGCCCACACTGGTGGCCTCAATGCCGCGGTTGGGAACCGAAAAGCCAATCCGACCGGTGCGCTGCAGTTTGATGCAGCGGTCGTCAAATGCACGGGTGCGAACCATAGCACGGTACATGCGCACCAACACTTCGGTCTTCAACCGGGGCACGGTGCCGACCTTCTTGCCGGTTGGATCGATGATTTGCATTGTGTCGCTCATGAAGGGATCAGGTTTGGATCATGTAGCGGATCAAACCACCATGCTTCCAGCGCTGGTGGATGGAGTACGGCCGGTTTCGGCGGCCGCGTGGGAGGAAGACGATGCCTTTGCGTCGGCTGCCGTTTCGTCGAAGGTGGCGGGCGTCAATTTGCTCAGCACAAAATTTTCCGCCGCTTTATAGGAAGAGCGAACCAAAGGTCCGGATGCACAATAGGCAAATCCAAATTCGTCTTCGGCGATTTGTTTGAAGTTGTCGAATTCCTGCGGCGTCACGTAGCGTTCCACCGGCAGCAGCTTGGCATTGGGTTGTAAGTACTGACCTAGAGTCAAAATATCGACGTCGGCCGTGCGCAAATCATTCATCACCTGGCGCATCTCGCTTTCGGTTTCGCCCAAGCCGAGCATGATCGACGACTTGGTGTAAACGCCAGGGCGATGGCGTTTGGCTTCGGCCAGGGTGTCCAGTGACTGCGCATAAGTTGCGCGCACGTCGCGCACGCGCCGGTGCAGGCGCTCGACAGTTTCAATGTTGTGGGCGTACACGTCGACGCCGCTGTCGCATAGGGTGTGCACCGATTCGTAACAGCCTTGGAAATCGGGCACCAGCGCCTCTACCAACAGATCGGCCCGCTTGGTTTTCAGCCGACGAATAGTTTCGGCGTAGTGGCCAGCGCCATGATCCTCAAGATCGTCACGGTCGACGCTAGTCAGAACTAGGTAGCGCAACTCCGGAATATCCGCCATGCCCGCCACTTTTTCCGGCTCTTGTAGGTCCAGCCAGCCGCGTGGATTTCCGGTTTTAACCGCACAAAAACGGCAGCCCCGCGTGCAGACGTCGCCCATCAGCATGATGGTGGCCGTGCCCTGGTTCCAGCATTCGCCTTGATTAGGGCAGCGCGCCTCTTCGCATACCGTATATAACGCCTTCTCCCGCAAGGAGTTGCGAAGCTTAGAGACGGTCTCCCCGGAAGGTAGACGCATCTTTAACCACGACGGTTTTGGCTGTTTTTTGCTCATCACGGGTTAAGAAAGACCGCGCATTATACAGGACAAACGGGCACCCGAACCCTTGGTTGATCCAATCGAAGTTCCCACCTAGAATCCGCGCCATCATGATGAATGCCGAATCCGGTTCCACTGGAGCTGCAGAGCGGGGCGATTCCAAGGTCAAAGGAGTCTTAGTGGCCTTATTTTTAGGCTGCATCTTCGGCATTTTCGAGGGCGGATTTGTATCCCTACGGGAGGAATTCCCCCTGCAAGCCTTTGGTTGGCCACTGCTCTCGGTCAGCCTGTGCACCGCTGGCATGGCCGCGGCATTTGCAATGGTATATGCATTGCTGTTTCGCCGCACGATTAACCCGACGCGATGGGCACCGCCAACTACCCTGGCCTTGGTTCTAACGTATCAAATTTTTAAGTCCATCGCGGTGATTGAACTGCTGCCGTCCATAGCGGTAAGAGCGGGATCGGCCCTCGTTTTTAGCTTGGCGGTGAGCTTCACAATTTTTGTGATGTTGCAGCGACTGGCACCGCAATGGCAACGCAAGTTGGCGCAGGTTGGGGTCGTTCTAGCGCTATTGGTTTGGGCATTGCCACTTGCCAATCAGCAAAGCGCGGGGCAGCCCTGGCAGGGCGAATCCGAACAACGTCCGGCGAATATTATTTTCATCGTGATCGATACTTTGCGTGCCGACCACCTTTCCTCATACGGCTATGAAATCGACGGCAAGAAGACGTCGCCGAATTTGGATGTGATTGCCAGTAGCGGCACTTTATTCCGCAACGCCTATGCGCAAGCACCCTGGACGCGGCCTTCAGTGGCTTCTTTGATGTCTGGGCTGTATCCGCAAAGCCACGGCGTCGCCACCCCGTTTGATCGCCTGTCAACAAAGCTGCCGACGATGCCAGTGATGTTGGATGAACGCGGTTATCAATGCGCCGCGTTTTCGGCTAACCCACAAGTTTCCCCCACCTTTGGCTTTGATAATGGCTTTGATTATTTTTGGTCGATTTCTGGCGGTTTTCAGGATTTAACTGCCGCAACCTATCTTTGGAAACGCGGTCTATTGGCCACCAAACGAGTGTTATTGATGGTTTTAGGCAAATACGATCGCGGCATACCCGACGCCGACGCCGATCGCGTCAACCGTGAAATCCGCACCTGGCTGGCACCGCAATCGGTCGACGTGCCGCGTTTTTTATACCTGCATTATTTGGATCCGCACGACCCTTACGAGGCGCCGGAAGACCTGCTGTTCAACAACCGTTTTGCTACACCAATGCTGGATGAAGGTTTTTTGTATGCACCAGCATCCATGGCGCCGTTTCCATTAGATGGCCATCAGCAAACCGCGTTGGAAGAAGCGCAACGGCTCGACCTGATGCGCCGCTACGACGCCGAAATTCGGTTCGTCGACGACCGCATCGGCAAGCAGTTGCAATGGATGGAGGAGCGTGGCTTCTACCGCCCCAACGCCGATTATTTAGTCATCACCTCCGACCACGGCGAGGAGTTTTACGAGCACAATCAGTGGCTGCATGGCCGCTCGGAATTCCAGGAAATGGTGAACGTGCCGCTGCTCATTAAAGGGCCAAAAATCCCGCCAGGATCCGTCGTCGAAATGCCGGTGCAGTTAATTGACATCCTGCCGACGGTGGCCTCCTGGACCGGCGCCAAAGCCGAATTCAAAGTCCATGGCACCGTTCTCCCCTTCTTAGAGCCAAACGCCGACGCCACCGCTTTCGGCAAACACTTCATTTATTCGCACCGCCCACGCGACGTCAATCCCATCGACATGATCCGCAGTCAAAACTACAAATTGATTGTGGTGCACGACGGCGACGAAAAAGTCATGTTGCTGTACGACCTCAAAGTCGATCCGGGCGAAACCAGAAACCTCATGGAAGACGAATCCATGGTGCCCGACGACGAACTGCGGGCGCTGATGAATCGCATGGCCGTCTTGCAAGCGCTGGCCCTAAGTTCGGCCCAAAATAGCGCCGAAAAAATCGAGCTTAGCCCAGCAATGAAAGCACAGCTAAAAGCACTGGGGTATTTAGAGGACGAGCCGGAAAACTAAGACGTCGGAATGACGTAAAGCAGCACCGCGAAAAAATGCAGGATGGTGCCGGCCAGTACAAATAGGTGCCAAATCGCGTGGGCGTAGGGCAGACGCTTAGACGCGTAAAAGACCACACCGCCGGTGTAACAAAGTCCGCCCAGTGCCAGCAACGTCAGGCCGCCGGGGTCCAGATTGGCGATCAGCGGTTTTGCCGCGATGACTACCACCCAACCCATGGCCAGATAAAGCAGCACGCGGATCTTGCCCATGCGTCGTAAAAAACCGCCTTGGGCTAAAATTCCAAGGGCGGCTATACCCCAAACCACACCAAACAACGACCAACCCCACGGACCGCGCAGGCTTACCAGAGCGAAGGGTGTATAAGTTCCCGCGATCAGCAAATAGATCGCCGCATGGTCGCAGCCACGGAAAAAGCTTTTGGCCCGCGGCGTTTGAATCGAGTGATAAAGAGTAGATGACAGATAAAGCAGAACCATTGAGCTGCCAAAAATCGCAGCGCTGGTCACATGCCAAGCGTCGCCGTAAAGGCTGGCGCATACGGTCATAATCACCAACCCAGCAATGGCCAGCAATGCGCCGACGCCGTGAGTTAGGCTATTGGCCAGTTCTTCGTAAGGACGAACAACTGCGACGGCGGTGGAGGTTTTGGGTTGACTCAATGGAATCTCAGCGGACGCCCCTTATTGGGGATGGAGTCCGCTGAATTCCACGTATGTTAGCTCAATTTGTAGCGCTGCGATAGCGCAGTAAGCTCGCAAAGATGATGAGCAGCTCAAGGCCCAAGTAAACGCTAAACCAAAACACACCGCCTTCCGAAAATCCGTAGGAGTGCAATCCGCTGCCGAGCAGGAAGTTGACGCCGTAGTACGTCATCACAACTGCGAGGAAGGAGGCGATGCTTGATACCGCCAACCCAAAGTGGCTGACCCAACCGGCAAAACGAGCGTGGACCACGATCATGTACACGAAGAAAGTGATCAATGACCACGTTTCCTTCGGATCCCAGCCCCAATAGCGACCCCAGCTTTCATTGGCCCAAATCGCGCCAAACGCAATTCCGGCCGCTAAGAAAAAGACTCCAATTTGCAAGGACTTGTAAAGCAACGTGGACAGGTCGCGCAGTTGTTTGGTGCGCCCTGGCTTAAAGAACTGCAAGAACAATACGACGTGCCCCATCCCCATCGCTAATGCAAAAGCGGAATAGGACAACATGATGGTCATCACGTGAATCGCCAGCCAAGAGGTATTGGCAAGCACTGGCACCAGTGGACTGATGGAAGAATCAATCGGCAGGTGCTCGGCAAAAGCAAGAGCCATAAAGCCCATTAATGCGGAGGCAATTGCAAAATACCCTTTGCGCGAGAAAAACTCCAGGGCGAGGCCAATCAAGATGGCACCCCATCCCATAAATATCAAGGACTCGTACATGTCCGACACTGGCGCTCGGCCAGCGATCTGCCAGCGTAATCCTAGGCCCATGGTGTGGAAGATCATCCCAACCAACAAGGTCACCCAACCTAACTTGTAACCAATGGCGCCAGCTACGGCAACGAGGAAGAAGCCAAGCAGATAAAGCTTCCACGCCCAGGCAAATGGATTCAGGTCGTTGTAGAAAAGTTCCTTGTCCAATAAGCTCTCAGTAGGGTAGATCTCGGGATAGGCGGCCCGCAGAACTTTCGTCAATACTCCTGCTGCAGAATGGAAGGCGTCGGCATTTTTAGTTAAATAGGCTTGGGCAAGTAGGGCAAACTGAGTAACAATTTTCTGATCCGCTGCGACCGCAGATTTTTCCAAAGAACCCGGCCAAGTCCAGAGGCCATCGGCCCTGGGAACCAACTGCAAAGAATGGCCGTCCGCAATCTCCGCCAAGAGATCCAACCGACGGTAAACCTCCACCGCATCGCGTTGGTTTGGAGTTGCAGGTTCTTTGGCTCTCTCAGCGTTTAAACCCTCCCGGACTAAGCTTTGGAAGGCTTCATGCAGGATCAGATGGTTATAGGAAAAGCGCCGTACCCCATCCTCGAAACCTAAATCCTGGCGTAGAGTCGAGCTGGAAATCTTAACGATCGGCAAGTCGCTGAAGGTCGGCCAATCAAAGTGACAACCCCAAAACACATCCAGTGCAGTCAAACCATCGACCTCTGTTTTCCCAGAAACAGAAACCATGATTTCTTTGGCGTAGGTGCCAACTGGCTTGACCCGACCTTGAGCCAAAATCGCCCACATTTCGGTGGCCTCTAATGGCAATAGGCTGGATTCCATGACACCGGCATTTAGCGGAACGGATGCAACTGGCTCAGGCGGCTCCTGAGGGTGCAGGATACTGAGGAAGAGGATTGCAAACATTGACATCATCGAACTGCCTCTTTGTTGAGGGTTTGCCCTGCGGGGCGTTCTTCTGTTTCACCAATAACTAAGTTGGTTGCCAAATCAGCTTCTTCCAGTGAGGGCTTGGACTTTTTTGGGGAGTTGCGCTTCCGCCCATCTCCAAGGGTGTACCAACCCACTCCGAAAATCAGGAATGCAAAAGCGGCATAGACTACCGGAACACCTGGGTCGTAAGAAATGGAAAGAATGGTCATGTCAGGCCTTCCCCCGCTGCCAAGCGCGTAGCTGCTTTGAAATAGTCGGAATCCCATGTAGTCCAAAGGCCGGTTCATAGAAACGACCGAAGCTAATGGTGGAGTGCTGCCGTCGAGGGACGAAATGCGAATGTCACTGGAGTAGTTAGCCGGCCGACGTCCACCTGGATAATATTCCACTTGAAAATCATCGAGATCAACGCGGAATGGAAGCGTCCGAATTTTTCTCGTAAAGTCCAACACCATGCCGGGGCTAGCACCGATAACTTGCTTGCTTGCACCCTGTTCCAGCCACATTTCATGAGTGCCAGTATCGGTTTCGATGGCCAATTTCAAAATTGCCCGCCCCCCTTCTTCACCTGGTTTGGCTTTGCTCACGAAGGTCTGCTTGGTGGCATCAGAATAGTATTGATTGAGGGCGAATGAATAGGGAGTACCTGTGATTGCGGCTTTTTGGCCCGTCCGTAGCTCGGCAACCTCGCCTCTGCCACTGCCACTATTCGCTTGGGTATAAAATTTCCCTTCCGGCCCGATAATAAAGGTCAACATAGGCTTGCTGGCAGCACTATTAGAGGTCAAGCGCACTCCAGCGGTAAGAGGTCCCTCCGCATCGACCTTGTGTTGCGAAAATTCCGGAAATTCGCTGAACACCATGTGGCGTTCGGTGCGGCCTCCACTTGTAATCTCAACTACGGCCGCAGGGTTTCTGGGACCACTAGGATCATTGGCCAATCCACCATCCATCACCCGGGCGAATTCATGAAAAGAAGCCACTTTTACGGTGATATCGCCTTCCAAAAAATACTCCTGGCCGACGCCTTCTGGCATGGGCACACGCAATGGTTCGCCACCATCGCCACGCTCAATATAAACTGCTGAGCCCTCGTTTTTTTCAGCGATCCGAAAATCCAAGGCAGCTTGAGTTCGATACCAAAGGGTCTCAATCTCAAATGGGCCAAGATCATTTCGAGCGTATTCAGGGTGACCGGCAAGCAACCAGCCGTCCACGCTTTCACCCTGGCCAGAAACGGTGTAGCTGATTCCTGGGCCATTGCCTGCATCCGAAGCTGCGATACCTGTGTCCAAAAAGCCCTTCGCGACATAGCTTTCAACCACTATGCCGATTTTGCCATCGCTTTTTTTCTGCAGGACCAGTCCATCCATAAAAACCGTATCTGGCAATGCAAAATGAGCAAGCATCGTTCTTCCATTGCTGGCCGGATCACTGTTAATGCCAGTGAACAAAATCTCCTTGTCGTCAAGTTGTAGGTCGGAACTACCTTGACCTTCATAAACACTAAGTTGGCCTTCATATGCATAGTTCCTGGAGATCCAGGCACCAAACATCAGCAGGATAATGGAGGCATGCACGACCACAAAGGAAAGCTGGTGGCGCTTGAGTGGTATGCGGTTCACCACTGCAGCGGCCAGATTCACGGCTATTAAAAGCAAGAAGAAGTCGAACCACAACGCCGAATAAACCGACGATTTCGCCAGGTCAACTCCAAGCCGAGATTCCAATATTGTCCCAACGCACATGGCAATTGCGCCGAAAACTAATAGCACAATCGTCATTTTTACCGAGCCTAGGAAGTCCAAGATTTGGCGGGGAGGTGAGTGCCTCTTTTTCATGACTGTTGCATGGTTAACCTAGGTTGGCCGCCACTACAAGGGTTTCAATACTTCTAAACTCTAGAAGGCGTTGATCTTGCGATGATTTTGCCGCCAAATTGTGGGTGCCTTTCAGCGAGGCTCCTTGCTCATTCGCGTAAGTCCTTGGCCAGACCAGAAATACCGGGGCAGGCTTTTGGCTGCTCATTTGGCTTTTCACCGATTCACTGAAGGGAATGCCCTTGCCGATAGGAGAATCGAGGATTAATTAGCTTCTGATCTCAGAGGCAAAGTACAAACGGGATCGACATGAAAAACTCTAATGCCACCGCCATGATTCTTGGCTCCGCTCTACTCGCAGTAGGCCTTGCCATACAACCCACTTCCAGCTTTGCTCAAGAGCCCGTCAAGGCCCAGGAACCTGCTAAGGTCGCGGTCACGGCGGAAAAGAAAAAGGAGTCCGCTGCTCTCAAAGCAATTGCTGCGTCGAAAGCACTTTACGTCGGAGCGGCGAAGTGTAAATCATGCCACAACAAAGAGTCGCAGGGTGGGATCAACGACAAATGGGAGAAAATGGGGCACTCCAAGGGGTTTACCCAACTGGCTAGCCCGGAATCCTTGAAACTCGGCAAAGAGTTGGGGATCAAAAAGCCGCAGGAAGCTGCGGAATGCCTGAAATGCCATGTAACCGCTTACGGCCTTCCAAAAGAGAAGTTGCACAAGCGATTCAAGCCTGAACTCGGCGTGCAGTGTGAAACCTGCCACGGCCCCGGCAGCGATCACGTTAAAACGCGGCTCACTGAAGCCAAAGAGAACAAGGTGGAGTCAGGAACTCTACGCGAGATTCCTGCGGGCGAAATGGTCATGCCTGACGAATTGCTGTGCCTTTCTTGCCACAACGAAGATTCACCTTCCTATAAGGAATTCAAATACGGCAAGAATCTCGAAACTATCCGACACCTCCACCCGAAGCGTGAAAAACCACGGGTGCTGCCACCGAAAAAAGTAGTCAAAAAGGACTCGACTGAGCCGGCCAAAAAGGATGGCTGATCGTCCACGTTGACGGCCTAGAGGCCCCAAGCTTCTAGGCCAACAGCCAAAACCTACAACCCTGCAGTGCCATGCATGCGTCCAACCTTTTTTTCCTGGGCTTGCCACTGCTCCTCGCAGTTTCCTGCAGCCCGAGTCAGGCTAGTGATCATTCCAGCGCCGGACGGTTTGGCGACATGCCCGGGGTGCGGACTGTCGACTTAGACCCCGAGGCGAGACTGCTTCCTCCACCGGAAATGATTACGGAAGATATCTTCCCGTGCTCTGAGTGCCACGATCCGGATTTCATGGAGTATGACCCTTCGGTACGCGAATTAGGCGATCCACATGATGTGGTCGAGTTCAACCATGGCGGCGGAAAAATGTGGTGCATCGATTGCCACGATTCCACCGACTTTGACATGCTCCACCTCAGTGGGGGTCAACAAATCGAATTTAAGGACGCCCCGCAACTTTGCGGCCAATGCCACAGCGAACGATATGCCGATTGGCAAGCCGGAGTGCACGGTAAGCGCACCGGCATGTGGAATGGAGCTAAGGATTACCAGCCTTGCTCTCAATGCCATAGTGGCCACAACCCCCACTTCGGCACCTTTGAGCCGGAGTCAGGCCCGCCGCGACCGGAGGTCACGAAATGAGCCACGCCACCACTAGCCGAAGGGATTTCCTTTGCGTAGTCGCCGGTTGCACTGCCGCAGCAGTTAGCGGTAGTTGCGGCGACCTGACCCACACCGATTTCTTTCGCAAGCGCTTCCGCGAAATGGGCAAAGAAGAACTTGCTCAACTCCTGGTCGAGTTGGACGCTCACAACAAAAAGCGGTTTGGCAAAGATGTTCACGTCGGCGCGGAAGATGCGATGCCGGATGTTGAGTTCGGCTATGCGCTGGATATCAACTTGTGCACGGGTTGCCGACGCTGTGTCCATGGATGTGTGGATGAAAACAACCAGGACCGGGACATGGAGATCCAATGGATCCGAGTCCTGGAGATGGAAAAAGAACATGGCGTCAACTTCCATCACGCCGATCCTTACTACGACCATGAAACGGTGCCGCATGAGGGCAAGTTCTATTTGCCAGTCGCATGCCAGCAGTGCCGTGACGCACCCTGCGTGAAAAGCTGCCCGGTAGAAGCCACTTGGCAAGAAGACGACGGCATCGTTGTGGTCGACTACGACTGGTGCATAGGTTGCCGTTGCTGCATGGCTTCGTGCCCTTACGGGGCACGGCGCTTCAATTGGAAGGAGCCAGAAATTCCGGCCGATGAAGTCAATACCGATATGCACTACCTCGGTAACCGGCCGCGCCCGAATGGCGTGGTTGAAAAATGTACTTTCTGCATTCAGCGCGCGCGCAAGGGCCAATACCCTAAGTGCGTAGAAGTCTGTCCGGTTGGCGCGCGTAAGTTCGGCAACCTCTTGGATCCAAACGGTGAACTTCGCTACGTCCTTGAGAACAAGCAAGTGTTTATTCTCAAATCCGAGTTGAGCACCAGGCCACGTTTCTACTACTACTACGGCTGATTCAGGAGACTAGGCATGAAATCCACCGTGCGACTCTACACCAGCTTTGCCTTCGGCAGCTTACGCATCATTACTAGCGGAAATCGCTACTACTGGGGCTGGATGCTGGTCTTGCTCACCTTCATAGGCTTTGGTGCTGCAGCTTATATAAGCCAACTT
This sequence comes from Planctomycetota bacterium, assembly GCA_014382805.1. Lineage (GTDB taxonomy): Bacteria > Planctomycetota > UBA1135 > UBA1135 > UBA1135 > JACNIZ01. Next base: position 17,950 of record JACNIZ010000223.1, read on the forward strand.
CAAGATGGCTTGATTACCACCAGCATGCGCGACCAAGTGTCGTGGGGCTTCTACATCGGCAACTTCACCTTTTTGGTTGGAGTGGCGGAGGCTGCGGTGACCCTGGTCATTCCGGCATACTTTTATAACTGGAGGCCGATTAAAGAAATCGTTGCCTATGGCATTTTGCTTGCAGTGGCGGCGATTATTTGCTGCACCTTATTCGTGATGGTCGACATCGGCCGCCCAGAACGTTTTTGGCACTTACTGCCTGGCTTTGGTGGTCGCCTGAATCTTCCAAGCTCCTTATTGGCTTGGGATGTCATTGCCTTGAATGGCTATGTATTGCTTAACTTTGGCATCGTGACCTATTTGTTGTTCACAATGTTCCGCAAAGCTGAGCCGAACAACCGCCTATTCATGTTCATGGTGTGGTTCTCAATTCCAGCTGCAATTGCCATTCATATGGTGACCGCATTTTTGTACAGCGGGTTGATCGCCCGCCCTTACTGGAACACTGCCATCCTCGCGCCACGCTTCATCGCCTCCGCCTTCTGTGCCGGCCCAGCTATCTTGCTGGTTGCGCTGCAGTTATTACGCCGGTTCACCAGCTTCCATATCCGCCGTGAAGCCATTTGGAAAATTGCCGAATTGATGGCTTATTTCATGGGCATTAACCTGTTCTTGCTGTCTGCCGAAATATTCCAGGAATACTACGGTGGCAAAGATCACGTGGTTCACCTTCACTACATGTTCTCTGGAGTCGATGGCCATACCGCAATTGTTCCTTGGATGTGGACCGCGGTGATTTGCTCGGTTTTGGCGTTCGGAATGTTCTTAAGCCGCCGCTTGCGGGAAAACCCTTACACCTTGAACATCGGCTGCGCTTTAATTTTCCTAGGCGTCTACCTGGAGAAAAGCATGGGCATGGTCATTCCTGGAATGACACCGGATCCATTGGGCGAGATTTTTGAATACGTGCCTTCCTGGAACGAAATCATCATCTCTATCGGCATCTTGGCCATCGGCGCCATGCTGTTTACCTTGATGGTTAAAATCGCCAACCAGATTTTGCACGGGCAATTCAACGTAGATCAAAAGCCTATGGTTTAATCCCAGGCAACCTTAAGCAAACTGCTCGAGAAGAATGGCTCCTTTGCCGGAGCGTATCTTCTCGAGTGCATTTTTTTGAATTTGACGCACTCGCTCTAAGCTTACGCCTAAGCGCTTACCAACTTCAGCCAGAGTGCGAGGTTGGTCGCCCATCAAGCCAAAGCGCATCGTCAGTACCGTTTGTTCGCGATCCGAAAGGCGAGATACGGCGTCAGCCAAATGGTAGGACAACCGTCGGTCTTCTGCAAAGTCTGGCTCTAAGGAGCCATCCTTGGCTTCGACCATATCCATCATCGGCGAACCGTCCTCGTCTATAATTCGATTGAGAGACAAGGTGTAGCGGTTTCCGGCAAGCGCGGTTCGCACCAAATCGGCGGGCACACCGGACGATTTGGAGATACGGGCGACGTCGGCGTGAGAAAGATCGCGGCCGTTAGAGGCATCGCGAATCTTTTTCATGGCCTTTTGGATGTAGGCTGGCACCCGGACAGTCCGGCTTTGGTTGTAAATCGCAGTCAGGAAAGCTTGCAGCACCCAATAACCAGCATAGGTCTTGAAGCGAACCCCGCGTTTGAAATCGAAGCCTTGCACTGCCTTAAACAGGCTGAAGTTAGCCTCTTGGACCAGGTCCTCCATCGGCACACCAGAGTGGCGATAACGCTCCAGCAAACGGAAGACGATAAACAGGTGGCGTTCCATCAATTCGTTACGAGCGGCAACAAATTCTTGGGTACGAGCACGCAGTCGAGCCCGAATCTCCCCCGCCAAATCCACCGGGGCACAGCCTAGGCAGAATCGTTCACGACCCGAGGGGCAGGTGGAGCATTTGAGATCATCCACACCTGGATAGCGGTGAATTTCGTCCTCCGCGAAGCCCGAAGCCGCACGCGCTAGCTTTAAGCGCATCCAAAGGAATTCCACTCCCATGCAAAAACCGACCTCTTCTTGCCGATCCATACATGGAATCGCCGCAACCTCTCGCCTATACATAGACAGCAAGTTGCTCTCTTGACCTGACTTAGAGCCAGCTCGCTGGAAAGAAAACTCTACACCTTCCCCGCTTCGATCCAGTTTAAGCAGCATTTTTTTGCTGGTGGCATCGAAATCATCCAGGTCTAGGTTCTGAATTAGATCGGTGAAGAGCATGGCAGGAATTTTGTTATTAAGCACCATATTAGTGCTTTATGGCAGTCTGTCAACTTCTACCCCCTAATTCGCCGTACTAGGCGAATCTGTTACGCATTTGTCTGACGGGCGGGCGGCGGAAATTTGCGACCGATTCCCTTTATACCAAGCGCTGATTCCCTTTATTCCAAGCCTTTTTTGACCCGGTCCAGCAATTGCCAAGCTTGAATCGGAGTCAGCTCGTTGACATCCAAACGCAGGATCTGGGCGGCCAAATCTTCCTCGCCGCGCTCAGCGAAGAGTTGAAAGAGGCTGGACTGGACCAGGCCGGGTTGGGGCGATGCAGCCGGTTTGGCTTCCTCGGTGGCCACCTTATGCAAAATGCGCTGGCTCAAATCCTCTTCCTCACGCTCTAGGCGCCGCAATACTTCAGCGGCACGGCTCAGGACGTCGGCGGGAAGCCCAGCGAGACGGCCGACGTGTATGCCATAGCTTCGATCGGTACCGCCTTCGTCAATGCGATGCAGGAAAACGATTTCATCCCCCCACTCGCGCACCGCCACGTTCAAATTGCGCGCGCGCGGCAAGCTGACCGCCAAATCGGTCAATTGATGGTAGTGAGTGGCGAATAAACAGCGAGAACCGAGCCGGTTATGAACGTGCTCGCAAACTGCCCAGGCGATTGCCAGACCGTCGAAGGTGCTGGTGCCGCGGCCGACTTCATCGAGTAGCAGCAAGGAACGCGTCGAAGCGTGGCGCAAAATGTTGGCTGTTTCGACCATCTCCACCATGAAGGTGGACGCGCCACGACTAATGTCGTCGCCACCGCCGAGGCGGGTGAAAACCCGGTCGACCAATCCGATCCGCGCACTTTCGGCCGGCACAAAAGAGCCCATCTGCGCGAGCAGCACAATCAATGCGGTCTGGCGTAGGTAAGTGGATTTACCACTCATGTTGGGGCCGGTCAAAATCGCCAATTGCTCGGCATCTCCGCCCAAGCGCGTATCGTTAGGCACAAAAGGTTCCTCTAACGCAGACGCCTCAACCACCGGGTGGCGGCCGCCAACGATTTGTAACTCTTCATGCTGATCCGAAAGCTCGGGCCGCACGTAACGCGCTTGCACCGCGACCTCAGCCAAACTGGCGTATACATCGAGCTCAGCCAGGGCCTGGGCGGTGCCCATTAATGCATCCACCTGCTCCATCGCCGCTGCACGCAGTTCGGTGTACAGGTCGTACTCCAACGCCTTTAACTTTTCTTCCGCACCCAGCACTTTGCCTTCGTATTCCTTTAACTCGGGCGTGATATAGCGCTCGGCATTTTTCAAAGTCTGCTTGCGAATGTAGTCTTCCGGCACCCGCTCGGACTGCAAACGACTGACCTCAATGTAATAGCCAAATACTCGATTAAAGCCCAATTTCAGCGTCGAAATACCGGTTCGCTGCATTTCTCTTTGCTGCAATTCGGCCAAATATTGTTTGCCGCCTTGAGCAAGGCCGCGCAGCTCGTCGACACGCTCATTGAAGCCGTCACGGATCAATCCACCGTCCTTCAAGCCCAACGGCGCACCTTCCTTCAAGGTGCGATCAATGCGCTCGGCCAAATCTTGACACGGATTCAATCGGAACCGTAATTCACTTAACATCGAACCAATTTCGTCAAGCCCACTGGGTTGATCCAAGGCAGTATGTAACTCTGGAATCCGCAGCAAAGTTGCCGCCAAGGATTGCAGTTCCCGCGCCCCAGCTCTGCCGACGGCAACCTTGGCGCTGACCCGTTCCATATCGCCCAACCCTTTCAATGTCTGACGAATGCTGTGCCGAACCTCGCCTGCGTTGACTAAATATTCGACCGCATCATGGCGCGCTTGAATGGCAGCACAATCCACCAAAGGCTCCAGCATCCACTGCCTTAATAAGCGCGCCCCCATCGGCGTGCGGGTGCGGTCCAATACTTCCAACACAGTGCCGTCGCGACCGCCATCTTGTTGCGACTGAGTTATTTCTAGAGTGCGCCGAGTGGCTTTATCCAAAATCAAATATTGCGACGCCCGGTGCACCTGCAAGTCCCGGATTTGGCTCAGCGCATTCTTCTGAGTATCGCGCAAAAAATCCAGCAACCCGCCGCCCGCCGCCAGCAATTCCGCACATTCATCGACCTCGAACGCCTCCAAGGTTTTGACCTGCAACTGCTCACACATATCCCGACGCCCCCGCGGTGCGTCGAAAGCCCATGGAGGTCGATGGGTGCAAGGAATTTCTTCGCGGGACACCGTGTTGCGGAGCTGCTGAGTCACCTCAAACAAACTGTCCGACTCCGACAAATCCGCAAACAGGACCTCGGCCGGTTGAATCCTGGCCAATTCTTCCGCGAAACGGCCAACCGTGGTCGATGCACAGCGGAAAACGCCTGTGGATAAATCTGCCCAGGCCAAACCCAAAACGAAGTCCTCTACCGAGATCCCAGCTTTTGCTCTGCCCTTAGGAGCCTCAACGTGAACAGCCAGTACAAAAAGTGGCTGCCCGCCGTCTAGGGTTTCGTCCTCGATCAAGGTTCCTGGCGAACCCACCCGCCCCACGCCACGATCGACGATTCCCTCGACCTGGCGCG
>JACNIZ010000046.1 GCA_014382805.1 Planctomycetota bacterium
GAGAAGAAATATTCGGGCAACCTGGGGGTGTCCGTCGACGAGGCTTATTTGGACTTGAGCGGTACTACGCACTTGTTTGGTCGCGCCGTCGACGCCGCCGATCGCATGCGCAGCGAAATCAAAGATCGTTTGCGTTTGGATTTGACCGTCGGTATTTCCCGCAATCGTTTGGTCAGCAAAGTAGCGTCGGCTTTTGCCAAGCCGATGGGATTGTTCGACGTGCTTCCCGGCCAAGAATCGCGTTTTTTAGCGCCGCTGCCAGTGCGCGCGATGCCTGGTATCGGCCCGGTGACGACGCGGCGGCTGAAGGATTTAAATATCCCGCTGTTGGGCACACTGGCCGGCACCGAAGACTGGTTTTTGTCCGAGTTGTTCGGCAGTTATGGACCGTCCATGCAGCGTCGCGCGCGCGGTGAAGACGATACGCCGGTTTGTCCGCCGTGGGAGCGGCCCGAGGTCAAGTCCATCGGCCACGAGCAGACCTTTGCCATCGACACCGACGATCATGCTTTTTTACGCGCCAAGATGCGTGAACTATTGGAATCCGCAACGCGGCGCTTGCGTCAAAAAGGTTTGCTGGCGCGTAAGGTAAGTTTGAAGTTGCGCTATGCCGACTTCGTCACTGAAACCCGCGACGCAACACTGCGCCAGGCCACCGATCATGATTTGGAGCTATTGGTGCCGCTGCGGGAGATTTTGCATCGCATGGCAACGCGGCGCACTTTGGTGCGGTTGCTGGGTGTGCGTTTGAGCGGCCTGACCCAAGGCTTTTGGCAGGGTGATTTGTTTGATCCCGATACCGTACGCAGTCGCAAATTGGTGTCGGTATTGGATCAAGTGCGGGAAAAATATGGCGTGGCGTCGGTGCGCGCCGGAGAAACGGTGTGGCTCAGTCAGCGCTGACCCAACTGCGAGTAGCGACGCCGTGGTCTTTTCATTGGGGCGCGTCGCGCGTCGACGAATTGGCGCAGCAAGCGGCGGAATTCGGTATCACCACGCTGGGCATGGCCGACTTAAATGGTCTGTGGGGCGCGGTGCCGTTTCAAAAAGCGTGCGATAAGGTCGGCGTGCAACCGATTTTTGGAGTGCGCTTTCAGGTCGAAGGCATCTGCTTGCAAGCCATCGCCGAAGACGCCGAAGGCTGGGCGGCGCTGTGCCGTTTGTGCACCCAAGTCAGCTTTGCCGGTTTAGCCATCGATAGCAATCATTCCGGCGTCGGCCGATCGCGTTATTTGGTGGAATGCTTGGCCAAAGAATCGGCGCGCGGTCTGGCTGTGCTGAGCAGCGACGAGATGTTGTTGCATGAATTACTACAAGCGCGCGGCCCAGAGGATTTATACGTGCGCGTGCGGCCGATCAATGGCGGCGGCGTCGACGCGGAACTGGCGCAAAAACTGCAATTGCCAGCCATCGCCGCGCCGACGGTGGCTTTTTGCCAGCAACAAGATTATGAGCGCCATCGCCTACTGGTCGCGATTGGTGCGAACGTGAATTTGGCACGTTTGGAAGAAAATGACGCCGCCAAAAAATTGGCGCATGCTTCGTCATGGCTGCGCAGTCCAGAGCAGATGGAATTGGCTTATCGCTATGCGCCGCAAGCTTTGCGCGGTGCGGCTGAATTGGCTGAACGCTGTAGCTGGCGCATTCCCATTGGAGTTCCGCGCAAACCGCGTTTTCCAGTGCCGGCGGGGCGCTCCGCACTTGCTCACCTATCGCGTCTTTGCCAACGCGGGCGACGTCGGCGGCGCACGCAATGGGATGCGCGCTATCAGCGGCAGTTGAAAAAAGAGCTGGCGTTGATTGAGGAGCAAGATATGGCCGATTATTTTTTGATCGTCGCCGACATCACGCGTTGGGCGCGGCAGCAGCATATTCATAGTTGCGGACGCGGTTCAGCGGCGAACAGTTTAGTTTCTTATTTGCTTGGACTTACTCATGTTGATCCGGTGCAGCATGAATTGTGGTTTGATCGTTTTATGAATCGCGGCCGCAGCGATTTTCCCGACGTCGATTTGGACTTTGCTTGGGACGAGCGTGATCGGGTCTTGGATTATGTTTATCAGCGCTACGGACGTGATCGAGTGGCGATGATTAGTACCCATTCGACCTTTGCCGCTCGTGGCGCGGTGCGTGAATTGGCTAAAGCGATGGGGGTGCCGGCGGCAGAGATTGGGCCGGTTACGCGCGCCTTGCCCTGGGCGCGTTCGGGTGCTTTGGATCCAGAAAAACTACGTCTGCATCCAAAAACTGCGCGTTTGCCGTTGGATTCCGAGCCATGGCGCAGCATTTTACATCATGCCGCACAGTTGAACGGTTTTCCGCGTCACCTAGGCGTGCATGCCGGCGGCATCGTGCTGGCGCCGACGCCGCTGACCGACCATTTGCCGCTGCAGCCAGCCAAAAAACAAACCGAGCGCGGTGCGGTGGTGATCACGCAGTGGGATATGGACCCGGTGGAGGACGCGGGTTTATTGAAAATAGACTTGCTCGGCAATCGCGGCTTGGCGGTGATTCGCGACGCGGTGCATCAGGTGCGTGAAACCACCGGTTTGCACATCGATTGGGCGCGAGTGAACCCGCAGCGGGACTCACGTACGCGTGATTTACTGCAACGCGGCGACACCATGGGTTGCTTTTACATCGAGTCGCCGAGCATGCGTAGTTTGCTGCAAAAACTGCGCTGTCGAGATTTCCCGGCCTTGGTCGCTGCGTCGTCCATCATTCGCCCCGGCATTTCGCAATCCGGCATGATGCGTGCCTACATCGAGCGCTTTCATTTTGTGCGCGAACACGGACGCCACGATGACAGTTGGTATTTAGCACCCGAATTGCGGCAGCTGCTAGCCGAAACCTTCGGCGTGATGACCTATCAAGAAGACGTACTAAAGGTCGCACAATGTTTGGCCGGAATGAGCCCAGGAGCGGCCGACGGATTGCGTCGGGCGATGTCAAAAAAGCGCGCGTATCAGCGCATTGCGGTGTGGAAAAAGCAATTTTTAGACGGCGTGCAGCGGCCGCGTCCAGAAGGTCCGCAACTTAGTGAAGAAATTGCTGAGGAGCTATGGCGACAGATTGAATCGTTTTCGGGTTATTCATTTTGCAAAGCGCACTCAGCCAGCTTCGCCGAAGTTTCGTTTCGATCAGCGTACTTGCGCGCCCATCATCCGGCCGAATTCATGGCCTCGGTATTGCGCAACTATGGTGGCTATTATTCCACTTTTGCTTACATCGCCGAGGGGCGACGCATGAATTTGCAAATGCTGCTGCCGTGCGTCAACCAAGCGGGGCGTTCTTTTGAAAGTCGCGGCGACGCGGTGCAGGTCGGCTTGACTCAAATTCAGGGTTTAGCGCGGCCGACGGTGGAGCGAATTTTGAATCAGCGCCAGCAGCATGGGGAATTTGGGAGCATGCAAAATTTGGTGGATCGGGTGCGTCCGCAAGCCAAAGAAATGGATGCTTTAGTACGCGCCGGCGCTTGCGATGCATTAAGCGAAAACGAAGCGATGACGCGAGCAGAGCGCATGCGGTGGGCGGCACTTTATGGTCGACGCTGCGGCGCCTTAGTTAGCACGGCACCCAGTTTATTCGCCATCGAAGTAGTGCCGACGCCACCGCCAGCCGTAGAATTTACAAATGAGCGTTTACTTGAATTGGAGTTCGAAGCGTTGGATTTTTTAATCAGCGCACACCCCTTGGCGCTGCACCATCAACGCATCCAGGATTCCGGTGCGGTTGCAGCCAGCACCTTGGCGCAATACATCAATCGTCGCGTGCGTTTGGTCGGCTGGCAGGTGACGCAAAAACCGATCACCACTCGCTCCGGAAAACCAATGATGTTTTTGAGTTTTGAGGACACAACTGCAATTTATGAAACGGTAATGTTTCCGCAAGCTTACAAACGGCTAGCGCCTTGGGTGCTGACGCGCGGCCCTTATCTGTTGGAAGGGATTGCACGCGATGAATACGGCGCGATCACGGTTGAGGTCGATCGTCTGCGCTTATTGCACGATGAGGGGGCCGCAAATACCCGTAGCAGCAAGAATTTGCCAAACTAGTCACGCAGGCGGTATCTTAGTGGCGATGCTTATTTGCACAGTATTTCTTTGCGCACTACTGCCACTAACCTATAGCCAAGTGGGGGAATCCGGTACCGAAGGCTCGTCGACCGCAGGGATAACGGAAAAGACTGCGCCGAAGCCGGATAGGCTTTGGTACACCGCCAGTCGCTTGGGAGCGGTGACCTCCAGCGGCAAGGTCAAACCGCTGTTTCGCTGTTTAAATCCAGAACATGCCAGTGAACATCGAAATTCAACGTCCTCAAAAAAATGGGGCTTCAGGATTTCGTGTGGGTAG
>JACNIZ010000045.1 GCA_014382805.1 Planctomycetota bacterium
GCGCTATTTCTTCGCCTTTGCCATGCGTCGCCGCCACCTGCGACAAGATTTGAGTCCGGCTGACGACCTGATCCATCGACCATTGCGTCGCCCCGCCGACGTCCATGTACTCGATAAAACGCACTTCCATCGCATGTTCGCGGCCGAAATCCAGCAGATTACCAATCTCGCCGTCATTAAAGCCGCGCTGGACGACGGTATTAATTTTGCTTCCCACAAAGCCGACTTCATGAGCGGCGCGGATTCCGGTCAAGACCTCATCTAAACGGTCGCGTTTGGTAAGACGGGCGAAGCGCTGATGGTCCAGGGTGTCCAGGCTAAAGGTCAGGCGCTTGAGTCCGGCCTCCTTGAGGTCGGCGGCTTGGCGATTGAGTAGCAGGCCATTAGTGGTCATCGCCAAATCTTGCAAGCCAGGCAGGTCAGCCAAATAACGGACCAAAATAGCCAAATCGCGGCGTAGCAACGGCTCGCCGCCGGGGAGGCGAATCCGCTTCACCCCTATTTCAACGAAGGTCGCCGCGATGGTAGCCAGCTCTTCCAAGCTCAGCAGTTGCGCTTGCGGCATCCAGGCAAAATTTTCCTCTGGCATGCAGTAATCGCAGCGCAAATTACAGCGATCCGTCACCGAAAGGCGAAGGTTCCGCAGCGGTCGTGCGCAGGAGTCTTGCAACATCAGTTTCTTTAGGCCAGTCGATTAGGAACTTCTGGAATCCTTTGGGGGAATATTCAATCCACGCCGCAAAGCCTGCGCCCGCGAAACGTCCCGTCGTAGTGGATCGAGGGCAATTCCGAATCGAGCCTGCAAATGCCCAGGCTGCAATTGGAAGGATAATTCCAATAATTCCTGCACAGTCGGTGGTGTTTCAATCTCGAGTTCGTCGGACAATTTGCACAACATGGCTAGGCGCAGGCGACTCAGAGCCCGCAGAGCTTGTGCCGACGTCATCTTGTCGGATTCCAAAATCAGCTTCCAAGCCTGCTGGGCATCCTGAATAAGTTCGGCCCGAGAACCTGGGTGGGAAAGTAATTTTTCACGAGTTTCACGCTCATAGCCACAAACTACGCGCCCAAATTCAGTCACTTTTTGAATCTGCTCCGCCGACGACGGCCCCAAAGTCAGTTGGTTACTGATTTGAAAAAAGTTGCCGATGCTTTGGCTGCCTTCGCCGTGCACGCCGCGAACCGCCAACGACGACTTCTGCGCGGTCTGCAAGGTTTGTTGCAACGGAGTGCGCAGCCGCGCCATCGCAGGCAAGTGCAACATTAAACTGGCACGCATGCCACTGCCGGCATTGGTCGGGCACGAGGTTAAATAGCCATATTTAATGTGTTTGGCAAGCCGAAACTCACGATTCAGCTCTTTGCTTAGGCCGGCAGTATGGTGAAAGGCTTTAGCTAAATCAAGGCCCCGCGCAAAACCTTGCACCCGAAAGTGGTCTTCTTCGTTGACCATCAGTCCAAGGGTGCCATCGCCACGAAATAAAATGCGCCCTGGCTGGGCACTTTCAAACATATCGCGCGAGGCCAAACTGCGCTCAATCAGAAATTCCGCCTCGGCAACCTCCAATTCGGTAGGATTCAAAATAAGGCCGTTACGAAACACCGTTTCTAAGCACGACGTGGTCCGCGTGCAGATTTCTTCGGCCTGCTCGGGCTTGAGTTGGCGCGGAAATGGGTAGTCCGCGAGGTTGCGCGCCAAGCGAACTCGACTAGACACAACGATGTCCTGGTCGGGGCCGTCGGGCTTCAACCACTCGGGTGTACGATGCAAGATGGGTTCCAGCCTGGGATCCATGTCCACAGATTGTAGAATCCGGCACGTGGATCCGGTCAAGAACTACGAACGAAGACTGCACAGGCGCGAAATACAGCGGCTGTTGTGGCTTAGTGCAGTCGTCATCCTTGGTGGCACGGTCGGTTTCCACTTGGTGGAAGGCTGGCCGTGGCATGAATGCCTGTACATGGTGATCATCACCATTTCGACGGTGGGCTTCCGCGAGGTGCACGAACCGTCGCCAGCTGGCATGACGCTGGTCACCTCGATTATTGTCGGCGGGCTGTTTATTTCTCTCAAGGCCGCCAACTTGATCGGCGGGACCATGTTGTCCACCTACCAGCTCCGAAATCTGAAAAAAATGCAACGACTCATCGATGAAATGTCGGGACACGTGATTTTGTGTGGCTACGGCCGCCTGGGCAAAATTGTGCGCCATGAGCTGGATACCCTAGGCAAGGAATACGTGGTGATCTCGGATGACGAGGATTGCTTGCAAGAGCTGACTGAAATCGGCGTGCCGTGTTTGATTGGCGATGCCACCACCGAAGAAAGTTTGATGGCCGCCGGCATCCAACGTGCGTCGGGGGTGATTGCGGCGATCAGTAGCGACGCTGGGAACGTTTTTATTACTTTGAGTGCGCGCCAGCTCAACCCGCATTGCCCGATCGTGGTGCGCGCGGAAAACACCAATACTGAAAAAAAGCTCAAAATGGTGGGCGCGACCAGTGTGGTTACCCCTTATCAACTGGGTGGCAAACGCTTGGCTCAGGCCTTCTTGCGTCCAGGCGCAGTGGGTTTGGCCGACTTGGCGCTAGGCTCTACTGACAACGAGGTTCTCATTCAAGAGATCGAGTTGCCGACCTCATTTTCGGTGGGCAGCTCCACTTTGCGCAAGCTAGATTTGGGCAATCAATATGGATTAATCGCGATCGGCGTGCGCCGCCCAGGTCGAGAGGATCTAGTCTTTAATCCGGGCGCGGACTTTGAACTCATAGCCCATGACCATTTATTGGTCATGGGGCGCCAAGTTGACGTCGACCGATTCCGTAAAAGCTTCGGCAAATAACAGCGTCAACTACAGGATGGACTTACCAAATGCGCTAAGCAGTAATTGAACGGCGGTTTCCGCACTTTGATTGCGGATATCCAGCGCTGGATTGAGTTCGACCACGTCCATCGAAGTCATCATTTTTGAGTCGGCGCAATATTCCAGCAGCAAGTGAGCTTCACGGAAATTAATGCCGCCAGGTACCAGCGTGCCGGAACCTGGAATGACCGAGGGATCGCAACCGTCGACGTCAAAACTGAGGTGAAAACCGTCTGTGCCTGTCGTCACCACCTTCACCACCTCGGCAGCGACGGCTGCCATGCCGCGCTCGTCGATATCGCGCATAGTAAAAGTTTGCACCCCGGATTCACGAATCACCTTGCGTTCGCCGCGATCCAATTCACGAATCCCAATCAAGGCAACGTTTTCTGGTTTGACCTTCGGAGAGAAGCCGCCGATGTTGGCCAGGGCGTCGTCGCCGTAACCGAGTAAGTGTGCCAGCGGCATGCCGTGAATGTTGCCACTGGGCGAAATACCGGGCACATTCATGTCGCCATGAGCATCAAACCAAATCAGCCCCAGTTCTTTGTTTTGCTGGCGGAAGTAGCTAGAAACTCCCGAAACCGAACCCATGGCAATGGAGTGATCACCGCCCAAAATCAGCGGCATCCCGCCTTCTTCCAGCACAGTTTTCACCGCTTCCGAAAGCTCGCTACAAGCGGTAAGAATTTCGTCGTAGAAACGCGCGTCCGCATTGCGCGCCTCTCGTGTTTCCATTGCTGGAACTTGAATTTCAGCTTCGCGTTGTACCTGGTAACCGATTTTGCGCAGCTTAGGCGCAACCCCGGCAATGCGCAGCGCGCTGGGACCCATGTCAGTACCACGGTGGCTCGCACCGTAGTCCATCGGCACGCCGATGATGCGTATGGGTTTTTCGGTAATTTTGTCGAGGTCCATGGTGGCGGTTGGACTAACGGAACGGCTAATGAGTGACCGGTTGCACGCCCCAGATGTCAATGACGCGCCCGGTCATGCGCTCCATTTGCTGGCGATCATCAGATTCAAGATTCATACGCAGCAACGGCTCAGTATTGGAAGCACGAACGTTGACCCACCACCAATCGGCTTGGTCCGGCTGGCCATAGGCAATGGTGACGCCGTCCAATTCGTCGATGGCAGCATCGCTGAAAGCACTCTTCAATCGATTCATTGCACCGATTTTGTCCTCGACTTCAAAATTGACTTCGCCGGTGCTGTGGTAGCACATCAGGTCAGCAACCATTTCACTGAATGGCTGGTCTGAGCGCGACACCAGGTTGAGCACCGAAAGCAAAATGATTTCTGAGTTGTCGGCGTACCAGTTATCACGGAAATAATAATGACCCGAGAGTTCACCGCCGAAGGGTGCATCAAATTCGCGCATACGGGCCTTCAAGAAACTATGGCCGACGCGCTCCTTAATAGGCTTGCCGTATCGTGACAACCGATGGGCCTCTCGCGAGAGGCCCCAGGCGATCAGAACA
>JACNIZ010000207.1 GCA_014382805.1 Planctomycetota bacterium
ACGCCAATTCGGTCCATGTCGACCACGCTTGGAAACAATGCTTCCACCGCTTCTATGGTTTCGAACATGTCGATGCGTTCGCGAATTCCGATGTTGGAACGGCCATGAACCTGCGCGTTATTCAATGCCATCCCGGGGCCTTGACCGCGTACGTCATAAGTAACAGTGATGTAGCCGCGCTTAGCCATCGATTTAGCTTTGCCATTTACTTGAGTGCGACTGGTGCCACTGGAATGCACAAAAAGCACCATCGGCCAACCACCAGGATTTGGCGACGTGGTTGGGTATCGAATATCCAGTAAGGTTCGATAGCCGTCGCTGAAAGTGACTTCTTGATCGGTCACTTCGAGGATGTTGCCGTCTACCGGCGGATCGATGCCATTGTTCTGGGCGAGGGTGGTGGCAGGAAACAGCAACAGGCAAACCGTTACCGCGAGAAATTTGGGGAGGATGGTGAACATTTTTAAAAGGGAAAATGAGGGGCGTTATTATTTTTGCAGCCCGTAGCCGTGATTCGTCTGACAATTTTGTTTTGTGAGCACGCCTTAATGCGGCGATTTTCCGCTCTGACAGGGGTGTTATTTAACGATTCCCGACCAACAAATGTCGGTTAGGATGACCTAGCTTCGCCACCACCATGAATCGTCCCCTCATTGATACTCCTTTGCAGTCCGTTCGCAGTAAGCCGTTCGCAACGGTTTTACTTTGCATCGTTGCAGTTGTCTTTGGCTTTTTTCGGGCCAATAACCTCACTGCCAGCGGAATTTCCACTCATATGGAAGCCGCCGACCGTGCCGTTGCAAATTTGAATCCGCTGACGCATCCAGGTTTGGCAACTACTTTGGCCCAATGGCCGGAAACAGTGCGGGTGGGGGCGGTCTATCCGGATTGGGGTTATCTGTGGCCCCACAGCTCCGACGCTGCCGAAGATGCACATTGGCAGCCGTTTCACACCACTGCTGCGGAGTATTTGCACCAGACCTATGGCGAGCCTTGGAACGCGCATTCCGAGCGTCTGTTTTGTTTCATCGCCGGCATGGCATGCCACGGCGCAATGGACGACGCTTGGCATTTTGGTCGCACCTCTTTTTTGAATCAAGCAATCAACCGCGACCTAATCGGTTGGGATGCCGGCCAAGCGGAAATGGTTGTCGAAACTTTGACTGACTTGTTTGTGCAAGCCGATCATCGTCCGGATTATGAATCCGAAAAATGGTGGATCCCCGCCGACGACTTGCTCGCTATTCATCAACTTGCTGGACATAACCACATCAAACGCGGCGGCATCATTCGCGGCACCACTATTCAACGCGTCGCTTTTTTGGTTGAAAACGTGGCTTGGATTTTTACGTTGGATTTGGCAACCGAGCAAATCCCCTGGAGCCGCGACAACTACTTGACTTGGTGGGACGGCGGCTTGATGAATGGCGCCGAATTAAGTGCGACTCGTTTAGAGGAACTGTGGGATGAATATCAAGCCATCGCGTCGGCTCGCCCGAACGACGGCAACTCCTCCGCTCCCATTCACGATCTGCACGACGACCACGTGCCTACTCAACTCTGGGCCGAAGCCGCCGCGCGCTTACTACAAAAAGGTGCCATCCAGGTGCCGGTTACAGAAACGGCAAACGGGGCGGTCGTGTTAGGCAGACCCGTAATCCTGGATGGCAAAGCCTTAGTTGCCGAAATTTACAAGATCCTTTCTCGTTCGCTATAAGATTTTAGTCCAACAAAGGTTGCTCAAACAAAGGACCGTTTTGGGATCAGTCTGATCTGTAATAGCGACTTTGAAGTAAAGGGTTTTTCCTGAAAATCCTGGAATCATTGGGACGGGAATTGAGCCGACGGCCTTACCCATTGAATTCAAATCGCCTTGGATTGGTCGATGAGTTAAGAAATGCGTGAGTGTCCCTGAATGATCGAGGTGTGTATTCCATCCATCCAGGTAAATTCCTGAGCGAGGGCTGAACCGTGTGGAGGCAATTACTTGGTAGTGTTTACCAGCGGAATTTGGGACATGGATTGCGAATGAGACTTCTTCACCGAGCTGGGTGGTGTCGTCCGCAACCAAAGAAGGATGGCTAAGGATGGCAAGTGCCAAGGGAGTGGTCGTGCCACCATTTTGATCGAACTCTGGGGCGTTTACTCCTAAAGCCATCTCTTGCCAGCCGTCGTTGTCAAAATCACCTAAGGGGGTTAACCCTCGACTGTCAGCTCCATAATCCACGGTTTCGTCTAGCCAGGGCCATGCAGTCTCTGGCATTCGTTCAAGCCCGAGGAAGCTCCCATCAATTCCAGAAAACGTGGCAATGATCCGCAGTACATCTGGATCCGTTCGAACGAAATTGTGAACCACGAAGGAAACTTCGTCGACTCCATCCCCGTTCAAGTCCTTAGTCGGGAAAACGGGATGCCGTGGAAGATAGTAATCGGTGATCGTAATCCCGCCATTCCACTTTGGATCAATGTACTTTATCGGGACTTCCCAAACGGTGTTTCCAGTTGAGCCGCTGATGACGGAGAGCTGGCCATCTACCATCGTGCCGTTTGCAAAGTCATAATTGTTGAGCTCCATCACCGACAAGTCAATGACTCCGTCACCATCTAGGTCTGAATTTAGGTTACTGAAGAACCCGGCGTTATCCTCATTGAGCAAAGTTCTTTCCCAAATTTGAGAACCGGTTAGGCCTGAATAAGCTCGGAATAACATACTGAAAGGTGAGCTTCCGCCAGCCCAGAGCAGCTGGTAGGAAATAAGGAAGTCGGCAACCCCGTCTCCGTCCAAATCTGAAGGGCCTTCGGCATCATAGTTCAAAACGGGGTAAGCAGACCGCGCCTGAATCGAGGGATCATAATCATTCCAAACAAAAGTGTTCGTTCTGCCATCGATCAAACCTACATTGACGGCGAGTTGGCCATCATATGGGTAGGCAAAGAGATCATCCCATCCATCTTGGTTTAAGTCACCCGCTCTCGTCAATAGTTCGAGGGAATGAGCTGGCGGGGGAATTGGGAGATAAGAAGCGAATTGCCCGTCTGGAATCGAATAGACTCCGGTTTCCAATGAAAGTTGAATCCCAGCTGTTAGATACGGACCGACTGGTGTATTTAGCTTGACGGTGCGGTTGTAGAACCAACTATCAATAGGGACGTAGTTTTCCTTTCCACCCTTGTGTAGGGTCTTGGCATTGAAAATCTGTTGGCGCCATCCAGTGAAATTGGTCGCTGAAAAGGAGTTCCAGGTGAACAGCGCTTCTACTAATCCGTCTCCGTCTGCATCTCCAAGAAACCTTGGTGGTCCAAAGTGCAAGTCCTCTCCAGGTGCGATTGGATAAGGCAGGAGCACCTCCTTTATTACCCATTCTCTGAGTTGCGGTGCGCGGTTACTTTGGCCTGTGGCAAGGGGAGAAATGGCAATAATCGCGACTGCGATCATTGCCCATCTTTTATGGATTGAGGACTTAATTATCATCCTGATGATCTGCTCCCTTGTCACGCTTCCAAATGTCTGCACCTGATGGACGAGCAGTCCCTTCAAAATCACTGGTAGACTCAGTTTCTTCCACATGTAAAAAATTGGGGCAGTGGTTTGACTTTACCCAGTTAACCGCAATCCCCCCGAAGTTGCCCCCGGCAGGTTTCTTCCCTGTGGGGCTGATGGAGCGAAGCGGAATCTGCCGAGATCTACAAAACCATTACCTGTACCTTATAAGATTTTGGTCCAACATAAATTGCTCAAGCAAAGGATCTGATCGGGATTAGCTTGATCCGTAATTGCAACTTTGAAGAAAAGAGTTTTGCCAGAAAACCCTGGGATCATGGGGACTGGAATTGACCCATTTGCTTTGCCCATAGAATCCAAATCACCCCGGATGGGTCGATGCGTTAAGAAATGTGTGAGGGTTCCTGAATGATCGAGGTGTGTATTCCACCCATCTAGGAAAATGCCTGAGCGAGGGCTGAATCGTGTAGAGGCGATTACTTGGTAGTGTTTCCCCGCTGAATTGGGGACATGGATTGCAAATGAGACTTTTCCACCAAGGTGAGTTTTAGTGTCCGCAATCAAAGAGGGATGACTAAGGATAGCAAGTGCTAATGGAGTGGTTGTACCACCGTTTTGATCGAACTCTGGGGCGTTTACTCCTAAGGCCATTTCTTGCCAACCGTCGTTATCAAAATCACCTAAAGGCGTTAATCGTCGACTATCTCGAATATCATCCACAGGTTCACTTAGCCAAGGGTATGCAGTCTCTGGCATACGTTCAAGTCCGAGGAAAGCTCCATCCTTTCCGGAAAAAGAAGCAATAACTCGGCGAGTTTTAGGATCCGTAATTACGAAGTTGTGGGCGGTAAACGAAACTTCATCCACTCCGTCGCCATTCATGTCAGGTGTTGGAAAGACGGGATGGTAAGGGATGTAATAGTCGTTGATAGAAATCCCAGAAGCCCACTTGGGGTCGATATATTTTATGGGAACTTCCCAGATTGTGTTCCCCGTAGACCCGTTGATGGCGGAGAGTTGACCATCTACCATTGTGCCATTTGCAAAGTCATAATTGTTGGGTTCCATCACTGACAGGTCAATGACTCCGTCGCCATTTAGATCTGAATTCAGGTTGCTGAAAAATCCAGCATTATCATCATTGAGCAAAGTCCTTTCCCAGAGTCGAGAACCAGATAAGCCGGAATACGCGCGGAAAAACATGCGGAACGGTGAGCTTCCTCCAGCCCAAGGCATCGCGTATGAGACTGTGAAGTCGGCTATTTGATCTCCATCCAAGTCAGGAGGGCCCTGGGGTATGTAGCTCAACACTGGATAGGCAGACCAAGCTGTAACCGATGGATCGTAATCATTCCACACAAAAGTTCTCGTCTTGCCATCTATCAGGCCCACATTGAGGGCGAGTTGGCCATCATACGGGTAGGCGAATAGGTCATCCCATCCGTCTTGATTTAGGTCACCCGCTCTCATCAACAGCTCTAGCGTATGGGCCGGTGGCGGAATGGGGAGGTAGGTGGCGAATTGACCATCTTGGATCGAATAAACCCCGGTTTCTAGCGAAAGCTGAACCCCCGCTGTTAGATACGATCCAATGGGTGTATTTAATTTGACCGTGCGGTTGTAGAACCAATTACTAATTGGAGCGTAATTATCCCTTCCTTCCTTAAGCAAGGACCTCGCGTCAAAGACTTGTTGACGCCACCCCAATCCACCAGTCGAAGAAAATGAGTTCCATCGGAAAAGCGCTTCAACCAAGCCATCACCGTCTGTGTCGCCGAGAAACCTTGGCGGCCCGAAGTACACATTTTCACCAGGAGCAATTGGGTAGGGAAGAAGAACCTCCTTGATGGCCCAGCACTTTGTTTGCTGATGGTAATCCTCTTGACTTATAGCAGAATGGGTGGTCGCCATGACCGCACCGGCGGCCATTACACATTTTATGACGATATGGTCATTAGGAATCATCTGCATGATCTCCTCCCTTATCACGTTTCCAGAGGTCTGCGCCAGAAGGTCGATTTGTTCCTTCGAAATCGCTATTTGATTCACCCTCTTCAACATGCAAGAAGTTGGGACAATGGTTAAAGGGTTGCGTTACCCAGCTCCCAAAGAAAAATTGGGCAGGAGAAGTGGCAATCCAAATGATTGGACCGACGAATGGTGCCACATCGCCATTTGATTCTGTAAATGGGTAGGGTAGCTGAGCAGGGTCCAAGGCTCT
Organism: Planctomycetota bacterium; assembly: GCA_014382805.1. GTDB lineage: Bacteria > Planctomycetota > UBA1135 > UBA1135 > UBA1135 > JACNIZ01. Next base: position 5,724 of record JACNIZ010000207.1, read on the forward strand.
AATACCTGCGCAGCCAATGTTGAGGGGGTTAGTATTGTTAATTGAATCCCCTATTGCATAATTATCAAGAGACGAACCAAAATCTTGAAGAAAAACTGATTTGCGCTGAAATATGGAATTGTAAATTTTGGTATTGAGGACTCGCCCTCGTGACCCTACGGATTCAGCTCGATAAAATGCTGGACTTCCACTCGAATTAACAATTTCAATTGACTGAGGTGTTGTTGCAGAATCGCCATTTCCGGCAATGGTGCAGTGAACAATTGGTACGAAACAAAATGGTCCGTTTTGCAAGTCAACCCGAATCCCCTCCAGAGGGTGATTCCAGATAAAGTTGTTAACCAATCGCACCGATGCTGCACCAAGTAGAGACTCAACCTGCGAGCCGACAACCCAAAGGTATACGCCATACCCTCCATTATTGCTGATATCACAGGAATTAATAACGCCTTGTCCATGATCCACTTGGATCGAAGAGATTAGATCCGAAAAATAGAGATCATCTAATCCCCCTGGTCCTACAAAGTTCCATGTGCCACCGATGGCACCTTGATCGGCTATTCCCCGAATGCCATCTCCATCATTTTCGTGAATACTGGTATTGTTAATATCGAAGAATACACCGACAGGAGTGTGGTTGTCTGTAGCTTGATTGCTTCCTTCCGCTTCGGCGCTGATTCCATGCGAAAGGTTATCTAGGATCTTCGCGTTTTGTGTATGCAAAGCAATATATCCCTCGTTGGAATGCATGCGGATTCCTTCCCCATGCCCTGCTGGAGGGGTTAGATCTCGACCTGTACGAGTTACTTCGCTTCCTCCTTGGAGCCAAAACTCTCCTCGTGAATCGGGGTCGGATTCACAATGAATACCCTGAAGGCGGCAGTCAGTAATCTCTGTACCTGGGACGGTGATTCGGTAGCCGGAAGTGAAGTCTTCAAATTCGGTCACCCCGTCGGGGTGTATCGCGGTGGCGTAAATACCAACATCCCAACCAGCTTGCGTTGGACTTGACGAAGCCTTGCCATCAAGGACGCAACTATCGATTTCCAAATTCACCTCTGAGATTGGTGACGTTCCTCCAAATTCTTTGAAGTGTCCTGACGTCACAATCTCGATGATTCGAGAACTCGTTGACAAGCTGAATCCCGCGTCACTGAAAAACTCTGTGGGCGGTGAGTTCGGGTTCATAGCGGTGAAATTTCCGGTTAGCCGGAGGTTATAAACTTCACCGTTAATTTCTCCAGGCGTAGCGACCTGGGTCCCATGAAATGCCAAGCCGACAGCTTGGCCACGATAATTGGGCGGCAATGGGAAACTGAGATTTGGATCCAAGGAGACTAGCGTGTCAACCAATTTGCAGCTTCTAACTGCAATATCAATCTTAGCGCTTTCGTTCGCTTCAACTAGAAGCCCTGTTCTATTAAAATCGAAATTGATTCTTTTTATTAAAACTGTTGTTATACCTTGGGGAGAGCCTTCGACGTGAATACCCCTCATGGCGCCAATCAGTGTTAGGTCCTTAATAATTATGGTTGAATTTGCAGCGACGCTTGCAGGAATTTTAAAAAGTGAAGGTTTAACGGTGGCAGTCTGAGAACTCCAAATCAATACTGGATCATTTGGATCAAAAGGCGATATTGTGAGGCTGTGAAGAAGTTTTATAGGGAAATCCTCTCCTGGATTACCGGACTGGTACTGGTGTTCGGAATAACCGACAGGTTGACCATTGTGGACTAATCCCTTAATGAGGATAGTATCCCCTGCAGCTGAAGCGGCTACGGCAGCTGAAATAGTTGAAAATTCAGGGGCTACAGGATTGATCCCATTAACAATATGAGTAGTTTGTATAATGGGGGGGGGGGGCAGGAGAAGTGCTGCAAGAAGAATTATTGGCATGATGATTGTGTAAGTGAATTAACGGCTAATGCCTACAAATACAGTAACTAAAAGCCAATTTCTGGTCAATCCAAAGTTTGCCATCCAGGTGCCGGTTACAGAAACGGCAAACGGGGCGGTCGTGTTAGGCAGACCCGTAATCCTGGATGGCAAAGCCTTAGTTGCCGAAATTTACAAGATATCGACGGGCTGGTAATTGGTGAACGAGCCAGTGCCTGGGCCAGATGAGAAGGTCACTGCGGCTTGCACGTAACCAACAGTCTTGCCACTCAAGCTGCCGTTGTTCGGAATCGGGAAACTAAGTGTTTCAGTACCGGAAGCTGGGATCACCCCACTAGCCTGTTGCGACAATCCACCAAGGTAGCGATAACCGTAAGGCGTAATGTGCGTCGGCGTTGCCAGCAGGCTATTGGAGAAACCCAAGGTGTAGCTATCACCGGGCGAACCAGCAATATCGACGATTAGAGTTCCGCCAGGGACGTTATTTCCACTCAGCGTGATTTGCGGCACACCAATGAAATCGATTGCATCGCGAACGTTGGGGCGCGGACCGATTTGGCCACCACTGCCTTGCGGCGTTCCAGTTGCGGTTAGCAATGCGCGTAGGTCCAACGGCGACAAACCGGCACCAAAAGCTTCACGGTGGATGCCGTTGATCATGATGCCAGCACCAGTAACGATGGGCGTAGCGCTAGAAGTTCCTGAGAACGCAGCCGTGTATTCCTTCGTCACACCGCCGCCGTTATACAGGTCTCCATAACCGGTGGTGACCACGTTGAAACCCCAACCATGGGCGTCCAAACGTGTGCCGTAATTGGAGAAGTAGGCGATGTTCAAAGACTCACCATCCGACGCACCACACATCACCGCGCCCGAATCGCGCACGTTGCGGTCGAACAAACCACCGTAAGAACCTGAGTCCAAATTATTCGAACCATTACCGGCAGCCGCAAAAACATGAGTGCCGTTTGCCGTCGCAGTTTGCACGGTGGCGAAAATCGCCGAATCGTATTCACATGGGTGTGGGCTTGGAGCACCGCTGTAACACTGCACTTCCAAAACCACGACGTCGCCAGGTCCGGCGGCGTTGGCGGCGTGAATAATGGCAGTCCCAATATTCGCCGCCGAGCCCAAGTGCGACGACATCACGACGTCGGCTTGGTGCACGATTCCTTTGACGCCGTTTGCATTGTCTTCACCAACCAACTCACCCAACACTGCAGTGCCGTGGTCCCATGGGTACGGAGCCGGCCCTAAGCCGACGAAGTTGCCCAACGATTTGTGCATGATGTCTTCATGGTCATCGGTCCATCCAGTTTCGACGTCGGCAATCAGCGTGCCTTCGCCGCGCGAGCCGGAGAAAAATTGACCAAAATCTGCATCCACCCCAGCCGGTGCAGCGTTGCGATAATCCTGCTGATTTTCATAATCCGGCGCCGGCGCAAACAACGACGTCAGGAAGTTGCTCAACATTTGCACTACATTTGGCACCACGACCGGATCGCTAATCTTCGACGCCGGGTAGGCGATTTCAACCAACTCAAATGCATTCAACGCATCGCAGGTTGCGCCCACCAAACTCTTGCTTGGCAATTCCACGGCAAAAAACAGGTTCAAATCATGCAACACTTGGTTGTTGCGAATCTCTCCACTATGCCGCCACGCATCCAGTTCCGCTTCCGATTGCTGGAAGTATGGGCTAACCACACCGCCAGTGGCCGATAGTATTCCTCGCACAGCCACCAGGTCGGCGGCCGAATCCGTCAGCTGAGGGCTCAAATCCACCAGGAGCCCGTCGCGCAGTCGAATTCCCGAATCGTGACGGAATTTGACCACTACCAACGTACTGTGATGCTCCGGATGCACCTCCGTTTTGGCCGTTTTGGCCTGGAGAGGGGCAAGGCTGCTTTGAGCGCTGGCGATCGACGCCAGAAACAGCGAGCTGAGAAGTAGAGAGAGAGTTTTCTTTAACATGAGGGGATTTCCCGAAAGAGAATGAAACAGAACCACGATTTTGACCGCGAAAGCAGTATTTGGCAACAAAAGTGCAGAAGTTCCCCACTAAGTTTCACTGTTAACTACAATAAGTAAACCTCCACCAGACAATAATTAATGCCCGATTCACGTACTTCTAGATATCCCGTAGCGGGTTGTCCTCTAGTTCCTTCTGTGCTGGCTGACTGGTTTCAAGTCGCCATCCGCAAACCTGCGGCCACTACGCACACCTACCCACGTTTCGATCAGTTGGATGATAGTGCGTGGTTCCAATTGGACGAATCCGACCTATTTAACCTCGCAGATCAGGTCCAAGGCCGTGCTCAGCGCCAGGTTTACTCCGAAATTCCGGAGTCTTGCTTAGATCGGCCCGTCATCCTCGGTGCCGCGCCGCGCCGGCTAGAAGGCCTACCGTGGTCCACCCGGGCGAGGAAATGGTTGATTTCCACCGGCGCATGGGAAGATCCTAATCAGTTACATAGCGTCAAATTAGGACAACTTTTTAATCAGAAGGGTTTAGGATTATCTAGCGTATTGGAAATTTTGGTGATTTTAGAAGGGCTGAGCGGCCGCCAAGGGCTGGAGCCGCTTGCTAACGAAGGCGCAGACGTCGCCGAAGGCAATCCTGACGTCTATTCCACCGCCACCGTCACCGCCCGCGGCCAACGCGCACCGGTTCCAGGTCGGCCGTTGTTCCCGGTGTGGTTGCAGCCGGCGTTGAGCAAAGTTCCGGGTGGAATTCCGGCGATCGTTTATCACAGTAACTGCTGGCAAACCATGGGCGAAGAGCTGTGCCAGCGCATTCATTTCCAGGGTCTGCAATGGCTGGCCGACAACTGGGAAAGAATTGGCGACGAGCTGCTACCCGAGTGGCCGCGCTCCGGCAGTTTGGAATTCAACCGCCGCACCCTGCTGACCCTTGAGAGCACCAAATGGCTCGAACGTTTGCAAAGCGGCGAGCGTTTCAGTTTCGCCGACCTCAACCGCGCCCCAGATTTGGGCATGCGCGGCGTCGTCGACGTGCTCAGTGAGTTGGAATGGGTAAACAACGGTTGTAGCGACGGCTTCGAAAACCCGCTGGCGAGTTCTGGCGCCGATCACGAAGTCATGCCGAACGTGCAAGAAGTGTGGCAGCAACGGGCCACCGGCCAAGGCGTGACTTTGGACGCGCGCGACCGCCAATTGGTATCGAGTGCCATGCAACTGAAGGATCTGGAAGCCCTCGGTCCTATGGATCCGCGTTTTGGCGCTGCCTTCCGCATCGCCACCCGCGACTGTGCCACCATGGCCGAATTCCTGCGCCGCGCCGCCGACGGTGATCCGGTATTTGCGTCGGAAATGGCTTGGCAGGAACATGGACGCCATTTATTGCGCGACATCCTTGATGCCGCCGAAATGACTCCTGAAAAAGAATTGGCCACCATGATTACGGCGGCCTTGCCCCGCGCCCGCGCCCGCGACGTCGTGATGGGCTATTTTGGCCTAGATGGCAACAGTCCGCAGCGCATGGCGCAGTTGGCGGAACGCGATCAAACCACGGTGCAATACATCAGTGGCATTCTTGATCGCGCGTCGCATGAAATCGCCGAGGCGCAACCGGTATTTTTGCCGGTGCTGTCACGAGTGCGTGAAGTGCAAGTTCCTGCGCAGGGCATGCCGGCGGCCGATTTTGCCGTCGAACTGAGCAAGCAGGGGATTACGATTTCGGCAGAACTGCTCCTGACTTTGCCGGATATGAGTTCGCGCTTGGGTATTCAGAGCGGTTTGAATGTGCTCGACAAACATGCCGGACTGCTTTCGTCGGGCCAAGAAGGCGCCGAGCATTCGCGTCAGATTCGTTTGGCCATCGCTCGGGTGCTGCGTCGCCATGGCGTGATCACGCGCGAAGATTTGCATTCGGAACTGCTCAGCTTGGGCGTTCCGCAGGACCAAATTTCGCTACAAGACATCGCTCGTGGCTTGGAAGCTCTGGGCACCGACGGCAAGTGGGTGTTCAATCCGGAATGGAGCAGCAAGCGATTGGATACGCGCATCCTGCGCATGGCGACGGTGGCCGATACGGTGCCGGTTTCGCTGCTGCACGGGCAGATTGCGCGCGATTTGCAGCTGCGGCCGATGTTGCCGCCGCCTGCCGTTCTGGCCCAATACGCGGTGGCTCGTGGATTCGCCAAGCTTGAGCAAAACGACGAGGTGGTGCGTTTTGAAAAGGAATTAACCACAATCGACATCCTCAGTCCGTCGGAAAAGGTGTTGTTGGAAATTCTGCAGGAACGCGACGGCGTCGCCAGTCGTTCCGACGTGCAAACCGCGTGGGAAGAACGCGAAATGGGTTGGGCGCTGCTCAACAACTTGGGTTCTTATTCGGCGATCATTGCCCACATTCCGGGTGGCAATTGGGCGCTGGTGGGGCACCCTGAAGCGGCCCGCGCGGCGGTATTCCGTTCGGCGCACACCATCGAAGAACCGCAACCCGTTTCCGCCGACCTCATTCAACCGGCCCCGCGCCGGGAAGTTCCCGCACCCGTCGAAGCACCAACATTGGAAGCTCCGATTTACGAAAGTCAGTACGTCGGTTTTGCCACGCATGAATTGCGGGCGCATTCCGATTCCAGTGCTGTGTTGGCGATGCGCTGGCACGAGCGCGGTGATTTGGCGATCGTGCTGCAAGGCGGTGCGGCGTTGTGGGATGAGTCCGAGCTGAAATTGCCGGAAGAGATGGCCGTGCACGTGAAAAACGCACGCACTTTCAGCCATCCGCGCGGCGAAGGGGCGGCCATTCGCTTCCGTCGCGGCGTGCTTGATCTGCGCGCCTTCTTGGGCGAAGCCGATCCCGAAGAGGGCGATGTCGTGGTGCTGCAACTATGGCCATCCGAGCGCACCTGGCGCGCCACCATCTCGCGCGGCGCAGCCGTTTACGCGCCTTAAGCTGAGTAATTTGTTGTTAGGCAGGCGCGGCTGAATAGTAGGGGTATGAAAATACCCCTGCCAGTACTGATGCTTGCGGCAGTTGCCTTTGCCGCTTTGTTGATATTGCCTACGCTGATCACGCCGACGCCGCCAGACTATTCGGCGTCGATGGAGACTATGAACGGCGAACTGCGCTCAATGGTGACGTTGATGGAGCGGCAGAACCAGATGCTGGGCGGCTTGCAGGCGTCGATGGGAGCGTTGCCGTCGTTGATGGGTGGTGCGCTGAATGCGCGGACCGAAACAGGTTTACCCGGGAGTGGATCTGCCGCGGAGCTGAGCGCAGCCACCGATTCGGAACTGCGTTCGTTAATTCAGGAATTAAGTAAAGCCTCGCGCACTCTGGCGTCCAGTAGCCACCAATCCTCACAATGGCAACCGGTGCAACTGCGCGAACGTTTGCATTCGATGCAAGAAAGAAACGACGCCAGTTTGTCTGCAGTGATGACCAGTACCAACGATGTGCAATCCGCTATGTGGGACGCGTTTTACTTCCGATCCATGGCCGACATCATGGCCGAATACGGCCGTCCGGATGAGCTTTATTCGCGCAACAATCAGCTCTATATCCAGTACGACAACATTCCATGCATCATCGACGGCGCGCAGGAGATATTGGACTTGGACCTGCGCTTTAGTGATGGTATCTGCGTTTACGCTAGCATTAACTAAACCCTGCAGCCGACGCCACCAATGATCCGCGACCACCTCTTTCACAAACGCGCTTCCGCCGACGCCATGTTCCGCTGGCGCGGTGAAGCAGTCTCACGACTAGAAGCATTAGCCGACGCAGTTTTTGCGGTCACGCTTACACTACTTATCGTTTCCATATCCGTGCCGGCGACGTTTTATGAATTGTGGAATGCGGTGCGCGACCTGCCGATATTTTTGGTTAGCTTCGCGATGATCATGATGGCGTGGCAGTATCACTACTTGTATTTCCGGCGCTATGGATTGGAAGATTTCACAACTTCGTTTTTAAATGCGATCTTCCTCTTCTTGATTTTGTTTATGGCCTATCCACTAAAATTCATGGCGACGTTTTTGTGGCGCTTAATTTTGGGTGACGGCGTACAAGAAATGTTCGTACTGCCGAAGGGTGTGGTATTCGGAGACAGTGGTTATGCGCAGCAAGCTTGGATGATGGGCTTTTACGCTGCGGCAATCATCGGCGTTTTTGGTGTGCTCGCGCTGATGCAGTTGCGTGCGTATGCAAAACGCAATGAACTCGAGTTGGATAAACTTGAGGTGCATTTGACACTAACTGGATTAGTGCATCATTTGATCACGGTTGTCGTCGCAATGGCTTCCATGATCATGGTGATTGCCGGCGCCCAACCTGGATATGCCGGAATTATCTACTTCCTACTGGGTCCGCTGCATGGCATTTTCGGTTGGTTAAGCGGACGAAGGGCGGATAGGTTGCATCAGGAGTTGTTGAATAGTTGAAAAAAGAAAGTGGCTCGTTGTGGGGATGGTGGGGTCAGCCATTTTGGCTTGCTAAGTGCACAGAAAACGGGGACAGGCCAATTTGCCTTTGCTAACGGAAAAACTTGATGCGTTCTATCACCTCTTCATAATTCTTCCCCAATCGATAGGCGCGATTCTTACGTGATGGGTCATGCATCTCAAGAAATTCACCCTTCACCCATTCACGACACAAAGCCACCACCGTTCGCGGACTGAGCCCTAACCGATTTGCAATTTCAACCGTCGTTGCGGTTCCTTGATCTTTGAATAGTTCAAGCACCCGCCTTTGGCGCGGGTCGAGTCGGCGGAGTATGGAGCTTCGGTCCTTAGCACCTCGACTTGCAGCGCCTAAAGCTTGATTCCGCACCGCCGAAAAAGCCGCCGCCATGCCATGACAAAAATAGCTAAGGAAACTAGTCACGTCGGCTTCAGCGCGACCCATGTAATAGTTATGAGAACCACCGACGGCTAGGGCTTCGTAATATGCGCTTAGGTTGCGAGCATAGTGTTCTTCCAAACTATAAATACCCTTCAAACCATAGCCGCTTTTGTGAAGGATCAAGGTAGTCAAAAGTCGAGCCGTCCTACCGTTACCATCGAAGTATGGATGAATGGTTGCAATCTGATAATGAGCAAGTCCCGCCACGATGGGCGAAGGAAGTTCATTCGCCTGCAGGCAACCATTGATCCAAGCGATAAGGTCGGACATTAGTCCAGGAACGTCTGAGGCTTCGGGTGGCATATAAACGATTCCTCCTGTGGAGCCATCGCGAATGACGTTTTGGCCATCCCGATAAGGTGTGGGCGTAGCTTTGCCATGGAATGAGAGGCCATGGATTTTCATTACCGTCTGCTCGGTGATGGGCTGGTTTATTTCAGACAGCTGCTCCACTTCCTGCAAGGCAATGTAGTAGTTTCGAACCTCACGCTCATCGCGTTCCCGGCCAGGGAATCTAGCCCCTTTTACCGCCCTGGCAACTTCAGCTGGGCTGAGCCGATTTCCTTCAATTTGAGTTGAAAAATGAGTGGTTAAAAGCTTTGCCGTTTGGCGCAAGCTGCGCAGCATTTCGACGTCGATAGGCAAGTCTAATACTGACTGGCGAACCGCCTCAATTTCCATCAAGTCCTTACTCATTGAGGTCGTGATTTGGAAATTTGGGTTGTACATACGTTGATTATAGCCTGAAAAAGGTCGGTTAACACGTCTTTAACGCGTTGTTAATCTGCCCCTGGCCGCACCTGTTGGAATTCCACCCTTTAAACCAACAATGCAAAGAGCAGATCAACCTAGGCCGCTTTCTGCCGCCGAGTGAACCAAGAATTGACCCCAATGACTAACAGAAAAATCCCGATGCCCACGACTGGCCAATTCGCAGTTGTTCCGTGTACCGACCTTATGCCGTGCACGAGGATTTCCAGAGTACGGTGTGGGGCTTGAGCGATGCCGATGGGTACTTGGCGGAACGGTACAACTACACGGATCCGTATGGTGTAAGCGATTCGGAGGATGGATCGGCAACGGCACTGGGAGATTACGCAAGCGAGGCCTTCCATCGCAAACGTTTGCATGGCGGATTTGTGGAGGAGGTGACCGAACTTTACGACTTTAGAAATCGATGGCTGCAGCCTGAGATGGGGTCGTGGTTGAGTCGTGATAAATGGGGCATTCTGGAGTCAAAAAACCTGTACCAAGCATTAGTTGCAGCTCCGTTACATCGGATTGATGTATTTGGTTTAAAATCTATTGGATCTCCTCCTGGCGGCAGCTCTGACTGGGATCCAGATGGGTTTAAAAGGGTGAATTGCCCTGGGGGCTGTCCATGTTCAAGCGAGCTAGACCAAATGAAATCGAGCTGCCGATCGGAGCTTGAAAGTGGAAGTTTAGATGGTAGATTTGGCTCAACCTACGAGGTATACCTTGCCAGGGCCACCTGCGAAATGTTGGATGCACAAAACATAGTGTGTGGTACGTGTGAGAATTCGGATTTCTGTGGCCTAGCAGACAATACGCCGAAAACAGACTTCCACGATAGCAATAGCAGGGGTTGGGGGGCGACCACGATATTCATCTGCACCGATGATGATTGTAATTTTGACTGTAGCGCATCATGTGAAAAAGTCCTCGGCCATGAATTCATGCATAACATGTGCATGAATATGAATCCTGGTGGAGATAAGGAGGGTCCGAAAAAGAAAAAGGAACGCTGCGGCCATGGAAAAATTACACATGACGAGATTAATGGGTGTGCAGATGCCTTTAGGAAATTCATGAAAACTGGGAACTCCACTAGCGCAACAAACTGCTTAGAAAATACATTTCAAAGGAAGAAAAAATGGTACCAGTGGTAGAAAAATGATTCGAGGTCGACAGGTTTTGTGCTTGGGTGCTGTAATTACTGCCCTGATTGTTCCATTTGCACTGGAGTTTTCCCGTGGAGTTCGAATTGATACTCAAGGGTTTCTGAGTGATTGGGCAAATGAACCGAGTGATGGTTCTCCGCTTGCTATCCGGTCGTTCGGACCAGTCGCAGACCTTGAGACTGGAATAGTCGTGGCAGCAGCCTTTGTGCATTCTGTTGTTGGGGACGGTTTTCCTTCAGCATTGCCCAAAATAGAGACCCGCCCACCAGCATATAGTGAAGATGTAAGCTCCGCCCTCCATGCTTCTGGGTGGGGGCCAAGCCTCTTTATTTCAGATACAATTCAGGCGGATATTGCATTAACTTCCGGTGCTGGCGATACAGTTTTTTTCCTTTTCCGAGATTCATGGGGGGCTCAGTGGGAGTTTGTCTTCTCTGCTGAAACCAAAGAAGTCTTTTGCATCGACCTTCATCTAGATGGATGCAAATTTTGATGCTGGGATCCAAGAATGGCAGTGACTTTACCCAGAAAACCGTAATCCACCCAAAGTCACACCTGGCAGGTTTCTTCCCTGTGGGGCTGATGGAGCGAAGCGGAATCTGCCCCACAGGGAAGAGCTGCAAATTCCGACGGAGTTAAGTAGTCCAGCGAACTATGCGGACGGTACTCATTGTAATCGACGCGCCACTGCTCAAGCAGTACTCGCGCCTCTGCTACGGTAGCAAAAGTTTCCAGCTGCAAGTGCTCATCTCGCAGCTTGTCATGAAAACTTTCCACCGTGCCGTTTTGCCAAGGACTTCCCGGCTTAATGAATCGCATTTTTGCCCCGGACTTTTTTTCCCATTTCTGTAAGGCAATGGAAATGAATTCGGGCCCGTTATCTGATCGCACGTAAACCGGAGCGCCGCGCTTTGCGCACACAAGCTCTAAGATTCGCACGATGGCCTGACCCCAAGAATCTGCGTAATTGCTAAAGTGACGCTTGGCGTGATGTTTCGACCTACCAAAAGTGATCTAGTATTTGATTCGAAAGGTGGGCGAGTCTTCGGGCTTGGATTTCCGCCGATCATAAAGCCTCGTCGTGCTTATGTTGGCATGCCCCAACCACATCTGCACGAAGGCAATATCTGCTGAATGCTCCAACGCATTGGTCGCGGCCGTGGCACGTAAAGCATGCAAACAAAGCCCATCCATTTGCACGCCTGCAGTAGCAGCGTAATTTTTGAGCATCTTGTAGATGCCGTCTCCCGTGATGGCGTTCTCTAGAGTTCCGGTGCGGTTGTTGCTGACGGGCCGGAAGAGCGCGCCTTTCTTTTCGTCGCCGTGGCCGGCCATTTCCAAGTAGTCTGAAATAGCTTGAGCGGCCGCCGCATGCACCGGCACATAACGCGTCTTGGAACCTTTGCCAAACACGCGGAAATGCAACACACCACGACGCTCCGAAAGACTGCCTACGATCAAGTCAGCAAGCTCGGTTCGGCGTAAAGCATGAAACAAATAGGTGGCTAATATGGCTCGATCGCGGGCCGCTTTTAAGCCGTCACCTTGAGGCGCCTGAAGTAAGCGCCGCGCCTGGTCATCGGAAAGTGCTGGCGTTTTGCCCTCATTACTGCCATCGCCAGGTCTCCGAACACCCGAAACTGGGTTGTGGGAGACGGCGTTTTCGTTGCAGAGGTACTCAAACAGTGACGAAATGGCCGAAAGTTTGCGTCGAATGGTCGCTGCGGCGACTCCTGTAGCCTGGATTTGGGCTCTCCAGGCGATGACATGAGCCCGCTGCACTAGGCGCAAGTCTTCAGGGGATTCGACTCCACAATACCGAAGGAAGGCGTTGACGTCGCTTTCATAAGCGCGCCTGGTGTTGGGATTCTCGATGTTCGCAAGCCACACCAATGCCGCCGGTACGTCGCTGAGTTGCTGAAACTCTTGCCGCGTCAGCAACCGTTCGCCGGTCGTCGCCGGCAAATGCGCAACCTCTTCGGGTGCAATGATTTCTGGTAATCGCGCGTCGTCTTCCATGAGTCCCCTATCCGGAGTTTAGTATTGATAATATATTTTATCGATAGTAACTCGGGCATCGGAAACGAGGCCGAATGGACGACAGTGGGCAGTGATTTTTAGTCCAATAAATGAGTAATCAATTCGCCTTACTGAATCCGCGTCTCCTCCTCGGCCAGCATCTTGGCAAAAGTATCCGCAAACAAATGTGCGTCGCCAGGCCAGCGGGCGGAGAGGTAGTTACCGTCCCTCACCACATAACCTCGACTCAACTTATGCGGACTATCGCGCAACATCGACGTCGGGCCGGGGCGGAAGTCGCCGCGGAATTCGAGGGCGGATTTGACCTCGTCTTGCACCGACTGTTTGTAGGTGCGGTAATAACTTCCCAACCACGGCGCTGTCATGGCCCAGGCGGATAACTCCATGAACTTCGGCAGCGCAGTGGTGCGGCGGCCGAACAAAACCGACTTCCCTGTTTGCGCAGACTTACTGCGCGCCACCAAAATTACACCGTGGCAAATAGCGCCAACCGGCCGGCCGACGTCCATCATCCAGCCCACGATCTGCTGTAAAAAATCGGACTCCAAATAGCGTTTCATGCCTTTGTCGTGGCCGCCGGGAAGCAGCACCGCGTCATATTCAAAGGGCACGATTTCTTCATAGCGCAAAGGGTGGTTGAATTCGTTACTTTCGGAAAAGCGTTGGAAGGCCGCGCATCCAAGGTCGTCGGCTTTCAGCAGGTTTTTGAATAATCCAAGGTCTTTGCCGGTGAATACACGTGGGTCAACTTCGGCTGGTTGTCCGTCGGGCGTGGCGACCACAATCTGATGACCTTGTTTGAATAGAGTTTGCCAGGGCACTCCAGCTTCGGTGGGGTCGAAACCGGACTTGGGTAGTGGAAGCAGGACTTTTAACGGCATGGGTCGGGTCGTATTCGGGATTGTGAAAAGCCGAAGCTGTAGAGTTTGATTGGATTTTGCACTCCAATATTTCATTTTTTCGCAAAAGCCGGGCAAATCACTTGCCTTCACCCACCCAAAAATTGTTAGTATCGATATGCCTCGGCCGTGTAAAAAAACGCGGTCCATGAGGCCGACCTCTGAACTAAACCTATGCCACCTACAAGAGTTGTAGCCGCGCGACACAGCCTCATCCGAGGACTGGGTTGGGTGGGATTCGTGGCAGTGCTGGTCCTTGCCTGTCTAGGAAAGCGCTAAGCCCTGCCTCCTCCTCCAGTCCTAACCCTTTGCAGGGTAGGGATATCGGTGCGTCAAAAGAGGCTTTTTGCGGCGCGGTTACAGACCAATGAATCATCGCGCTTTCCCGCTGGTTGGCCTGGCTTTACTGCTGGGAATCGTGGTGATTTGCACCTTTTGGCCGCGCGATGTGATGCGTTCTGCCACCCAGGTCGGCGGCGAGCAGGAATGGACGGTTTCGGATCCGGATAGCCTTTATCACCTGCGCCGGATTCAATTATGGATGGGTGGGGGCACGGTGACTGATGGCGTAGACCCGTGGCTGAATCACCCCGACGGCGCGCGCGTGCCTTGGCCGCCTTATTACACGATCGTGGCGCGTTTGATGCTGGGGCCGGGGGCGCCGGCCGACGCGGAAAGCCGTCGCCAGTGGATTGAACATAGGGCGGCTCATTTGCCGTTGTTTTTTGCCGTCGGCTCGGGTTTATTGGCCGCTTTGGCGGCGGGAATGCTGCTTTCGCGACGGAAAAAGACTACGCAGTGGGGTGGCGCGGCGGCTGCAGGACTTTTGCACGCGTTTTGTAGCGGCTCGATTTTTTACAGCAGCATCGGCAATGCGGATCACCATGCGTTCATTTCGTTTTTGAATGCGGCGATGTTGGTTTTGACGGTGGCTGCGATTCAACGTTGTTTTGGGTTTGGGGCGATAAATACAAATCCCGTAGAGCCAGGGGCTGCACATACAGAACCCGGGAGCGCCTGGAAATGGGCAGCCGCCGCCGGCGCGATGGCCGGACTCATGATCGGTGCTTGGGTCGGCTCGCTGATGTACATCATTTGTCTGCAGCTCGTGCTCGCAGCCCTGATGTTCCGCCATGCCCGTCAACCACTTCCTGGGCTGCCTCAATTCGGGCTGGTATTCCACCTCACCGCCGCCGTCGTCCTGATCCCGGCGACCTTGGCAAGTCCCTGGTTAGATGCCAACCCGTGGATGGTCGTCAACCTGAGCTGGTTCCACCCCGCATTCCTAATCCTGGGCGCTGCGGTGTTCGCCCCATTGCTCAAAAACGAGCGCGGCAAACATTACCCCATCTATGTAGGTGGCACTCTTGCTGCCCTAGGCGCATTGCTGTTGCTCATCCCTAACTCCATCGGCGATGGCATTCGCGAAGGTTTTGCCTGGTTGAGCACCACCGAGCAGTTTATGACCAACGTCGCCGAGTCGAGGCCGCTGTTAGGGAGTGGGGCCGAAGACGGCGTATTGGTTCAGTATCTGGGCTACACCATTTATGCCTTGCCGCTGGCATGGTTGGTCGCGGCCATCAGCGCCTGGCGCCATCGCCAAAAACCCGTCGCCCTGAGCCTGCTGCCGTGGTTGATTATTGTGCCGATACTAGCCGTGCAAGCTCTCAGCCAACGCCGCTTCGCCGACGCCCTGGCGATGCCGTTAGCGGTCTTACTTGCCTATACCATTGTGGACGTGCTGACGCCGCTGCTGCGCCGAATCCCGAACAAGTTCATGCACTCCTTTGCGCTGCTTTTGCCCATTGCCGCCGCCACCGCGCTGCAATGGCCGACCATTTCCAGCGTTCGCAAAATCAGCACTGGGCCACAACCCGGGCCGAAATGGATCGCGCGCATGTCGGCACCGCAAGCCATGTATGAGTGGCTGCGGCAGCAACCTGATTCCGAAGGCGTGCTAAGTAATTGGGGTCAAGGTCACGCCATTACTTGGGCGGCGCAAAAGCCGTCGGTCGCTTGCAATTTTGGGTCTTATGTAGGAGTGGAAAGCTTTCAAGCGCCATCGCGGTTTTTCCTTGCCGAATCGCGGGCCGATGCCGAAAACTTGCTCATACAACGCCAAGTGCGATGGGTGATTGTGCCGTGGCAACTGCCGGGAATGTTGCAACATCAAGTCGCCGCTCTAAGCGAACTGCCGCTGGAGCATTACCGCGCCGGGCAGAAATTTACGTCGGCTTGGTACCGCACGATGGGTGCGAGAATGATGTTTGATGGGGCCGATCCATTCAACGCCTCCGCCGACGCCATCGACTTCTTGCGCCTCATGCACGTGTCGCCCAACAAAATGCAACAATCCAATCTTGGCGGCATCAGCCGACGCGTGCCAGCCGGTTGGATTTGGCAACGTGTGGCGGGCGCAGTAGTTGAAGCCAAAGGCGAGGTCGGCGAGGTGCTGGAGCTCAGTTTGGAAATCAAATATCCTGGTCGGGGGCAGCCTTTATTTTGGAGCGTGACCGGCACCGTAGACGAAACAGGAAAAGTGCAATTGCGGGTGCCTTACGCTACTGAAACGGCAAATGGAGACGGCATTGCAAGCGCTGATTTGATGTGGAAAATCGGCAATGAAAATGGCCGCCTAAAAATTTCAGAAGTTGCTGTGAAGATGGGCACCAAGTTGTCCATAATTCGTTCCTAGATAGCGGTCGGACGGCGCGATTTGGCCACTGATTTTTTGTAACCCTTTGGCCGGTGCCCCGTCTACCTAGCGTAGGAAAAAATGGTGAGGTGGAATGTGGATTCAGGGGCGGTTTCCGTTCGCAAGCGAGCGCGGAATCGGGCATCAGGTGACTGTTCTTCGAGCAGTGCCTATCCGCCGCTTTTGGGTTTGCGACCGGGCCAAGACTTGGGCGGACGGTATACCGTAGATCGTTTTCTCGGGGCAGGCTGGGAAGGCGAGGTTTACAAAGTCATCGAGGCGGTAACGAAACGACCTCGCGCGGCCAAGTTTTATGTTTCGCGCGGTGAGCGCAGCCAGCGCCAGGTGCAGGCCGCGTTGCAAGCACATGCGCGCAAGTTGGAAAAGCTGCGTGGCTGTTCCATGGTATTGCAATACCACCACGTCGAAGAAATCGACGTCGAAAGCAAGCGCGTGCCAGCGATGATCGGGGAATATTCTCCTGGGCTACCGCTGGATGTTTGGTTGCCATCGCGGCGTGGCGGACGTCTGCCTCTTTATGAGGCGTTTACTCTGCTCCATGGCTTGAGTCATGGCTTGGCTGCGATACACGGCTGCGGTGAATATCACGGTGACTTGCATGCGGGGAACGTGCTGATTCGTCGGCGCGGGATTTTGTTTGACTTAAAGATTTTGGATTTTTTCAATCAAGGACGGGTCGCTCGGCGCC
>JACNIZ010000331.1 GCA_014382805.1 Planctomycetota bacterium
AGCGGCGCCTGGATCAGTGAACTACTGCCACACATCGGCGGCATTGCCGACAAGATTGCAATTGTGCGCAGCGTGCACACCGAAGCCATCAACCACGACCCGGCGATCACCTTCACGCTATCCGGGCACCAATTACCCGGCCGCCCGAGTTTGGGATCATGGATGTCTTACGGTATGGAGTCGCAAAATGAAGATCTGCCTAACTTCGTCGTTATGACGCCGACTTGGACCGGCCGCTCTGATGCTCAAGCTTTATACAGCCGTTTGTGGGGGACTGGTTTCCTGCCGACGCAACACCAAGGCGTCGCGCTGCGAGCTCAAGGCGACCCCATTTTGTACCTGTCTGACCCACCCGGAATCGACCGCGATTCACGTCGCGCAATGTTGGATAGCTTGAATGCTTTGAATCAGCAGCGTTTGGAAAAAGAAGGTGATCCGGAAATCGCCACGCGCATGGCGCAATATGAAATGGCGCACCGCATGCAGGCCTCCGTGCCTGAGCTCACCGACATTTCCGACGAACCAAAAGAGGTGCTCGATCTGTACGGTCCCGAAGTAACCAAGCCCGGCACCTTCGCGCATAGTTGTTTGTTGGCGCGGCGCATGGCCGAGCGCGGCGTGATGTGCATTCAATCGTTCATTCGTGGTTGGGATCATCATGGTGCTTTGCCATCCACCATCCGTCGCAGTTGTCATGACATCGATCAACCAAGTGCGGGTCTGATTATGGACCTAGAGCAAAAAGGCATGCTCGACGAAACTTTGGTCGTTTTCGGTACCGAATTTGGACGCACCGTTTACTGCCAAGGCAAGCTCACTCTGGATGACCACGGCCGCGACCACCATCCGCGCTGCTTCAGTTATTGGCTGGCTGGTGGCGGCATCAAAGGTGGTGTCGTGCATGGTGAGACCGATGATTTCAGCTACAACATCATTAAGGACCCGGTGCACTTGCATGACATCAATGCAACCATCCTGCATTGTTTAGGCATGGAGCACACGCGTCTGACCTACCGTCACCAAGGTCGTGATTTCCGGTTGACCGACGTCGGCGGCAGCGTGGTGCATCCCATTTTGACATAGGGCCGCGCGATTTTGGGGTAAGATCAAAGGCTGCGATGCCACGTTTTTCCTGCCTAATTACCCTCAAATTCGCCCTATTACTCCTAGCGCCC
The DNA here is from genome assembly GCA_014382805.1 of Planctomycetota bacterium. Lineage (GTDB taxonomy): Bacteria > Planctomycetota > UBA1135 > UBA1135 > UBA1135 > JACNIZ01. The sequence continues at coordinate 1,176 of JACNIZ010000331.1, forward strand.
CTGGCCCAAGGCCAGGAGCTCTACGATCGAGCGGTACTGCGTACCATCGATTTACAATTTGCGGCTAGCGATTGGCACGATCAACTGGTTGCAAACAAGGCCAATGGGTTGGAACAATACCTAGCTTCCGACATGACCGTGGATGGGGTTTTATATCCCAATGTGGGCGTGCGCTATAAGGGCAACTCGTCGTATTGGATCGCAACGGCTGGCCAGAAATTGCCACTGAACATCGACTTGGAGGCGTTTGGAGTGGATCAAAAAGTTTTAGGGTATTCCAAGTTGGTGCTCAATAACCAATGGTCGGACACAAGCCTCATGCGCGAGGTGATTTCCTACAAAATTATGGGCGAATTCATGCCTGCGCCGCAGGCCAATTTTGTGAAGGTGGTGATCAATGGTGTGAATTACGGCATTTACACCAGCGTAGAACACGTGGGAGGCAATTTCTGCAAGACCCACTTTGGCAGCGCCGACGGTTTCCGCTACAAAGCCGTGCCGCCCGACACCTGGCCGGATACTTTTTTCACGCCGCCGCCTCCGGGAGATTTGGCTTTGCAGGATTTGAATGGATCCCTGACTCGGGCCGAACGCGCATATGAATTGAAAAACATGGACGGCGAACCGAATTCGCATGTGGATGTGCTTGCCGCGATTGATGTGTTGAATAACACGTCGAGCGATTTGTTGGTTGATGCTTTGAATCCATTGATGGACACTGATTTAGCCATCCGCCACTTGGCGATCAATAATGTGATTTGCTCCTTGGACGCCTATTTTGAATCGGGCAGAAACTATTACCTGTTCAACGATCCACAGCATCAGCGCCTGGCCATTTTGCCATGGGATTACAACATGGCGTTTGGCTCCTACGGAAACCGCGGCAACAGCACGATGTCTCCCACTGCTGGCAAAGGGGATAGCGATCGCCCGCTATTGGCCAATTTGATCAAAGGAGGAGTATTGCGTCAGGAGTATTTGGCGCATTTGCACAACATGCATACGCGTGGTTTGAATCCGGTTGATTTGCATGCTGAGATTGATGCGCTGCGAGCATTGATCGACGCCGAGGTGCAAGTGGATACTCGATTGGCGATGTCTTATGCAAATTGGACTGCAGGTATAGCCAGTTTGAAAAGCTTCATTGATTCTCGCTCTAGCTTTCTAAGCAGTCATTCCCTGCTGGATGTAGAGCGACCCGAATACCTTGCCGTCGGCCATTTCCCGAGTCAGCCGACGTCGGCGGAGACGGTGTTGTTGTGGGCGCAGGTTGAAAATTTGCTCGACCCAGTGAATACGGTGCTCGCTTATTACCGTTCGCGCGGCGCGTATTTGGAGGTGGAGTTGTTTGATGACGGCCTCAACGGTGACGGCGCCGCTAACGACGGATTGTATGCCGCGACATTGCCTGCGCTTTCCGGTGGATCCCAAATTGAATACTACTTTCATGCCAAATGCCTAAACAATAATGGCGTTTCCTTTTCGCCTGCTAGCGCCAGCTTTGAACCGCATTCGCTTTTTGTACAGCCCACTGCCGACGACAGCGATGTGTTGATCAACGAGTTTGTTGCCTCGAATAACAATGGCCCAGTGGACGAATTAGGAGAGCACGAAGACTGGATCGAATTGCACAACCACGGCGCAAATCCAGTTGACTTAAGCGGTATGTGGATGTCGGACGACATCAACGATCCTTTGCAGTGGCAGATTCCCGCAGGTACTACATTGGCTGCGAACGAAACGCTACTCATCTGGGCTGATGGCGAACCTCTGGAAGGTCATCTGCACACAAACTTCCGTTTATCTCTTTCCGGCGAGGACGTCTGCCTGCATTCAGCCGACGGCTTCACCATGTTGGATTCGATCAGCTTCGGTTTGCAAGAATCCGACGTCTCCAGCGCGCGCCTAATGGACGGCATGGATCTATGGGTGACCCTGCCGACGCCGACGCCAGCCGCCCTGAATCAAATCAGCTGTGGCGCGCGCAGCTACGACGGCTTGGATTCGGCCCGCAACATCGCGTCGCTGTCTTTGAGTGGCACGCCTAGCCCTGGCGCGATTATCAATTTGCAACTGACTAATTTCAATGCCAATCAATTCATGCAGCTGAGCGTGGGCACCGCTCCGTTGGTATTGGATCACGTCGACAGCGGGCTGACTTTGTTGGTGCAATCCAGCATTTTTCAAGCCCCGATCACCACCGACGGCAATGGCCAAGCGCAATTTGATTTCACAATTCCGGCGAATTCAAACTTGATTGGCCAAAGCTTTTTCGTGCAAGCTGGTACCGGCGGGCCGAATGCCATCGCTAGTCATGGTTTAGAAGTTGTAGTTTGTCCATAACCGAATTGGGGTAGGATTGAAGCTGGCCCCATGCGCTTCACAACTCTAATAACGGTTTCTCTCGCCTTCCCAATCTTAGGATTAAACGCCTACGGACAAGGGCTTTACGATCGCACCGCGTTGCGAACGATCGAGCTGGAATTTTCCCAGACGGATTGGCATCAGCAGTTGAACGCAATGAAGGCCAATGGGCTGCAGGAGTATCTGCCAGCGGATATGACGGTGGACGGCGTGCTTTATCCAAACGTCGGCGTGCGCTATAAAGGCAACTCCACTTATTGGAGCATTCCGGGTGGGATCAAAAAGCCGATGAATATTGATATGAACGAGTTCGGTATTGACCAGGATTTACTCGGTCATTCCAAACTGGTTTTGAATAACGGATCCTTTGACAACAGTTTTATGCACGAGGTGATCGCGCACAAAATTATGAATCAATTCATCCCGTCGTCGCGGGCGAATTTTGTCAAGGTGACGATCAACGGTGATAACTACGGCATTTATGCCAACGTCGAACATCTCGGCGATGATTTCTGCCGCGATCGTTTTGGCAGCGCCGACGGCTTCCGTTACAAGTCCGTTCCGCCGTGGACTTGGCCCGATACTTTGGACCCGCCACCGCACCCAGATGATTTGGCGTTGCAGGACATCGGCGGTTTCATTTTTTAGGGTGAGCGCGCGCATCATCAGAAGAATTTGCTGATCGCATCCACTCACCACTTGGGTATTTTGGGTGCGGTCGCTGCCCCCTCATTTACCCCTACTGGTTTTTTTGTTGGGGAAATTTATCAGGTTTTTGTTTACACCAAAGAGGACTGCGATTT
>JACNIZ010000212.1 GCA_014382805.1 Planctomycetota bacterium
GGAAATAAGGAAAGGGGCTTAATTTTCAGGTGATGAATGAAATGGGAGAAGCTACTCCGAGGTGCTTGCGCAAAGGCGGGTCGATTGAAAGGGAAAACGTCGGGATCAGCGATTATTTTGGGGCTTCATGAATAGTCCGGGCTAGCGATTGAACAAGAATGCTTTACTGTTCGCCAGCGCCCAAGCGAGGTCTTCGGTCGCGCCCTTTCTGATGCGGCTCTTCCACTCAGGGTTTTTGTCGATGAAGTGGGCAAAAAGCAACTGTTCCTGAACTGGGGTGCGACTGGCCGGGTCGGCCTGCAAAGCGTAGATCACTTGCTCTGGAAGATTGTGGTGGCGCACAGGTAGTGCCTGATCCGTCGTGCTAAGGCGGAAGCGGCCGAGCAAATGCTTGGAGCCAAACTGCTGATTCAGATTAAAAATGAGCAGGCTTTGTTCCTGAAGTTCCAAGCCGTCTTTAATTTCGAAATAAGCTTCGTGGCTCATTCCGAATTTAGGCGACACAGCCCAACCAGTCTCAATTTTGCCATCAATCGCGTTTTGTATAGGAAAGCTGGCTTGCGAAAAATCGGCGGTTGCATTTTGCAAGCTCACCACGGAGGAAGACGTCGGGTCGGTGAGGGGGACGTGGTGCACAAGCAATTCATGGAGGACGAAATTTCCGTTTTCCGCACGCCCTGGGCCATTGGCTGGAGCACCCTCGTCTTTCAGGACTTCTAAACGCAAGGCGGTGATTCGCTTACCTCCTGGACGAGAGACTGCAGTGTAATTGTCTTTGTCCGGGGTTGGACCTGTGGGACGAATACTTCCGTCGTCCAAGATTTCGAAGGATGGTTCGGTAAGGCCGCGTGCATATTGAATTTCTAGCGGCGTCCAAATCGGGACGTGGGTCTTAGACTTCCAAGACTCGTAGCTACTTTCCAACTCGGCCAACTCCGTGGGAGCAAGCGCAAAGCGGTTATCGAGTACCGAGGAATCAAAGCTCGTTGCCAACGCCGTACTTTCTGCAGCGGTAGGAAAACGACTGAGGAAAGCTAGGTAGAGTTCCTCAATGATTTTCGCCGGGTTTTTTTCAACCGTCAGCAGATCATGAATGGCGTTGTTGGGGTCGCTGATGGCGTCGGCCAAAGTTGGACCATTGACCAAACTAAGCGCCTGCCCCAGAGACATACCACTGCTGCGTTCGCACTCACAAACACTTTCACGTGGCGGCCGGCCGAACAGATCCAAAAAACCGTCGGCAGTTTTGATGGTCGAATCGAGTAGCTGAGTCGCTGGCGTGCCAGCCCGGGCCCCAGACCATTGCACTTTGGTGCCAGTAGCTTGGTGCAGCGCGCGGTGCAGAACTTCGGCCGGTAGACGTCTCGCGCGACCGTGCGAGAAGTTGATTTGATCGGACTCATTCCATTCATTGCTGGCCACCGCCAACTGGTAAGTCCGCGAGTTGCAGATGTGGCGCAGTAGCTCGCGCACATCCATATCGCTTTGCAGGAAATACTCGGTGAGGTAATCCAGCAATTCCGGATTAGTGGGCGGATTGCCAGCGCGAATGTCGTCGACAGGATCAATGATGCCGATGCCAAGCAAGTAACCCCAGATTCGGTTGACGTAACTGCGTGCAAAATATGGATTTTTGGCATCAGTTAGCCATTGGACCAACTGTTGACGTCGATTCAATTCTGGATCGACCTCACCTGCATGCTCATAAGGAAAACGCATCTCCAGCTGTTGGCCAGTTTCCGGATCCGTCAATTCGCCTTCAGCGGCATCGCGAATGATCTCTTCGTACGCCGGCGCTCGGTCCACACCAATCATCGGCATGATCGGCGAACCGGGCTTGTTTTCCACCTTGACCCGACCAAAAGCCGACGCCAATTGCCAATGGTCCGACCTAGTCCAGCGTTCAAATGGATGATCGTGACACTTGTTGCAATTAAAACGCACCCCAAGGAAAAGCTGAGTGGTATTCTCCATCACCAAATCCGGCTGGCGTTGAATCTTGTAAAAAGACGCCGGTGGGTTTTCATAATTGGAGCCGCTCGCACCAAGAATCTCGCTTACGAATTCGTCATAAGGCTTATTGCTAGCAATCTGCGCCTGCACCCAGCGACGGAATCCCTCAGCCCCCTCCTTGCCGAGGAATTTGGAATTGATTTGCAAAAGGTCGGCCCAACGGCTGGTCCAGTGCTCAATGAAATCGGCCGAACCAATCAGACGGTCGATGAGTTCCTGACGCTTGAGTCGTGAGTCGCGCGCATCCATTAAAAAGGATCGCGTTTCCAATACCGTCGGCGTGCGTCCGGTCAGGTCCAAGTAAATACGGCGCAGGAATTCGGCGTCGGTGCAAAGGTCGCCAGCTTGCACGCGGGCTTTTTGCAGCTTGGTGTAAACGTGTTCATCAATCGGATTCCAAGCGGGAACGCTCTTCCATTCAAACTCATCAACACCATTCAAAACCATCACCGGGGTAGCCGAATAACTGCCTTCGTAGCGAACAAGCACCGCCGCTTCGCCGCGCATTTTGGCTTGAATCACGCCGCCCTCTTCTACATCCAGCACTTCAATATTGCTGGTTTCAAAAAAGGATTGATTGGTAACGTCACGTTCGCGGCCGTCGGCGAAGGAGGCTAGTACAACAAATTGCTGGGTCGCGCCGATGCTACCCAAAGCAACTTCCGAGGGCACTACGCGAATCGATTGCGGACGTTCATCCTGTGGATCGAAAGGCGCGCCGTCGGCAATCCACTGGCGCAGCAGCTGGTAGGAATGGCCGCCCTCCTCCAATATCTGACCGCCTTCGTGCGGCACACCGCCGGTAGGTTTGAGTAGAAACAAGCTTTGATCAGGCGCGGACGGATTGAAGCGGCGACCGGCCAAGTCATCGGTCAACGCAATCAAGTCGGCTTGCGGGTCATAGCCGCGCAACGACAACTTAAACCCATTTTTGCCATCTGCAGAGCCGTGGCACGAACCGGAATTGCAGCCAATTCGACTGAGTACCGGCTGTACGTCGCGAATGAAACTCGGGTGATAAGTTTGCTCCAGATTCAGCACCTTGACCGGTATTTCGATGGTCAAATGATCCACCCGTAGTTCCAGCACGCTGACGCCATTGGCAAGCGGACGCGCCAAACCCTTTGCATCAACGCTGAGCAATCCCCCGCCACCAGCCAAAACCATCGAACGCGTTCGGTCGACGTCGATCCCTCCTTCCAGAGTGCCGGTTACGAGTATTTGAGCCGTCGCAAACTGGTTGTCGAATACCAATTCGGTTGGAAATACTCGCAATGCAACCAAGGGTTCACTAGGCGGAATCGCTCGAACGAAGGATGGCGACCACGCTGCCAACAACGTGAGCGCGAAGGCCGATAACAGCACAAGAAATACGTTCTTTTTCACTGGGCAGCTCCTGGGCTGGTTAGCGGTTGAATCGAGGATTGGGGAGTTGGGGCCGGCGCAATTGGCACGGGAAGAAATTCGTCAATGAGCTGACCGGTTGCAGTGTCCAGAGTACGCACCCAACCGTCGCCGCAAGCAACGCTGAGGCGATGATCCTGAGGATGAAAACTGAGGTCATAAACTGGAGCCGGCAGTTCTGCCGTCCAAAGCGTGGCACCATCCTCGACCTGCGCATATTGCACCAAACCGCGCCCGTTCCAACTGCTGCCGGCCGCCATTCGCGAGCCATCAGGATGGAATTGCACGGAATAAATTCGCCCTTTCAGCGGTTCGAAGGCGCGAATTAGATTGAAGTCATCGCCAATCACGCGTTTTTTCTCGCGGTACATTTTGTAAAGGCGGGCGGTGCCGTCGGCTCCACCCACGAGTAACTCATCGCTGCCCGGACGTCGCATGACGGCAAGCAACCCGCCTTTCAGCGCACCTGGAGTAATGCTGGTGATGTTATCAATAAACTGATCGCTTTCTACTTTATAGAGCTTCATGGAACGATCACGGCTCACAGTAACCAAGTGCGACGCGTCCGACGAAAACTCGGTCCCCAAAACCCAATCATTGTGCGCCCCTTGGAACAGAATTTGGCGGCCGTCTTCAACCTCGATCACGCGCACGCTGTTATCGGCGCAGCCAAACGCAACCCGTGTGCCGTCTGGTGACCAGCTTGCACCGTAAATGGTGTCGAAGGAAACTGGGATGGATAGTTTCAACTTGCCATCGCCAACTTTCCAAATCTGCAATTCGCCAAATCGCGCCGGTGAACCCCCACCTACCGCGAGCCGTTTGCCGTCCGGTGAGAAACCTATGGTTTCAATGCGTTCGGACATGCCCATGAAACGCATGGGCTTGGTTTTTTCGGCTTCATGCACTAACACCT
>JACNIZ010000043.1 GCA_014382805.1 Planctomycetota bacterium
AATTCGGGGGATGGCTGGTCATAGATTCCTGACCAGAAGGACTTTAGCAGCGCGGTTTCTGGCATCAAAGAGCTGATCTACCCTGCCACAGCCCAATTGTCGTGACACTGTCACGACAATCTTATCTTCAAAGCTAGTTTCCCCGAACTTCCAACAAGCTGCTGGGAGAAAGCCTCACTCGTTGTCGCCCTCCAGCACTTCCCAATGCCCACCCTTTGCTGGCCCGACTCGCTTGACTTTGCCTTGCGCTTTGAGCCTATCTAGCTGCATTTCAATTGCGCGAGTGCTTCTCCCGCTCGCCTCAGCCATTTCCGGAATCGTAACCTCAGCGTTCTTGCGCATCATCTCCAGGATCTTCACCGAAGTTTTCACCGAAGTTTTCACCGAAGGTTTCACCGAAGGTTTTGGGGTAGTCCCTTCAGGAATTTCGGCTACAACGCTTGCCAGATAAGCATCTGAGAATGGGAACTCAAATCGCAAGTCCCTAGGTTCAGCCAGAATTTCAGGTGCCGGCGTCCCAGCCTCTTTGCAAGCTTCAAGCACTCGTTGGATGCCCCGCCCCCAGGCCTCGATTTCTCCAGCCCTGAAAAAAGTGTTCGCAATATCAGGGTTGTAAGGCTCTGAGGAATGTCTCCCCATCAGCTTCTCATTCGTCCAATTTTCCGGCAGCTCACCAGAGTTCCAAATCACCAAACGATTTGCGTAAATACGAATTTGAATCGGAGCAGGAACTGCATAGTCACGATGGACAACCGCGTTCAGCAGCGCCTCGCGCAAGGCACTCACCGGCATGGGGAAACTTTCGACCCGTTGAATTCCCTCGTAACTAATGGTGGCTTTCAAGTATTTTGTCAGCAGCAGGTCCATCGTCTTATCGACCTGCGTGAATAAGTCGCCTTGCACCTCGTCGTGATAGCGCAAATCAGACTCGGTCGCGAAGTAGCCGATCTTGATCGCAGCGCCGGTGACATAACGCTCAGGATCCGGGTGAAACAGCAAGACGGCAGCCCGCTTGAGGTACGAGCCTTCGGTCAACCGCAACTTCTCCATTAGACCCGGATCATCCTCGTTCAATGCGTCTGACCCAAGGCGTTTGCTTCGTTCGGCACGCTCACGGAACTTAGCCAAGGCGACGGGGTCCAAATCTTCAACTCCGACTCCCGGCAACGGCACCCCGTCCCAACGCTTGCCAATCTTGCCCAGAAGAAAACGATCTAGGGCACCACCCTTGAGAACTTGCTTGGTGCTGCCGCTGCGAAAGTGATACTCACCGCGGTAACTGATCGGCACGGGGTAAGGCTCAACCACGATCCGCAGGAACTGCTTGCCGTCCTCCTCCATTAAATTGATGTCGCCAACTACACCTAGCAGATCACGCAACTTGTTCGGCAACTCCTCCAGCAACCGCTCAGCGTTTTTAAGCCCCACCACCAGTCCATCGTCATTACGGCCGACGTCCAGCACACCGCCCTGGGCGTTCGCAAAACCGCAAAGCCATTTCAGGTACTCATCCCGCCAAGATGACTTCCATTCGGTGTTTTGATTTTCTTTCATACACTTCCATCTGCTTGTGCCAGCTTAACCCTGTCGCATGCTGTCATATCGGGGATGCTTCTAGCTACTCATTTTCCTCCTCCACAGCCCGATATGCCTGCTTCACGTGGTTTGGCTGATGTGGGAACCTGCGCTCCAATGCCCCTGATTCGAACATTGGCTTGATGAAGCGGTGCCGAAGATCCACAAAAGAGCGGTTGAGTAGCGCAGCGATTTCGGCCACCGTCAAAAACCTTCCCGCACAAAGACTTAAGATCGTTGATCGGATGACCTCCTCTCTCACGCGACTTTTTTCTCTAACTGGGCGGGCTAGCTCCAGCAGCTTAGGGTCAGGGGCGGGTAGTTGGACAGAGGATTCTGAGCCTGAATCTATGGACTTCGAGCCTGAATCTATGGACTTCAAGCCTGAATCTATGGACTTCGATCCCGAATCTTCGGACCTCACCGCCAAATCCACCACCGGTACCCCAGAAAGGCGATACGTCGTCCCCCTTCCCTGCCCATCCTTAACCAGCATCTCAGTATCCACCAATGCCCCTAGGAGGAAGGTAATGTCCCGAGGATGCAGACGGCTGATTTGCCGCAACCGCCGATTGCTCACAAATCCTTCGATATGCGCCGTGGCGAGGGCAAGTCGGCTATTTTCATCCAGCTGCCCAAATGCCTTGCCGAAGTCACGGCGTAGTTCCGTCAGCGTTGCTTCTGGTAACAGGCTGACTGTTCGCAAGCGCATGATCGTGAACTCGGGCTCAGCACTTTCTGCTAGTTCCGGCGGACGGTAATGCTGGGACTTCCAGTTTTCTAACACTCGCGGGATTCCGGACCCAGCTTGTTCACCGAGTCCGATCAGGCTAAACATTTTTTGCAGGTTGCGATTTCGGCAGTCGCTGTGACCACCTTGCAGCGCGTCATTCACACAAATCCGCATGCGACCAGGATTGCAAAAACTGAAGAGGCCGGGAGCTTTGATCACCAAAAGCGGGCTGCGCGCTGCATAGTCCGCATGAACGATGGCGTTCACCAGAGCTTCGCGTAGTGCTTTGTGGACCGGGGTTTCATCCTGACGAGAATCCCCCACGAGACAGAACGGTACTTTGAGATCGCGAAACAGCCGCCGAATAACGGATGTGTAAAAATCAAAAAGGTTGCCGGACCAGGTGCCGTCGGGAGTAAAACGATCTGTCCATTCGGTGGTTGTGTTGGTGGTCGGCAATTCGCGATAGTCGACAAAATAATTGGGCGCGATTTCTTGGATGGAGAGTTGTTTGCCGAACATCAGCAAGCCCGCCAGCGTCAACCCTTCTTTGTCGGTGGATCGATCGTGGCACCAGCCGCCGATGTTGCGGAGGAATTCCAAGTCCTCAGTCCCAATGAAAGGGTGGTCGGGCTTCACCGCTGCAAGGCGATTACGGTAAGTGCGCAGGCTTGCAAGATCGAGATCTTCAGGCGTGAAGCCAGTTAACGGTTTTGCATCTCTAGAGTCCTCCGACTGTTCGGCGAACATTCGACGAATTTCATCTTCGCGGCATCGATAGTCACCGGCATGCTGACGTTTGTAAGTGCCGATTAGCGGATTGCCGTTGATGAATACTGGGCAATCAAAACGGGAGGCACGTGGAATGTGAATTTCGATCACCCAGCGGCCATCTGCGGTGGGTTGCTTTTTGATCGATGTGGCGGTGAGTAAATTGCGACTGACCTTTTGTGGATTGTTTAATTGATTCCACAAATCGCTGATGACCTGATCCACTCTTTCGATTCCGGAAACACTTAATTCTCCATTGCTATCCTCAGCGACACCAAGAAGGATGACTCCCCCATCAGTGTTGGAAAAAGACGAATAGGTTTCCCAGATGTCGTTGGGCAACGCTCCCTTGCCATCACGACCACCCGCACGCTTGGCTTCAAGGTCGATGTCCTCGCGCAGTGAGTCAATGGTGAATATGGTTTGATTTTTCAATTTCCGCTTCGGGCTTTACGCAAGCATCTTCAATCCGAAAAATGCCAATCGCCAGATCATGATAGCAACTGGATCTTGGCAGAAAAATAGCTCTGGCTCAATTGTCGCGACAGTGTGGCGACAATTTGCAAACGGTCACGGGATCACTGTCTGCCGGCATCCATTTCGATGCATTCAAAAAGATCATTGAGCCTTTCTAACAGCATTCCATCCTTGCATTCGTTAATAGATCGGGCAAGGTCGCCAAGCAAATATTCAACATAGTGTGGGTTACAGGACACCTCCGCCACGTCGACGGAGTCGGGCACTGCGTCAATGACCTCTTTGATTTCCGGGAAAGGGAAACCATGGCAACGGATCAAGTGCCGATCCCATGCCGACAAAGTCAAAGTGATGTTTCTAGAGGTGGATTCCAAGTGATTCATTTTACTAACGGAGATCATGCGGACGGCAAGAGTTCATCTTCGCCAGCTTGTACGTGGTGCCGGTCTGCTCCTGCCCGTAAATGGAAATATCCTTCTTGTTGCCCTGGTGATTCTCCACAAACTTCACCGACTGCACAAACATGCCGCCGGAGCCGCAGCACGGATCGTAAATCTTGCCGGAGTGCGGCTCGATCATTTCGGCGATGGTGTCGATGTTATTGATGGAGTCGATGAGCGCCGCCAGCTTGCTGACGTCAATCCCGAGCCTCGAAAAGTAGTTGTCGGGTAGTGCCCCCTTGAGGGCGGGGTTGTTCTTCTCGACTGAATGCAACGCCGTATCAATCTTGACCGCGATGTCATCCTGCTTAGCCTGCTTCTGAATGGTGCTCCAAC
>JACNIZ010000269.1 GCA_014382805.1 Planctomycetota bacterium
AAGATGCTTCCGGGCGTGCTGGCCCGTCCAGGTGGGCCCCCAGACTTAGTGAGAGAGAGCACGTCCATGCTTAGCCCAAACTGCGCCCACAGTTTCGACGGCGCGCAGCGAAGCCTACAGGTATTTGGAGTGCTGCCCACCCATCTTGCAGCGTAACCTACGGTCGCTCTGCCAGAGGCAATAGATTGGGCTCACCCGCGCGGGGCGGCGTCGTTTGTGGAGCCGGTGGAAGACCCATATCCCATTGGTGGCGGAATAATTCTGCGGGCCAACGTTTCGCTGATCGGCGTGCATGGCCCGGTCGGTCGCGGAACGCGGCACCCGAACAAACCCCAACCCGTCGGTAGTGTGTTTGCGATCACCGATGAATCACAGCCATTTTTGACGGTCGAAAATGCTACACAAGTACGCGGAATTCAGTTTTGGTACCCGGCTCAAACGGGGGGTGATGCGGAAAAAATTATTGCTTATCCGCCGACGATTCAGGTGTCGCAGCAGCGCAGCGTGCAAGGCGTCACCTTGTCGAATTTGACTTTTTTTGGGGAATACATGGCAATGGATTTTGCAGCGCAACGCAATAAGCCGTGCGAGCAAATTTTGATCGAGCATTGTTATGGCTATCCGTTGGGCGGGACCTTCATTCGCATTGATTACTGTTACGACATTCCGCGCATTTTGCACTGCCACGTCAACCCGGCCAACCGTCGACTAATTGACGGTGGACATCACAAGCCGGTGATCGACGCGGTGATGGCGCGCAGGACCTTCTGTTTCGAAATCGACCATACTGACAACGCGCAGATGATCGATATTTTCACCTTCGGCACCTGGGGCGGCGTTCGCTTAGGTGCAGCGAGTTATGGCCAACTCACAAACTTCAATTTGGATTGTGTGGCCGTCGGCATTCACAAGTTGGGAGATAGCACCTTCAATCGAAATTGGCAAATTGCGCAAGGCTCAATCATTGCCAACGCGGGAGCGCCGCTGGAGGAAATTCATCCGTTCATCATCGAAGGGCGCGGCCACACCGCCATCAGCAACGTGGAATGTTTTTCCGGTGGCAATGGCGCGCTAACTACCGTCGGTAAATCTCAGGACTTCATGCTGATTAAGGGAACCGAGCGGCTCACCGTCAGCATGGTGGGTTGCCGTATGCGCAATTATGTCGCCGCCAGCCCGATTACTAATCTGAATCCCAAAGCCATCATCCAAGCTGTCGCCTGCGTTGACCGCGATGAAAACCCTTTTCGACTGTCAGATTGACGATTACTTTGTTGCGAGCAGCGAGTTCACCCTTCATATTGCACAGATGAACATCTTCGGAGCCGTCGAAGCCGGTGGAACCAAATTCTGCTGTGCAGTGGGGACAGGGCCTGAAGACCTGCGTGCTGAAGTACGTTTGGATACTCGCGATCCAGCGCAGACCTTGGCCGCAGTCGTTGATTTTTTTATGCAACATCGCGACGGTTTGACCGCGCTCGGCATCGGTAGTTTCGGACCCCTCGATTTACGGTGTACCTCGGCCACCTATGGCCATATCACTACTACGCCCAAGCCGGGATGGAGCAATACTGACATTGTTGGCTACATCCAGCGCCATCTTAATCTTCCAATAGGTTTTGAAACCGACGTCGGGGTTTCCGCGTTGGGCGAAGCGCGCTGGGGTGCGGCGCAAGGCGTCGGTGATTTTGTTTATTTGACGGTTGGAACCGGCATCGGTGGAGCAGTGGTGAGCAACGATCAAATCGTGCACGGTTTGTTGCATCCAGAAATTGGCCACATGCGAATTCCACGCATACCTGGCGATACTTTTGCCGGTGTTTGTAAATTTCATCGCGACTGTTTGGAAGGACTTGCCAGCGGCCCGGCACTGAAGGAACGGTGGCAGATGGATCCATCTAAGTTGCCCGCCGACCATATTGCATGGCAAATCCAAGCGCAAAACATCGCTGCAAGTTTGGTGAATCTAATCCTGACCACTTCGCCGCGACGCATCATCCTTGGCGGAGGTGTAATGGAACAACCGCACTTACTTCCCTTGATTCACCAGCACGTATTGCGGCTACTCAATCAATACCTAAACGCCGACGAACTCAGCCCCGAGCGCATCCAGGATTTCATCGTCGCTCCCGGATTAGGTAATCGAGCTGGAATTCTTGGCGGTCTGCTGCTGGCCGAACTGGCGTGGAAGTGCGCATGAATAAACGCCTATTCCTTTGGGCATTGACTCCGGCGCTGGCCGGGTTTTTGTTCGGCTTTGATACCGCAGTGATTTCCGGCGCCGAGCAAACCATCCAAAAACTCTGGAGCCTCAGCGACGGTATGCACGGCTTGGCAATGAGCATGGCGCTATGGGGAACGGTAATTGGAGCCATGCTGGGCGGCTTTCCCGCCGACCGCTACGGGCGACGTAAAACCTTGATCGGCATCGGAGTTTTGTATTTGATTTCTGCTTTGGCGTCCGCGCTGGCGCCAGACGTTTCGATCTTCATGATCGCGCGTTTCCTGGGTGGGTTGGGAGTAGGCGCATCCACCATCGCCGCCCCGCTGTACATCGCCGAAATCGCGCCAGCCGAATTGCGCGGACGTTTGACGGGATTGTTCCAATTCAACATCGTGTTCGGAATCTTGGTCGCATTCATTTCCAATGCCGCCATTTCCGGCGTTGGCGTGGACGCCTGGAGATGGATGCTGGGAATAGAAACTGCTCCGGCGCTGATTTTTCTGTTGGGCTGCACCAAAATCCCGCGCAGTCCACGCTGGCTGCTTACCCATCGCAACGCCCGCGACGAGGCGCTTGCCGTTCTACGTCAAACGCATCCTGATGCCAGTGAAGAGCAGCTGATTAGTAAGGCTTTGGAGGTCGCCCAAACCGAACAAACGCCCGAAGTTGGCCTAGCCAGCAAGCCGCGTTTTTGGACTCGCAAGCTGCACCGCCCAATCACACTTGCGATCCTGATTGCGTTCTTCAATCAACTCTCAGGAATCAACGCGGTGGTGTATTTTGCACCGCGAATTTTTGAATTGACTGGCTTAGGCGAACAAGCGGCGCTTTTGCAATCCATTGGCATCGGCGTGACTAATTTGGTCTTCACTGTGGTCGGCCTACTTTTGATTGATCGCCTAGGCCGACGCACTTTGTTAGTCATCGGTTCCTTCGGCTACATAGCTTCGCTGGGACTGTGCTCATTTGCTTTTTATAGTGAAACCTATGCCATCGTGCCGGCCTGCATTTTTGCATTTATCGCCGCCCATGCGATCGGCCAGGGCGCAGTGATTTGGGTATTCATATCGGAAATTTTCCCGAATCAAAACCGGGCTCAAGGCCAAGCACTGGGTAGTTTTACTCACTGGATTTTTGCCGCGTCGCTGACTTTGGCATTTCCGACTGTCGTGGGTGCGTTCGCTCCAGCGACTATTTTTATGTTCTTTTGCGCCATGATGATCCTGCAACTATTTTGGATCCGCTGGATGGTTCCAGAAACCAAAGGCGTTTCGCTTGAGCAAATGGAAGAGCACCTTAGGACCTCTTGACCCTTGGACAAACCCCGATTGCCATGATGAGTTTCACCTTGCCTTTGTTGCTTTGCACAGTTGCAGCAAGCCCACAACAACCCGACATCGTGGTCGCCGATTTCGAGAGTGTGGATTATGGTTTTTGGCATACCACCGGCACAGCTTTTGGAAGTGGCCCTGCGCGCGGAACGTTGCCGCTTCAAATGGAGGTCAGCGGTTTCCTTGGTCAGGGATTGGTGAATAGTTATTGCGGTGGGGATGGCGCAACCGGCACGCTGACGTCGCCGTTGTTCACGGTAAAGCGACGTTATATGACGTTTTTGATCGGCGGCGGAGGCTATGAAAATACGACCTGCGTCAATCTCATTTACAAAGACCAAGTTGTGCGCACCGCCACCGGTCCGAATACAGTTTCAGGTGGCAGTGAAGCATTAGGTCCATGGGCTTGGGACTTGCAGGATTTACAAGATGAAGCAGTTTCTTTGCAGGTAGTCGATGCCCGTACAGGCGGCTGGGGGCATATCAATTTGGACCATGTGGTGCAAACGGACGTGAAGCCGGTGATCCCGCCGCGGCCTACAAAGATGGAACGCGAAGTGATGTTGGACAAACGTTATTTATTATTCCCGGTCAAAAATGGTGCGCGTAAAAATCGCATCGATCTTCACATAGATGGCGTTGATGTAAGGCAATTTGATATCGAACTCGCCTCGAATCCTGAGGAGATCAGTTTCTGGTCTCACCTAGACGTCGCTAGTTTTTCGGGTAAACCTGCCACGTTGCGTTTTAGTGCAGCAACGCCCCAGTCCGTCGATCTCATTCAAATCGCCGACGCAATTCCGACGCCCGATGATCTATATGACGAAGCTTTGCGGCCGCAATTGCGTTTTTCCCAGCGCATCGGATGGAACAATGATCCCAATGGCATGGTCTACGCCAACGGCGAGTGGCATTTGTATTACCAACACAATCCGTATGGCTGGAATTGGGGCAACATGCATTGGGGGCATGCGGTCAGTCGTGATTTGGTGCATTGGCGTGAACTGCCGATTGCGATTTACAACCACAAGCATGGGGATTGGGCATTTTCGGGTGGCGCGGTCGTCGACGTAAAGAATACTGCTGGATGGCAAGTGGGCGATCGACCGGCGATAGTGGCTTCGTGGACCAGCACGGGACGCGGTGAATGTCTGGCCTATAGCAACGATGGCGGACGCAGTTTTATTGAGTACGAAGGCAATCCCGTCGTGCAGCATACGGGTCGCGATCCGAAAATCATTTGGTATGCGCCGGGGCAGCATTGGGTCATGGCGGTTTACAGCGAGGTGAACGGGCAGCAGACTTTGGCGATTTACACGTCAACGGATCTTAAGAAATGGCATCATGCCAGTAACCTGCCAGGATATTACGAATGTCCGGAGATCTTTGAGTTGGCGGTGGACGGTGATTCAGAAAAACCCCGGTGGGTCGTATTTGCCGCGGATGCGCAATACGCAATCGGCGACTTTGACGGCAAAAAATTCACCCCAGGTCATGAAGGCAAGCACCGTCTTCATTACGGAAATTATTACGCCTCGCAAACCTTCAGTAACGCACCCGACGGTCGTCGCATTCAAATTGGCTGGGCACGAATCAACTTCCCCGACATGGCGTTCAATCAAGGCTTCAGCTTGCCGCATCAACTCACTTTGCGCACCACCGCCGACGGCATTCGCATGTTTGCTGAACCAGTTGAGGAGTTGAACCAGTTGCGCAACCATTCGCATGGAGCCAGCCACCAGCAGCTTCAACCAGGAAAGCCATATTCCATCGCCGTAGATGGTGAGTTATTCGATGTTCGTGCCAAATTTAGAATGAATGACGCGAAGAAGGTCGGATTGGATATCGGAGACAATCGAATTTCGTACGATGCTGTAGCCCAAAAACTCGGTGCCGCCGATCTAAATCCCGTCGACGGAGTGATCGAAATTCGAGTCATCATGGATCGCCCCATGCTGGAAATTATCGGCAATCAAGGCCGCGTCTACCTGACCCAACCTAGAAACAAACGCGGTCAAGTAAAACAAATATCAGCTTTCGCCGACGGCGCGGGGGCAGAGCTGATCCAGTTGGAAATCCACCGTTTGAAGTCAATTTGGAACCACGGCTAGGGCCGTCAGTGTATGATTTAACTGGGATTGGATCCAATTACCCTAATGGTAAGACCATGAAAAATCTGTACTCAATCTTACTAATCTTTATCATCACTCTTGGATGCACTCGGTCCGACACCACAATTCCTAAAACTCAGGCCGAGGTTGACCTGGACATTAGCGAATTAGTGTTTCGTTATCAGTTTGAGAATAATGCGTCGGGCGCGCAAGGAAAAGCGGCTATGTATTGTTTGGAGCTATTTGGCCAAAATCCGACCCCCGATTTCATGGAAAGGTTTGATGGCCACCTCCCGCCGGTTGAGGTTGATTCCAAGTTTAAGCTAGGTGAAGGTTTAGTCTTCAGAATTGAGAAGATTACAAGAGTCAACGAGGCAAAAATCGAAGTAGAAGGTGGCTACTACGAGGGTGGGTTAAGTTCTTCTGGTTGCACTTACACCGTTGTGAAAACTAATGGCGAATGGCAAGTAACGAGCCACAGGCTGAACTGGATCTCCTAAATAAGCTGCAGCATTGCTCCGATTTTATTCTTTGCTCGGTAATTTGAAGTCCGTAATGGTCCAAGTGAATTCGGTCGTACCCAAGGCGTCGACGCTAAATTCTGGCGATCTGAATGCCTCGACTTGATCGTAAAATAGGACTAGCTCGTATTGACCAACGGGCAATTCCCATTCCATTTTTTCATCGGGCTTAAACCACATAGATTCTTCCATTGCGCGGCTTCCTCCAACTGGAAAACAAGAAAGTTTTAGATCTGACGACACTCCCAGTTCCAAGTCGCCAATTCCGGTAACGGTAACTTCCGTCGGCAACAGCGGAATGAGCTTCAAAGTTCCGATGTCTACTAATTCTTGTCTCACCTCAAACGGTGGTGAAATGATGCGGGAGCTTTTTTCATCCTGGTTTTTCTCAGCGATGGCTTGATATTTGCCTGGAGGTATATGAGCAAACTCATAAGCCTCATTAAGCCTGATGTAGTTTCCGGCCACGCTCGAAAATAGCACAGCGTTGTGGTCGGGCATCACCCTTTGGCGGAAATTGCTCCAGTTGTACAAGCGCTTGGTATCCTCATCAGCATCGGCCGGTATCTCCAAGGGAGCAGAGACCGCGACGATACTTACTTTGGCATCACCAGACAGGCCGCCACCCTCCAAGCGTAAGCGAACTCCGCCGCTAGATAATTCAACAGTGGCCTCCTGAGCCCCAGTTTTGATCATCACTTCTTGCATGGTCCACGGAGTCGACACCCCATACAGCCGCGAGCCGTCAGGGATACGCGCGCCGATGACATGCATGTGATCAGGTGCGAGTGACGAAACTAGGCAACCGCCATCAGCGTCGGTTTTGCCCGAAGCTTCGGGGTCCAGCATTTCACCTGCGCGCCAAGGGCTCGTGTCTTTGGTCACGGCGAAGACTTCGGCATTCGGGAGTAGCTGACCATTGCGGGTCACCCAAATCTTGAGCTCGGCCATTGCAGCCAAAGACGCTTCCACTTCAGTGACTTCGCCAGAAACTACTTTGAAAGTTGCAAGAATTGGCCTTGCCGAATCCCCCCTCGAATATCGATCTGCGTCCTCGCCCTCCTTTGAAATAATTTCAAATTCGCCCGGATAAAGGTTATGAAAACGGACGATGCCATTTTCATCCGGTTGCGCTTCTTGTTCAGGTCGATACCAAAAGCGATAAGTTTGGTTAAGCTTTTCCGAAATCGGGTGTTCGGGTTTGTCTTTTGCCGGTGATAAAAAAATGGTGATTCCAGTTGCCGGAGTGCCATCACGCTGGGTCACTTTGATGCGAGCTCGACCAGTGGCTTCCATCGGCACATCAATGGTTTGATCGCCAACGCCCTCGTTCAAATTTAAGTCGACTACTGCCGGCACGAATCCTGGAGCCTCCAGAAGGTAGCGCCAATTCCCATTGGGCTCATTGCACCAAGTTGCCGTCGAGTCCTTGACGTGGCCCTCGGCGCTAGTACTCCCCCAATAGGAATCGCGATCTCCCCACGGCGTGTTCGGCTCGCTTCTGCTTAGTCGCGAAGGGAAAGTGGAACCGCGACCATTTTCTTTTGGAATAGGCGTTTCACTAGCGGGCTTCCAAGCCAGAAATCGTTTGCGATTCCGACGTCCTGGCGATGAGCTGCACCATGCGGCCAGTTGGAATGGTGATGATTCCAATCTCTTGCGACTGCGTGATGGAGTACGGGCCGGGGAAAAAGTGACTCCCGCCGGGGACCTGGACTTCAGCCCAATAATGATCGGGAAGTAGGTTCTTGGTGAAGTAACCCAGGGCGTCGCATTTGGCCGGCTCACGGTCAAAGCGGAAAGAAAAATCCCGCTCAGTTTTTTCAGGTTTTGACTCGCCCGGCCCTAATCGATCATGAAATTCTATGGCAGCCCCGGCAACCGGATTGCCAGCGTCATCCAGCACCCGCCCGGTGACTGGATAAAGCACCGGCACCACAACCTCTATGCGATCGCCAATCGAGGTCCAATAGCTGCACTGCCCAAAGTCATCACCCAAAAGTACGACGGCACCTAGCATGTCTGGATACTTTTGCTCGGATCCGCTCCAATTCGAATTTTTCGCCGGTACCTTTGCCCGAAAGATGCCAGCTTCATTGGTTTTAAAATCAGACTTATATTGCGCCAACTCAGTGTGAGAACCCCACAACATCGACGGCCTGTGTTCACGCAATTGCTCCTCCGTCATTTCATCTGACGTATTCCAGCTTTGAGTGCGAGTAATAGTGACTTGGGCGCCAGCGACTGGATTGCCAGAGGTGTCTACGACGCTACCCTCAATCCAATCAGATGTGGGAACGGTAATGTGTACGCGCCCACCCTTTTCACTAACTTCTCCGACGGGTTCGATTTTTGAATCGCCACGAAGAATTTCTCCACTATAGGCATAGCGGAATTTTGGAATTTGCGGAAGTTGATTCAAATAAGCGATTCCATCCTCATTGGTAATGGCATACTGTTCCGTAATTGGCGGGTATTTCGTTGAATACTTTTCCGGTATTGGATCCGCATGCATGGTCATTCCAATACCGACGGCAGGCGCGCCGTTGCTTTCTTCTACCTCAACCACAATGTTGGCACCAGGCCCTAGCGGGACGGGTCCGATCAACACTGGCTTGGACAAATCATCCGTTTCAAACGCATGTTCAACAGCGGCGTATCCGTCGCATTCAAAAAGTGCTACGTACTTAGTAAACGCGTTTAGTTCACCTAAGTAGGCAATGCCACTCGAATTCGTGGTTCCCCGTGTAAGTACCTGATCGGGGGACCGGAGTATTCGCTCGGAGGCGGGAAGGTATCGAGTATTGCCATTCCTGCTGGGGCCAATGAGTACAAATACCCCAGCGTCGGCGATTGCTTCTCCGTTTGAATCCACAATTTCTAGCTGTAAGTGAGCATTGCTTGAATGGAATTCAACAGTTTCAATTTCTTCAGAATTAGAGGCGCTGCGGTTAGGAGGGCTTGGCTGTAGAGCATCGGCATTCCCCGATTTTTTCGGATGCAGATCCTCCTGATCTTCGTGGTTGTCCGAAGTGGAAGCGGCGGGATTGTTTGAAACGGCTGGGACTTCCACAAGACCGCTCGAATCTGGCCAAAAGTAAACCGCCAAGGTGAGGGCTATAGCCGCTGTGGCCAAGCCGATGAGAGCGCGATTGCTGGGAGATAGCATTTAGGTCTCCAGATTTGGTTGAAAGGTGACTTAAGCATGGTATCTGGTTTTTACTCCAACGCTAGTGCGAATTGCCCAGGCGCTGTCTTAAAATCGAGCCCGCGAAATAACTGGAAATGACCCTGTGGTCAAACTGGCGGTCTGATGGGAGCCACTAGATGATGAATTCAATGAGCCAATCAACTTCGATTCCGATGCACGCCAGTTTCAAGCGTGGTATCGGCCTAGCATATTTGGCAATCATTTCCGCTTGCAGCACGCCGTCAACCAATGCAGGTGACCCGTCAACCGCCTTTCCATCAGAATGGTCATCGTCGGCATTTGATGCAGCTTTGCAACAGCCATCGACTTCCTCAGCCACCTTGTTCGCCCCAGGCCAAATTTCCGACGGCATGGATCAGCGCGACACTGCCATTTCTTTTGATCGCAATCACTTTTTATATACGCTGCAATCCGGACGCGATGCGCGCATCATGCACGTGCGTCGTGTGGGCGAGAGCTGGATCGCGCCGACCACGGCAACATTTAGCGGCCAATGGCGTGATTTAGAAGCGGTATTTGTTCCCAACAGTTTGCAGCTGTACTTTGTTTCAAATCGCCCCCTTGAGAACGAAAGCGAAGCGGACGACTTTAACATTTGGCGTACGCATTGGACCGGCAGTCAATGGGCTAAACCGCAGGCCGTCACCGAACTCAACACCGCTGGCAATGAGTTCTACCCATCCATCACCACCGCCGGTGACTTGTATTACACCAGCAAACAAGAAGGTGGTCACGGCGGTGAAGACATTTGGGTTGCAATAGCCACCAGCGACGGCTTCGCCACTCCTACTCCACTCGGTTCTGGAGTCAATTCCACCGCCGACGAATTCAACGCTGCTATTGATCCAACCGGTAAGTGTTTGGTTTTTGGCGCGTTGCGGGAGAGCGGCCGCGGCGGTGGGGATTTATACATGAGTAAAATCGGCGCAAACGGTATTTGGCAACCAGCCATCATGCTGACCGGCGACGTCAACGGGCCATCCCTGGATTTCTGCCCACTGTTTTTTGGCGCGGAGGGCGAGCTTTGGTTCACCAGTCGACGGCTGGCAGAGGCTGCTGGGTCGCCTCAATCTGCCAGCGTGCACGAGCTGCGTCAAAGCTGGTATGCGCCAGGAAACGGATTGGGAGATTTGTACCGTACTCGTATTTGGTAACTTACAATGCAGGGCCCAGCCAAAGTAAAATGATTGAAAACGCCCCCAAATTCGACCCTGTTAAGTACAAAAAAACCACCCTTGAGCAATGGGAATCAGCTGCCGAAGCTTGGCATCGCTGGGGAACTCTACTCACTACTTGGCTAGATTATCCCACTCAAGTCATGCTCGATATGGCCAGCATCGGCCCTGGAAGTCACGTGCTGGACATCGCTGCCGGCGCCGGTGACCAAACTATGGTGGTTGCCGAGCGCATTGGCAAGCAAGGTCGAGTTTTGGCAACAGATATTTCGCCCAGCATCTTGGAATTTGCCGCGGCCCGAGCTTCGCAAGCTGGTTTTGGAAATGTAGAAACTCAAACGCTGGATGGCGAAGAGCTATCCACTCTGAAAAAAGGCTCGTTCGACGCCGCGATTTCGCGCGTAGGAATGATTTATTTTCCGGATCAGCAACGTGCTTTGGCTGGCATGCATCATGCTCTGAAAGAAGGCGGAAAAGTCGCCGCGATGGTTTATTCAACAGCCGAGCGCAATGGATTTTTTTCCATTCCGGTTTCCATCATTCGTCGCCGCGCGATGCTGCCGCCACCACTTCCGGGTCAACCTGGTCCCTTCAGTCTAGGCGGTGATGGTGTTTTGGAAGATGCTTTGCGCAAGGCCGGTTTCAAAAACGTCGAAGTAAAAGTCATCGACGCTCCACTGTGCGTGCCTACTGCAATCGAGTGTTTGAACTTTGAAAAAGAATCTTTCGGCGCCTTGCACCAAATGCTGTCTGGCCTTGCGGATGCCGAAAAAGAAGCAGCCTGGGTGGAGATCGAAGAAGAGCTGCAAAAGTTCCAAACGGCTGACGGCTTCAGCGGGCCATGCGAATTTGTGATCGCGGCAGGCACCAAATAATAAATTTGATTAAGGTGGTTAGCGGACCATGCAAAAAGACCAGCCCCCGGTTGTAGTTGAGCAGGAATTTCATCGTTCCGTGCACGACGTTTGGCAAGCTATCACCGAAATCGATTTGATGCGGCAGTGGTATTTCGAAAATATCCCCGACTTCCAAGCAAAGGTCGGATTTCGCACTGAGTTCGCGGTGGAATCCGGCGGCAGGACTTTTTTGCATCAGTGGCAAGTCATTCAAGTCGAAGCGCCGCACAAGTTGGTTTACAGTTGGCGCTACCCTGACTTTGAAGGCGACGCATTCACCATATTTGAAGTGTCCGGTGATAACCAAAAAAGTCGCTTAACCGTAACAATGGACGTCGTGAAAAGCTTTCAAGAAGACATCCCGGAATTCGAACGTGACAGCTGCGTCGGAGGTTGGAATTATTTCATTTGCGATCGGCTGAAATCCTTTCTTGAGCAGTAAGCATGGCTGAAAGATTTGAAGAGTTAAGCGAAAAGCACACCGCATTCATCCAGGAGCAGCACATTTTTTTTGTGGGTACTGCAGCACCGGAGGGGTTGGTTAATGTTTCGCCTAAAGGCATGGACAGTTTCCGTGTATTGGATAAGCGTCAAGTCGCTTGGCTTAATTTAACTGGCAGCGGCAATGAAACCGCGGCGCACTTGCTAGAAAGCAGCCGCATGACGGTGATGTTTTGCTCTTTTGAACGCCAGCCAATGATCCTTCGGCTTTATGGCAATGCGCGTGCCATTCATCTTGGTGACAAGGATTGGAAAAACTTTTCTTCATTGTTCCCTGCCAGCTTAGCCGCACGCCAAATTTTTGTTTTGGACTTGAGTTTGGTGCAAACCTCTTGTGGGTATGGGGTCCCATTTTTGGAATGGAAGGGGGAGCGTCCGACTCTTAAGAAATGGGAAGAGGCCCATGATTTAAGCCAGATCAAGGAGTACTGGCGTGAAAAAAATACTTTAAGTTTAGATGATAAGTACACCGGGATTTTTGGCGATGAATAGGAAATTCATTTTTGCATGTGCGGTGTATTTGGCGATATTCAGCCTCGGCCAAAATTCATCCTGGGCGCAGGAGGTTGATTTTTCGCGCGAGATTCAACCGATCCTAAGTGACAATTGTTTTCTATGTCACGGCCCCGATATCAGCACGCGCAAAGCCAAAATGCGGCTGGATATCAAAGAGGGCGTTTTGCAAGAGCGCGACGGTTGGGCACCGGTGTACCCGGGAAATCCCGACGACAGTGAAATCATCCTGCGCATTTTTTCGGAGATCGAAAACGACGTCATGCCGCCGTCGGATTCGCACCTGGCATTAACTGCGGAGCAAAAGAAATTAATTTATCGCTGGATTGAGCAAGGTGCGCCGTGGGCGGAACACTGGGCCTACGTCGCGCCGACGCAACCTGATTTTCGGGAAGTTTCCGATCCATCTTGGCCGCGCAACGCCATCGATTATTTTGTAATGGCAAGGCTGGATCGCGAAAAGTTGACGCCGTCCCCGCCCGCCGATGAGCAAACTCTATTATGCCGTTTAAGCTTAGATTTAACCGGATTTGCGCCGACACCTGCCGAGCGGGCGGAGTTCTTGGAAGCCCCTGACGGCAATCGTTGGCAGCAACAAATCGATCGTTTGTTGGCTTCCCCGCGCTATGGCGAGCGCATGGCTTGGCCATGGCTGGACGCGGCGCGTTATGCGGATTCAAACGGCTACCAAGGGGATAAGGATCGCACCATGTGGCCTTGGCGCGATTGGGTAGTGCGTGCCTTTAATCAAAATTTGCCGTTCGATCAATTCACGGTTTGGCAACTGGCTGGGGATTTATTGGACAACCCTACTCAAGAGCAAAAACTGGCGACGGCATTTTTGCGCAATCACATGATCAATGGCGAAGGAGGACGTATCGCCGAGGAAAATCGTGTGGAGTACATTTTTGATCAATTGGAAACCGTCGGCACGACTTGGATGGGTTTGACGATGAATTGTTGCAGATGTCACGATCATAAATTTGATCCCATTTCGCAGGAGAATTACTTTCAGTTATTCGCGTTTTTTAATCAAACCGAAGTGACGGGTGGGGGTGACAATCCGAGCACTGCACCGATGATGGAAATTCCGGGGCAGGAACAGTTGCGACGTATAGAGGATTTGCAAAAGCGTTTGAATACAGTTGAGAGGCAACGTACTGAAGTGTTGCGGCAGGTTGCTTCGGCGCAGGCGGAATGGAAGAGCTCAAAGCCCAAAGAGCTACGGGCTGAGCATCAGGATTTATCCTTTTTAGACGACGACTCGATTTTGGTCAGCGGCACCAATGCTGAGAAGGACATTTACAGCTTGCAGTATCGTGACTGGAGTGAACCCATTGCCGCAATTCGTTTAGAAGCGAAGCGACATGAAAGCATGACTGCAGGCGGGATCGCGCGGTCGGATAGTGGGAATTTTGTGCTGACGGGTTTCGAGGCGCAATTGTTGACGGAGGGATCTGCGCCAGAATCTGTGAAAATTCAATACGCGCGGGCGTCGGTAGAGCAAAATGGATTTGAAGTGGCAGGCGCGATTGATGACGACTCGGCAAGTGGTTGGGCGGTATGGCAAGGACAGCCGATCACCAGTGATCAAGTAGCGATTTTTTATCTGCAGCAGCCGATTCAATTGCAGCCTGGGCAAAGTTTGCAACTCACACTGCGCCATGAATCGGTTCACGAATATCACAATTTGGGACGCTTCAGAATTTCATTCACCAATGCGGTGCAGCCTGAAGAATTGAAATGGCTGAGCATGAATGAGCAGCACGAGCAGCTTGACAATGAAATGCAATCGGTGCGTAGCGCCATTCCTCGCGTCATGATCATGCAGGAACAAGTCCATCAACGCCGCACTTTTGTGCTGAGTAGCGGGCTCTACAACCAGCCCAAACAGGAGGTCCTGCCCGGATTGCCGTCGGTGTTGCCGGCGTTGGCGATGGATAACCGCATGGATCGATTGGCGTTGGCGCAATGGCTGGTGTCGCCAGAGAATCCGCTAACTTCACGGGTAATTGTGAACCGATTGTGGGCGCAGGTTTTTGGCGTCGGCCTGGTGAAAACTACGGATAATTTTGGCTCTCAAGGCGAGCGGCCTACGCATCCGGAGTTGCTGGATTGGTTGGCAGTAGAGTTTCAACGCAGCGGCTGGGACGTCAAACATATGATGCGATTGATGGTGGATAGTGCCACCTATCGCCAGTCCTCGCAACGCAGCGCGGAGCTGCAAGAGCTTGACCCGAAAAATCGTTTGCTTGCTCGCGGTGCGCGCTATCGTTTGCCATCATGGATGATTCGCGATCATGCATTACAAGCAAGCGGCTTATTGGTGGATCAAATTGGCGGCCCCGGAAATTACCCGTACCAGCCAGCCGGCGTGTGGCAAGAATTCACATTTCAAACCCGCACTTATCCGCAAGCAAAGGACGCGTCATTGTATCGCCGCAGCCTTTACACCTTTTGGCGACGCATTGTGGCGCCGACCATGTTTTTCGATAGCGCCACGCGCCAAAGCTGTTCGGTAACTGAGCGGCGCACCAATACGCCGTTGCACGCGCTGTCTACGTTGAATGACACTACTTACATAGAAGCGTCGCGTTTTTTGGCGCAGCGGATTTTGCAAAATCCTGCTGGCGGCGAAACTGCTCGAATTCGCGAGGCATTTTTATTGGTGCTTTCACGTTTACCGTCGGCGTCGGAAACGGAGTTGATCAAAAGTAGTTTGCAGCGTTTGCGCCAACAATTCCAAGGCGCCTCGTTTGAGGCTGAGCAATTGCTGCAAGTAGGAGCCAGTGCGCGTGACCAAAACATCGACGCCATCGAACATGCCGCCTGGACCAGCATGGCACTTGCACTTTTCAACCTCGACGAAACATTGACTAAGGAATAATCCGATGACCTCCCGCCCGCGCTCTGATTCGCCGATTTCTCGTCGCAATATGTTGCGCCGCAGCCTAGCCAGTTTGGCGACGGCTTCAGGTTTGCCTTTGCTTGGCGCTCAAGAAAAATCTGCATCGGCCGGGTTGTTGCCCTTTC
The DNA here is from genome assembly GCA_014382805.1 of Planctomycetota bacterium. Taxonomy (GTDB): domain Bacteria; phylum Planctomycetota; class UBA1135; order UBA1135; family UBA1135; genus JACNIZ01. The sequence continues at coordinate 15,517 of JACNIZ010000269.1, forward strand.
CGCCCAAAGCCAAAAGTCTGATTTACCTATTTCAAAACGGCGCACCTACGCACGTCGACCTATTCGACTACAAACCCGAACTTGCCCGTCGCCACGGCGAGCCGGTACCGGAAGAATTTATCGCTGGCAAACGATTCAGCACGATGACTGGTAGCGCGTCAGGGAAATTGCTGTTGGCGCCCATCGAGCCCTTCCACCAGCATGGCGAATCGGGCGCGTGGGTAAGCGAGCTAATGCCGCACACCGCAAAAATTGCCGACGAACTATGTTTTGTCAAAAGCTTGCACACCGAAGCGGTCAACCACGCACCGGCGATTTCCTTTTTCATGAGCGGTTCGGAAATGCCGGGACGGCCAACTTTGGGTGCCTGGCTGGCTTACGCACTTGGTAATGAAAATCCCAACCTGCCGCCCTTCGTCGTGATGACTTCGATCAGCAAGAACACTACTTGCGGTCAAATTTTCTACGACTTTTATTGGGAAGCGGGCTACTTGCCGTCGCGATTCCAGGGGGTGAAATTACGCGGCGGCGGCGACCCGGTGCTTTATCTGAGCAACCCGCCAGGAATGAGCCGAGAAGTTCGTCGCGGGTTGCTTGACGACATCGCCGCGCTGAATGATATGACCCATGAACGCAGCGGTGATCCAGAAGTCGCCGCCCGCAGCGCGCAGTATGAAATGGCTTATCGCATGCAAGAATCCGTACCCGAGTTGGTCGACCTTGCCGACGAACCACAGCACGTGTTGGATATGTACGGACCACAGGTAAAAGAACGCGGCACCTTCGCATACAACTGCTTGATGGCGCGCCGGCTGGTCGAACGCGGCACGCGCTATGTGCAAGTCATGCACGCGGGTTGGGATCAACACAACAGTTTGACTACCGAACTCTATACCCAATGCGAGGACACCGATCAGCCGTCGGCGGCGTTGATCAAGGATTTAAAACAACGCGGATTGCTCGATGACACCCTAGTGGTTTGGGGCGGCGAGTTCGGCCGCACGCCGTTTTTGCAAGGCGACATAAAAGACCGTAAGCGCTGGGGCCGAGATCACCACCCATACGCTTTCACTCAATGGTTAGCGGGAGGTGGCATTAAGCCGGGCATGACCTACGGCGCGACCGACGAATTGGGCATGAACGTAATTGAAAACCCAGTCCACGTGCATGATTTACAAGCCACAATCCTGCACCTGATGGGCCTTGATCACGAACTACTCACCGTCAAACACCAGGGTCGACGTTTCCGTTTGACCGACGTCGCCGGTGAGGTCTGTCATCCCATTTTGGCTTGATTGATAGTCTCCGCCAAAGTGGAGGCATCGTCACTGCCAATAATAAAATGCTTGCCGTTTTGATAATTCAATTGCACCGCATCAAATCCCGACGTATTCCACATCCAGCCTTTGGGCGTCAATCGGATTCCCCAGCCGTAAAACCAGCGAGTTTTGATTACTTCGGCTGAGTCGATTTTTTCCAGCGGTATTTCACGATGGATCCAGCCTATCCCAAATCCAATTTCGATGGCGCGATTGTCCACCGCGACCGTCAACGAACCGAACATTATCATCAATAACAGACAAACCACTAAAGCTGTAGTTCCGATCACAATGCTGGTATATATCAGAATGATGGACATGACCAGGGCGCAAATGCCCATCGTGACCAAAACCAAAGTTCCACGTTGAGTGTGTCGGTAACTCATGATTTCTCCGGGACTCAACGATTTTATACTTTTCGTGTACTTTTGGCATGCTCCTTGCCAAAACATTCTTCTGGCCATCCGCTGACAGTAGGCTTGAGGCCGAAGAATGTTTGAAGATGTATCCCCCCTCGATCACTGCGCCGTTTTGGAAGCTTGCAGAAACGTTTTTGGCGAGCAAGGACGTCGACAAGGGAACGATTATGGGTTTTCCCTGTTTACGCCACTGCGGGTGAAAGACTTGGTCCAACAAAGCGTCGGCAAATCGTTTGCGCCGGCCGGTCGAGTATTCAAAGAATGGGTGTTGGTGGAAGCCTATGATGAAGCTCGTTGGCTGCAACTGATGGAGGAAGCCAAGGCTTTTGTAGTGGACCCAAAATAAATGAAGCAAGCCAACGCCCTGAACGACGAGCAACTGATTCAGAAATTTGAAAGTTGTGAACTGCCTTTCGAGCAGTGGGATCATCGTACGCACGTCAAGGTCGCGTTCCTCTATTTAAGAGCCCACGATTTTGAAACCGCGCTGCAAAAAATGCGGACCGGGGTGCAGGCTTACAACGCCGCCAACCGAGTGCCCGAAGGCCCGTTGCAGGGCTACAACGAAACCACTACCCATGCTTTCCTGCGTCTCATAAATGCAGTGATAATCCATTACAAAGACGCCTTTCCCACGCCCAGCGCCGACGAATTTTGCGATACCCATCCACAACTGATGAGCAAGCACGTTTTGCGTTTTTTTTATTCAGCCGGCCATCGTTTACACCCCGACGCAAAAACTCAGTTTGTCGAGCCAGATTTGACACCTCTGCCTTGAATGCTCCGCTAAGCTTAAGCATGAGGAAATCATGAAAAGAGTCACAGGAATCGGCGGCATCTTCATCAAGTCCGAAAACCCGGAACGCTTGCGGGCGTGGTATCGGGATCACTTGGGTTTCGACCTTGCCGATTGGGGCGGGTCCGTCTTTCATTGGAATTCGCCCGACGCCCCGAATCCTGGCGGCGCGACGGTTTGGAGCATTTTTGAACAGTCTTCGAAATACTTCGAGCCTAGTACCGCACCATTCATGGTGAATTACCGGGTCGACAATCTTGATGAAGTGCTCGCTGCCCTGCGTGAAGAGGGCTGTGATGTAGACGAAAAAACTGAGGACTCCGAAATGGGGAAATTCGGCTGGGTGATGGACCCCGACGGCAATCGCGTCGAACTCTGGCAACCACCAGAACATCCCAGCGACGCGTGATTCGGCTAGCCACCCGCGAGGACGTCGGCGAAATTGCGCGTTTAATTGCACTGCAGGGTTTTGAGATTGACGGCACAAATGTGGCCGCGGTTTGGGACGCTTGGCAGGCCGAAGGAAATTTTGCTTTGGTGATCCCTGGAAAAAATAGCCTACTAGGAGTGATCACCCTGCACAAAATGACCGTGCTTCATCGACCGAAGCCGGTTGGTAGAATCACTTCATTGGGAGTGGATCCGATTGCTCAAGGGCAAGGCTATGGGCGCGCGCTAGTGGAAGCGGCGGAAAACATTCTTCATCATGGCGGCTGCGAAATAGTGGAAGTCACCAGTCATGAACGGCGTCAGGACGCACAGGATTTTTATCGCCATTTAGGATTCAAACAAACCAGCTTTCGTTTTGCGCGCTAATAAACTCCTTCGATTGTTTTTCCGCCCTAGCCTAACCGCTTTAGCCCTCCTTCCATGGCAAGAGCCGGTTTTGGAATTCCAGGACCCTTTTGTCGGAGCTGCTGAAAATGCGCAACTTGCCAACGAAGGCTTTCGGCGCTGTCAGGATTACGTCGACGGTTGGTTGCTGCTGGCGGATTCGCATAGTGGTTTGATTCCACGCAATACCAAGGATCAATATTGGAATGCGCAGGATTCGGCGGCGGATAACTATCCGTTTATGGTGTTGACAACTTCGTTCACCAATCGCGTGATGTATGGCGGGCGAATGCGGCAGATGCTCGAAGCGGAAATCAAACTTACTTCGCGTATAGACGCGTTGCCCGACACCTATCATTTTGCAAAAAAAGGATTTGCTGAAGGAGAGCCGGATCTAAACCGCATAATTTTTGGTTCGTCGGAATACATTAAAGACGGCTTGCTACCGATGACGGAATGGCTAGGCCACAGTCCGTGGTCGCAGCGCATGATTTCCATACTTGATGACATGTGGAAACACGCGCCGGTGGATACGCCATTCGGTCGCATTGTTTCGAACAACGTCGAGGTGAACGGCGAAATGCTGCAAGTGCTGTCACGAGTTTATTGGATGACCGGCGACGCCAAGTATTTGCAGTGGGCGCAACGGTTGGGCGACTACTATTTGCTGGGGGATCAACATCCGACCAAGAATTTCAAGACTTTGCGCCTGCGCGATCATGGTTGCGAAATCGTTTCTGGGTTGTGCGAACTTTATGCTGCAGTACACTTTGCCGCGCCGGAAAAGAAAAAAGCCTATTCCAAACCTATTCACGAAATGCTTGATCGCATCCTTGAGGTCGGACGCAATCCGCATGGCATGTTTTTTAACAGCATCGACCCACAGCAAGGCAAGCAGGTCGGCGGGGGAATTGCGGATACTTGGGGCTACACGCTCAACGGTTTTTATACGGTGTATTTGCTGGACGGAACGGGATCCTACCAAGCGGCCACGCTTCAAGCCTTATCCAGCATCAATGAACATTACCGCAACTACAAATGGGAAGGTAATAGCTCAGACGGCTACGCCGATTCCATTGAAAGCGCATTGAATTTGTACAACCGCGAACCCGTTACGTCGGCGGGGCAGTGGATTGACAGCGAAATGCAGGTCATGTGGAGCAAACAAAAGCCCGACGGCGTCATCGAAGGCTGGCATGGCGACGGCAATTTTGCCCGCACCACTTTGATGTACTGCCTATGGAAGACACAGGGTGTATCGGCGCATCCATGGCGGCGAGATTTGCAATTCGGCGCAGTCGAAAAAGATGACACCCTATATCTAACCGTCACCGCCGAAGCCGACTGGAATGGCAAGATCCATTTCGACGCCATCCGCCATCAATCCATCATGAAGCTGCCGCTGGATTGGCCGCGTATCAACCAATTCCCGGAATGGTTTTGCGTAGACCCCGCCGCCGAATATCGAATCCAACGAGGCGACGTCGGCAAAGCGCTGGTTTTTAAAGGAACGCAACTGCTGGAAGGCGTCGGCTTTTCAGTCTCGGCTGGAAAAGAACTCCGTCTGCAAATTCAGAAGCTAAACTAATCCAAGCTGACTTCGCGCCATCGCGAAGCACTTGATGATTTTGTATGCGCTACTCCTGATTGCATTATCAGCTGGGGCTTATTTAGCTGAGCCACCGGCGGCGCAGTATTTTTTATTCGGCCTGATTCTTGCATCCGCCGCCAGTTTTGCCTTAGGAAAGGAGGTTCCACGTCGGTTAGTCCCTTTGCTGTTGGCGACCTGTCTGATTCGTTATTTCGGCGGAGTCTGGGCAATCTGGCCATTTCAGTTTCTATTGCCGGTCATCCTTGCGGTACTCCTCATGGCAGGCTTCCAGGTTTTTCGAACGCCCCAGCCGGCTTTGACCATGGGCTATTTCGACAAGCCCATTGCCCTGGCTGCAGCGGTGGTTGGATTACTTGCGGTGGCTGTACTCTTGGCCTGGCAGTCCCTGATCGATCCTCAACTTTTCCATCGGCTGCCTAGTCGTGGTAGCGCGCCACTTCTATACACCATCCTGTTCGCCGGTGGGTTTGCATTCATCAACGCTGTGGTGGAGGAAGCCTATTTCCGCGGAATTCTGCAAAGCGCACTGCAGGCTTCATCCGAGGCAATCCACTTCCCGGTCCTGTTGCAAGCGCTGCTTTTCGGTTGGGTGCACCTAGGCGCGGAATCAGTTCCAAACGGCTATTCGGGGGCACTGCTGACCTTCGTCTTCGCAATAGTCCTAGGCTATATGCGCGTAGTCACTCGAGGCTTGGCGGCTCCAATCCTTGCACACCTTATTGCCGACCTCGGAGTCTACTTGGTATTGTCCTAGCCACCGCCGGCGCCGAACCGCCCGACCATGGATCTGCACTACAAAGTCTGCACCCCCGAGCACGTTGAGGACGTTTTGCGTTTCCTGCAAGCGATGCATCAAGAAAGAGTTCTAACTCTGAATCGAATGCAGAAGCTTCCCAGCGTGGCAGATGAAATCAATTGGCTGAAAAAATTCGACGGCAAGACCGGTATCGTCATGGCGGTCTGGGCGAACGACGACATAGTTGCTTTCCTGCACGCGGAAATCCTGCAGCCAAAGGAGCTGTCTGGCAATTGCGAATTCGGCTTGTCGGTTTTGGCGCCGTATCGTAAACAGGGCATCGCCACCAAACTAATGACTGATGTCGAAAAATGGGCTCGCAAACGACAGGTCCGGCGCTTAGAGCTGGGTGTATATTCAAACAACCCTAAGGCTTACCGGCTTTATGAAAAACTAGGCTTCGTCGAAGATGGACGTCGGGTGGCGGCGGTGGAAATTTGGAACGGGGATGTTGTGGACTTGATTCATATGAGCAAGGTCCTTTAGTTCCATCAACGCCCCATTTCGATTAACCTATAGCCATCATGGCCAACAAAATTTCTGGAGGACGCAAGACTGCCTATTACTTGGGCGGCATTATTTCGCTGATTGGTTTACTCACGTTCCTTTCGATATTCATCAGCACTGCCATGAACTTTGGCGACTTCGACAATTTCGATTCCGATGCCAGTTCATTCATACTACGCGGCGTACTCGGCATGTTGATGATCATTATTGGCAGCGTTATTCGCGGCATCGGCGCGCGCGGCCTGGCTGGCTCAGGCGTGATTTTGGATCCTGAAAAGGCGCGTGAAGAACTGAAACCCTATTCGCGCATGGCCGGCGGCATGGTCAAGGACGTGTTGGAAGAAGCCGACATCAACCTTGGCCGTGGAGGTGGCGAGCCGCAAAAAGTAGTCGTGGTTAAATGCCGCGCCTGTGGTTTTCTTAACGAAGAGGATTCGAAATTCTGCCAGGATTGCGGCGACCGAATGTAGGGCAAAACTATCGCCTACGCATGGCATTTTTTGGGGCCGGTCCCGCAGCGCAAATTTCGTAGGATTCCCGAATCCACTTTTTCCAAAGGGTTTTGGGAATCGGATTTTCGGCGCTGAAGCGTAAGGTTACCCAATTGGCTCCGGCGGAATATCGATCCGGTTCTTTGGCTTCCATTTCCTGGGCCTTGGGCAGCGATTTGTCCAATTTGAGCATCGCTTTGTAGCCGACGCCTTTTGCGCCTGGGCCGACAAACAAAAATGTGGTTTTGCCAATTTTGTAAGACGTTTGAGTACAGGACGTGCCCTGCGTGATATCGGGAAGTACGGCTGCTTCCTGGCGCATGGCTGCGGTGGGAT
>JACNIZ010000041.1 GCA_014382805.1 Planctomycetota bacterium
ACTTGGGCGCGCGTAGGGCTTAGCCGTGGATTGCAAAATCTGACTGGCTGGTCGTTTCCGGTCGGAACGCTGGCGGCGAATTGCTTGGGCTGCTTTTTGTTCGGGCTGATATGGATGGCGGTCGAAGAAGGTCGCTATTTGAGCGAAGAAGTGCGGCTGCTGCTGACGCTGGGATTTTTGGGCGCGTTTACCACCTTTTCGACTTTTGCCTTCGATACCGGAAACTACTTGCGCAACGGCGATTGGATGCACGCCGCAGCCAATTTGCTGGCCAACAATGCCTTGGGCCTGCTGTGCGTTTTTGCTGGGGTCCGCCTTGCCAAAGGCTTTATTTCGACTCAATCTTGACCTTTGGTGTCGTTAGCGAACTATGCGCTTTCCTCTTTTTGTCCTGATGTTCCTTGCAATTCCAAGTTGCGCGAGCCACAAATACGAGCCAGCCTCCCAGGAACAAATATTGGCTGAATCGGAAACCATGGAGCTAGATCACGTCGGGCCGTGCATTCATGGTTCGGTGATCACCAAGCATGGTGTACCGGTGGCGAATGCACCGGTGCGTGCTTACGGCGGCTTTGCGACGCGGTGGCATATAGGCCAAACGATTACCGACGCCGACGGGCGATACCAACTGTGTGGTTTGCAGGAGGCCAGTCGGATAAAAAATGACGGCGATGAAGAGTGGCAGCTTTACATCGGCGTCTGCGTAGGCGATTCCGGCGGCCAAAATCCTGCCGCCGTTTTGCCGTGGAAGGATGTGCAATTGCCCAACAAGCCCGATGCCATGTTGGAGTTGAATTTTAATTGCAGCTTGGAAGAGATCGTGGAGATTGAATAGCCGTTTCATCGCTATACTCCGGCCATGAAATTTTGGGCAGGTGTGTCGATTTGGCTTTTGGCTGCGAGCTTGAATGCTCAGGAGCAAGAACCTGGTAAAGACCAGGGCGAGTCTGATTCGGGCCAACAATCGGATCAGTCGGCTGAACCATTCAGGCAAGAATTTGCGCCCATCATTCCGATGTGACCTGGCTGACCCGGTGAAGGCGCCCCAGTTTGGGGTGCAGGTGAATTGCAAAGTAAGACGTGGAGTTTTTCCATGCGCCAAGTTTTGAGCAAAGGCAGCAACCGCGCGCCGACCGAGTTTTCCTTGGTGCGCCAATTTGGTGATTCGTTCCGCGCTGGGGTGGAGTTCATGCCGCGCAGCGATCGCTGGCACCCGGTTTGGAATTATCGCATTCTTGAGGCAAATGATGAGCATCCGGCTTTGGCAATTGGTCAAAGCAGTGCGTGGCCGTCGTCGAAAACTTCTGGCTCGGCGTTTTCGCTGACTACCGCACAGGGTTTTGGAAACGGGGTCAGTGGCTACTTGTCAGTGAGCTACGCTCCGGACGGCGACCTTTGGCAGGTGCCGGCGGGCATCAATTGGCGTTTCCATGAAAAATGGTCGTCGCGGCTGATGTGGGACGGCGGCAACTTGCATCCAGTAGTGACTTTTCACCACGACGTCTGGAGTTTGAGCCTGCTGCTGTTGGATGGTGTAGATCCAACGCTGTCGTTCTCGATTGGCTTTTAGCGGTCCTACTTATTGAGCGGGGCCAATCACCAGCCGTGATGTCGGAAGAGGCAAATCCAAACGATTCCATGCAGTTGGGCAACTTCTCAGTCAGTCTTGCGGTGAAAGATATTCACGCATCCAAAGCGTTTTATGAAAAGCTCGACTTCAAAGAAGTCGGTGGGGTCATTGAGCAAAATTGGGTGGTTCTGCAAAACGGCACCGTCACGGTCGGCCTGTTTCAGGGCATGTTTGAGGACAATCTCATGACTTTTAATCCGGGTTGGGATCACAAACGTGAGACTCCTGACGGGTTTCAAGACGTGCGCGAATTACAAGCTTTGCTGAAGGCTAGGGGCATCACCATGGTGATGGAGGCCGACGAGTCAGGCACCGGGCCAGCAAGTTTTGTTATCACCGATCCCGATGGTAATACGTTGCTGTTTGATCAGCACGTGGAAAGTCCAAAGTAAGGACCGCTCTGATTCAATCGGGCGATTTACACCGCAAGTTTGACGATTGATTGAAGGAAACTCTGATTCATTCCGATCGGCGAGTCTGCGGCGTAAATCGCCAGCTTCGGCGTTGCTTCATCTCGGCTGTAGCGAGGCTACAGCCTTCGATTCGCGCCTTGAATCTAACGATTTCCACTCACAGCCTCACTCGCCCGAATGAATCAGAGCTTCCTGAATTAATAAACGTCGATCGTCAAGCTGTCGAAGTCACTTCCCGCCGCGGAGGTGGCGCTGACTTCGATCAAGTAGCTGCCTACCGCCAAATTGTTCGGCACTGTGATCCGAATCGAGCGCAGCTCACCGCCGGCCGAGTCGAAGTATTCAGCGGCGAGCGAACTGAGATGCGGTTTGATGTTGAGCGCGTTCCAACCCATTGCAGCGGAAGTCACTTTTGCCGTCCATGCAGTTAATTCGGTGGCTCCGGCTTGGGTGCCAAAAATTAATTCAATTTCAAATTCGGTGCCGGCCGGATAAGACACAGCCGACGACGTCGCGCGGGCGAGCACGGGTTGATTGTCCAGCGCCGTATGCAGAATGAATTCCGTACCCAGCCCAGTATTACCGGCTGGATCGGTGTAATCAGCACGGTAGTGAATCAATTCATCCGCAGCCAATCCACTCACTGTCGCGGTGTGGAATAATCGTGGCCGCTTGTCGTCGCCGGTTACGGTGTTGCCAAACGCCGACGTCGCCCCGTAATGCAACAGCAACTCACCGACGTCGGGTAAAGCGGTAATAGAAGTCAGCCCAGTTTCAAAAACCCGTTCCCCGGCAACCGCGCCGGCACTTTCTTTGACCATACAAGGCGGCGGCGCAACGGTGTCCAACAACGCGACCTTATTCAAGCGCATCGGCTGATAAAGAATGTCGCCGACGTACATATTGGTCCACGCCAACTTCGGATCACTAATCCGCGCCGCCTCCCCAAAGGTGTAACCCTTTAGCATTAGGTAGTACTGAAAAGTTTCCGGAAACGGGTGTCCGTTCAAATACGGCTCGGCGATGCAACCGACGCCACAAGTCAATCCAACCTTAAACGATTCACCCAAAAACGTACCTGGATTTTCATCGCGAATGCGGGCGATGGAATTGGAATTCAAATCACAGGCGGCGGAGCCGACCAGCCATTCAAAAGCAGGTTGATATTTGTTGTAGTTGTACCAACCTTCATAGAACATCGCTTGCGGCGCGGTTTCGGCAGAACTGCCGTCTTCATAAAGCGCACCCGGCTCACCGATTTCAGTGCCATACGGTTCCCAGCGCAAAGTGAAACCGGCTTGCTCCATCCATTGACGACCGTACGCCATGTCCTTATCGGCGTTGGCATAAGCCCAATGGTTGTAAGGATAGTTCGCCAAATCTGCCCAGGTGTAAGCGCCGTAGCGAGTATCGGCGTAAGCGTAGCCGTTCCAATAACCAGGCAACGGTGAAAGGTAGGCGTCGCCGTAAAGAGCGTAGGCCACCAATTCCAGCGCATGTTCGACGTCCTGGCCATCGAGTCGACCGAATAAATACGAGGCCTCGCCGCCGGTCGGATAAGTCAGCGGGTCGAAGCGCCCCATGTCGTCGTGAATGGTTGGCGCGGGATCGTGATACGAGTTGTAGCGACCGTATGTTTCATATTTTGGCGTGGTGCGATCACCTAGATCCCACAGTCCAACCAAAGTAGTGTCCAACGCGCGTCGCGACCATCCAGGAGGGTTGATCTGGTACGGCATTCCATAACACATGACGATGCCATTCACCGCCGTGCGCGAGCCCAAGGTCAGCTCGATGTAATCCTGCATTGGCACCACGATTTCATCCCAAAACAGCTCCCATCCGGTTTGACCGTTGTAGTAATAACTGGTGGTGCAAGCTAGCCCGAGCAGGTTGCTGGTGGGGATTTTTCTGCTGGCGGCGTAATAACGTGCCACCTGCTCAGAGTCGCCGATGCCATCGCCATCCGCGTCTGGCCAATTGGCGTTGTAAACCACCAGAACTCGATGTGCGGTGCCCTCAGGATCAGGGTCGAAGGATTGCGCCCTAGCGGCGGAAAGATGGGTGGCGATGAAGGCCAGTACTAGTAGTTGGGGGAGGAATTTCATGGCAAGGGCTTTCCCATCATACCCCGAATTGGTAGTTATCATGCTGCTGTCCGGGCGAAAGTTCATGCGTTTCCTCCTCCATACCTTGATTCAGGTGCTTGCTTTGGCTGTGCTTAGCCCAGGTCAAGCGCCCCTGATTTTGC
>JACNIZ010000039.1 GCA_014382805.1 Planctomycetota bacterium
GACCACCAGGACCACCAGGACCACCAGGACCACCAGGACCACCAGGACCACCAGGACCACCAGGACCACCAGGACCACCAGGACCACCAGGACCACCAGGACCACCAGGACCACCAGGGCCGCCAGGACCACGACGGTTTCCACCGCGAGTCGGACGAGGCACTGGAGCGTCGGTAGGCAAGTGGCGAGTCTGCTTTGGCTCCGGAATCCCGCGCTCTTTGCGCAAAGTTTTGCCAGCGTCAGCAGCATCAAACAAATGGTCCAGAATCAAAGAAACGGACCGAATGGCGTCGTCGTTGGCAGGAATGTGCAAATCGCTGTGATCAGGATCACAGTCGGTATCCACAATTCCAATAACGGGGATGCCCATGCGGTGTGCTTCGCGAATAGCTTTGCGCTCAGTCTTGGTGTCAATGACAACCATGGCGCCAGGCAAACGGAACATGTCCCGGATGCCGTGCAAGTTGCGGAACAACTTGGCCTTTTCACGATTGAAGCGAGCGAGTTCTTTTTTGGTCAATACCGAAGTACGACCTTCTTCCTCGCGCTTCTCCATATCCTCAAGGTGAGCGATTCGAGAACCGATTACCTCAAAGTTCGTCAGCGTGCCACCGATCCAACGGTCACTGACGTATGGCATTCCAGTTTTATCTCGTGACTGGGACACGACTCCACGAATCTGCTGCTTAGTGCCGACGAACAGTACGTCGTTACCACCAGCGACAATTTCGCGAATGAAGTATTTGGCCCGAAGGATTCCTTTGATGGTTTCCTTCAGGTCAATGATGTGGATTCGGTTTCTGGACTCCAGGATGAATTTCTCCATCTTTGGGTTCCAGCGACCAACTCGGCAACCGATGTGTGCACCGGCATCCACTAACGCCTTCACTGAGAGATCAGACATGCGTTACCCGGTTGGGTCTACATTTAGGGACTATGGTTTCATTCCAGCAAACCTGGAAAATGAGCCGGACATTCTAAGGCACGCTGGCATAGAGTCAATCAAAGCCTTGGGAAAGCGTATTTTTCTGCTTGTTAGTGCGCTGCGTGATAGCCTTCTCCTGGAGTTATGCATCCTCAACAAATCCCCCACGCCCGGAATGCGAAGGTCCTGGCGATTCTAAACCATCGAGGTGAAAACCTACGGCGGCTAGGGGATCATTTTGAGCAACTGGGCTATCAGGCAAAGCTCAGTTCCTGCCTTGAGCAAAGTGTCGAAGTATTTAACGACAAGGAGATTAGCTCGGCAATCGTGGCTCCGCTAACGCTCTCACCACAGACCCTGGAATGGGAAACCTTGCTCAAACTGCTGTCGCCACATCGCGACATTCCATGGTTGTTATTGCCATGGGCAGATGCTCAACCTAAGCAATTAACGGCGCTACTTCATCATGAAATGGCCCTCGCAGACTGGGTACCGGCCCCGTTTGAACCGCACGAAGTCGAAACACGCGTGCGTAACTTATTGCGATACCAGGAGTTAATAAAATTTAGTCAAGGTCGGGCCAAGATATTGGAGGCGCAATTGATCACCGACCACAAGACTGAGCTTTCGAATGATCGCCATTTCCGCGATCGATTTAACCAAGAATTTGCCCGCAGCCAGCGCCACCACAATCCTCTGACCCTGTTGTTGCTGGACATCGACGATTTTAAGCAGATTAATGACAGCTCCTCTTATGACTTCGGGGACACGGTTTTGCGTACCATTGCCGAAGTCATCCGCCATTCGGTTCGCACCATTGATATCCCGGCCCGTATTGGCGGTGATGAATATGCCGTATTAATGCCCCATACCAGCCTCGATGAAGGCGTCGGCGTGGCCAATCGGATCTTGACCAGTACTGCAGGGCTGCTGGTTAACGACCAGAAGTACCGCACCGAAGTGCATTTATCTATCGGCACCGCGTGCTTCGATGGCACTGGCCTTAGCGACACTTCGCAATTATTTCTACAGGCCAATGAAGCTCTGAAAGCGGCCAAAAAGGCCGGCAAAAACCGGGTCTATTTTTACGACTCAAGCGAGCAATCATCGGCGGGTTAACGCCAGACCCGTGGCAACACCCAGTTGCCATGACCACCGCCGGACTTCTCGTTACCTAAGCTCCGTACGTCCAATTCGAAACGTCCGCCCTTAGGGATGTCGGCTTGCAGTGGGCGCAGAGGCTGATCCACCTCAACCGGGCCCGAAGTCGCTAAAACGATGCCGTCTAATAACACCCGGAACTCAAGCGGGGAACGTTCACGATGGCTCAAAACCTCACGGTCGACGCCCACCCAGCAACTGAAAATTCCGCCTTCAGGCAAGACCCATTCCATTCGCGTTGGTGCTTTGATTCCCCAGCCGGAAACGGGAATTCGGTTCACTACTTGCATGCGTCGACCTTCCACGGAACGGCCAGCCTTAGGCGACCAGTCCAACACTGACGACTGTGGGAAATGAATCCTATCGGGCGGCATTTCGGCTAAATCCTGAAACGGACCCAAGCGCCGCTCTATGGCCGTTAATTGCTCAAACGGCACGTTCAGTCGCGTATTCCAAGGGGTTTGAACGATGAGGAAATCCTCCTCTACGCGCAACGGTTGCACCGCCCACATGCTGCCGTTTCTCCATTGCAGCCACACAAATGACTCAGGCGAATCGGTCCCGTCCTCTTTCAGCAACTGGAGAGCTTGCACGCGGTCCCATGGGTGCCTGACCACAACTTCCCCTTCCATAAACAGCAAGCCATCCGCGCGTGCTTCTTCTAACCAACCGCGGCGCTGGTCCAGCCCACCCTGTGAGGTTTGCAGCACCAACAGATCGTGTTCTTCGCTGATCAATGGCGGCAATTGGCGACGACTAATCCGGCTCACCCAAAGCAAATCGATAGGTATGAGCTGAAGCGTTGAACCGTGCCCCATACGCCATTGCAATTGATCGGCGTCGCCCCCAGCGGGAGTTCCTAACAGCACCGAACCATCGGTCAAATGCAACTGCCAAGCATCTGGGTCAGCGTTATCCGACACCATCGTGGCTGCCAGTTCGCTAGGCTTGGCTTTAACCGGCGACGGCAAAAACTCGAGCCGCATCCACTGCGGATAGGCTTGAGCCACTGGGTCGGCCATGGGATTCCGGCTAGTTTCTTCCGAACTCTGGCTGGCACGGCTCAGCAAAGGACCGTTGGGGCTCCAGTTGATTAGGCGCACCTCGGCCGGGCCTAATTTGCCAAAATCCGCCAATCTGGTCAGCCAGGCCTGCTTGCCCTGGGTAGTCATTTCCTGGCTGACAGAGTTCACAGCCACGGCTGCGGCGGGCAAAAATTGCACCGCCAGCGCGCTCACGGCTAGGGCAGCGATGACTGGGGCGACGGTAGGCAGGCGGAAAAATGCCAAATCGGCAGAATCATACGCCATAAATACCCGCTTTGTCTGCCACTCCCGCATAAAACAGCTTGGCATCCTATTTGATGTTGCGCGGGCGTAGAACTGGAGGTTCCTCCCCCACCCCTGCACAACATGGCTCAAAAGCAACTCACATTCGATACCGACGCCCGCGAGGCCGTGCTCGCTGGGGTCGAAAAGCTGGCTCAGGCCGTCGTCTCCACGCTCGGTCCTAAAGGCCGCTGCGCTGTCCTCGACAAGTCCTGGGGCGGTCCCCTGATCACCAAAGACGGTGTTACGGTTGCCCGTGACATCGAGTTGGCGGACAAAAACGAAAACCTCGGTGCGCAATTGGTCAAGGAAGCTGCTTCCAAAACCAACGACCGCGCCGGCGATGGCACCACGACGGCAACTTTGCTGGCTTGGTCCATCTACAAAAATTCGTTACGTCACCTGACCGTCGGCGCGGACCAACAAGCGATGATTCGCGGCATGCGCCTGGCAGCCGACGAGGTTCAGGCCTTCTTGAAAAAGAACGCCACGCCCGTCAGCTCCAATAAGGACATCAAAGCGATCGCTACCATCGCCGCCAACAACGACCCGGAGATCGGCAAGATTTTGGCCGACGCATTCCAGGAAGTAGGCAACGACGGTGTCATCACCATTGAAGAAGGCAAATCGCTGAAGACCGAAGTGCAAACCGTGAAAGGTATGCAATTCGATCGCGGATTCCTTAGCGCTCACTTCGCCAACGACAACGAAGGCTTGGAGTGCTCGATGGAGAACCCGCTGATTTTGGTTTACGAAGACAAGATTTCTTCGATCCAATCTTTGCAGCCGCTGTTGGAGGACGCCAAGGAAGCCAACAAGCATTTGATTTTGATTGCTGAGGACATCGACGGTGAAGCGCTAGCCACTTTGGTAGT
>JACNIZ010000038.1 GCA_014382805.1 Planctomycetota bacterium
CGAGACGAGCGAGCATACAGAGCGGGAAGGACGCGACGACAAACTTGCGGAACGATTGATTATCGAAGATACAGTGCCTCAGAAGGGCAGATAGGACGTAGCAGGCTGCTTCGGCGGCTTTTTCCACTTTGTCGAACCGGTTTTGGATCAGGTCCGGAGGAACTTTCAGACCGCGCCGCTCCGCTTCCAATTCAACCAATTGGATTTGAACGACGTGGCGCAGAGCTTCCATACCGAGCTCCTTGTTTTTGTTAGTGCGCCCCAAAAAGCGCTCAAATTGCACGGTCTCGATTTTGCCGCCATCCCACGTGGCGACCACTCCTTCGGGCAATTGGGCGACGTCCGGTTGTTGAGCCGGCAGCGCAAGGGTGGTTAGGAGGAGGGCTGAAATCATTGCCGGTAAGGATAGCGGCGACTGCGCTAGGCTCGAAATAGCCTAGTTAGACTTTCCTTTATCGGCAGGATTTTGAAATTAATGAGCACACTTATGCGGCAGCCCGCCCTTTAGCATCGATTCCTAGACGCACGCTCCAGCGGTCGAACAGGATTTGCAACGATTCAGTGGAGATCGGTTTGGCTAGGTAATCGTCCATTCCGGCCTCTAAACAGCGCTCTTGATCGCCTTTCATGGCATTGGCGGTCATAGCGACGATCGGCAGACCGTCGCCAGCATCGAGGGCACGGATTTGTTTTGTGGCCTCAAAACCGTCCATAATCGGCATCTGGCAGTCCATGAAAACCAAGTCAAATTTTCCGATTTTGACTTTTTCCAGCGCTTCCGAGCCGTTTTGGGCAATTTCCGTGGTGCAGCCCATTTTGCGCAACATTTTGACTGCAACTTGCTGGTTCACGCGGTTGTCTTCGGCAAGAAGGATGTGCAAACCGAGTTTGGGGTGGGACTCAGGGGCGAAATTCGCAGATTCGGCCGCTGCCGCAGAATCGCTGAGCGCTTCTTGAAAAACCTGGCGGGTAAGGATGTGCGCTGGTTTTTCACCACTGCGGTGAGCTCCAGCTAACACGCCGAGTACTTCTTGCAGCACCCGACCAATGAGTGGTTTGACCAAATAAGCAGAGAAACCGGCTTTTTCAAAACGCTGACGATCTCCGCGCAGTCCGGACGACGTCAGCAGCATTAGCGACGTCGTGCTGAGCATGGGATCGGCCAAAATGGCGCGCCCCAAAGATTCACCGTCCATGCCGGGCATCATGTAATCCAAAGCTGCAATTTCAAACGGCAAGCCATCGCGCTGGGCATCGCGCAAGATTTTGAGCGCGCTTTCGCCGTCGGTGGCGGTGGTGCAATTCACCCCCCAAGAGCGCATTTGCTCGGAGTAGATTTTGAGATTGATTTCCAAATCGTCGACCAGCAGCAAGCGCAAACCGGTGAGGTCGGTGTATTGCGAAGCGTAAGTGGTTGCTTCTTTGGCCAAAGGCATCGGTAGTTCAAAGCTAAAAATCGAGCCCTGTCCTTCTACTGATTTTAGCGCCACCTTGCCGCCCATCATTTCTACAAGTTGTTTGCTGATGGTCAAGCCCAAGCCCGTTCCACCGTACTTGCGCGTGGTGGAAATGTCGGCTTGCGAAAACGGCTTCATTAAATTCTTTTGCGCCGCTAATGGAATACCTATACCGGTATCTTCAACTTCGATTTTTAGCATGCATTGATGTTTGGCATCCTTCTCCGCATGCACTCGAATCACGACGTGCCCTTGATGCGTGAACTTGATCGCATTGCCGACCAAATTGGTCAAAATTTGGCGGATACGGCCTGCGTCACCTTCTAAGTTGCGCGGCAAGTCTTCCGGGAAATCCACAGCTAGTTCGATGTGCCGTTCGACTGCTTTCGGTGCAAGTAGCTCGGCGACGTCGCTCACCATGTGCTCCAAATTGAAGGGATGCGGTTCGATTTCTAATTTGCCGGCTTCAATTTTGGAGAAGTCCAAAATGTCGTTAATGATCGACAACAATGCTTCGCCGGAGGAGCGCGTTAAGCGCACGAAATCGCGTTGTTCCTCATTCAACTTAGTATCTTCCAGCAACTGCGCCATTCCCAACACACCGTTCATAGGGGTGCGGATTTCATGGCTCATTGCGGCCAAAAATTCACTGCGAGCGGCAATGCCGGCTTCGGCGATGTCGCGAGCTCGAGCAAAAGGACGTGTCGTGGCGACCGCAATGGCGCCAACCAAGCTGGCACTTATAAGTAAACCAACCCAAAACGGTAAATGTGCCAGCAACGTGGTGTACGAGATGCTAAAAACCGCAGCGGCAACGGCAAAGACGCGTAGCGCCTGAAAGAGAGGTTTGCGGGCCATGGAAGATTCCTAAGCTGCACGCAATGAAGCGTGATTTTCCATACCCGGATTGACCGCAATCGCCAAATTGTAAAGCTGAGCTTCTGCGGTTACCCGATCCAAACCCAAACTGTGCTCGATGTAAGCCAGTAGAGATTGGTGGCGCAGAATACAGCGCTCGACGACGAGGTTTCGTCGTTGACCGAGGCTTAGGGTCTGACCTCGGAGGATGTGCTCATTTTCTTCGTCGTCGTGGGTGACGCGGACTTCGATGAAGCCACCAAAAAGGTCAAAGAATTTGTAGACGATGCCTGTATGCATGCGCATTGGAGGAGGTGCCGGATTGGAGGGAGGGAGGGATTGAGGGGTGGGGGGAGCCAAACTCTTTCGACAATTTTTGCGGCTTCCTTTAGAGAACCGTTTCTCGAATTGATTTAGAGGTGTATCTAGAGCCTTGCGGGTCGCTATGTTGTGACCACGATGAGCAATGCTCCTGCCCACGATGACCAGGAATTTCTGGCACTTTTAGTGCACCGCGGCTTTATGCAGCGGCCCGACGCGGTGCGAGTCTTGAAAGTCGCTGCAGAAAAGGGTTTCGAGCCCGCGCTCAGCGTGACGACGGGTTGGGATCGCAAAAAAATTGCATATTTGCGTACCAGTAGGGGCTTGCAGGAGCCGGAAATTCCCGGTTATCGGATGGGCCGAAAGTTGGGCGAGGGCGGCACGTCGGAGGTTTTTGGGGCGCGTCGTAAGGCTGATTTTGGCAAGGTTGCGCTGAAGGTTTTGAAGCCTGGCTTGGCGTTGGATCCGGTAGCGGTACGACGGTTTTTGGAAGAGGCGGCCTTGTTGAAGAAGTTGAAGGTGCAGGGCATCGTGCGCGGCCATCGCGTATTCAAATTTATGGGTACCTATGTGATGGAGATGGATTGGGTGCCAGGGCGCACTCTCGAGGAGTATCTGGCCGAAGGCAAAACTTTTGCCGAAGCGGATGCTTTGGACGTGGTTGTAAAAACAGCGCGGGCGCTGGAACGGTTGCGTGCCACAGGAATCGTGCACCGCGATTTGAAGCCAGGCAACATCATGATTGACGTCGGCGGTGTGGTGACTTTGATTGATCTTGGCTTTTCTGGTGCGGGCATGAGTGGTCGCGCTGAAGCCGGAACGACGATGGGCACGCCGGCCTATTTGGCACCCGAACAAGCGCGCGGCGAAGAGAACTTGGATAGCCGCGCCGACATTTATTCGTTAGGCGCAACGCTTTATCACTTGGTCATTGGCAAGCTGCCATTCCAAGCCGATTCCGATCAAGAAATGCTGCGCGCGCAGGTGCTAGACGGCTTGAATGGTGCCGCGTTGAAGGGCATGGAAGTCAGTCCATCATTGCATTACTTCATCGAAAAAATGATGGCGAAAGAAAAGGAATCACGTTATTCAACCGCCAAGGATTTGATCGATGACATCGAAACTCATTTGAAGCGGCAGGCGGAGTTTTAGCCGATGGCCCGATTGGGAAAATTTGTGATTCGTAGTTTTTTTGTTCTTGCACTGTCCTTGTTGCCTTTGGGCTGTGAACCCGGTCACAACGGTGCCGTTAGTGCTGAAGCGGCCAATATGCGTGAGCTGAATACCTGGTTCACCATGTATAAAAATAGTCACAATCAAATGCTGCCGCAGGAGACTGGGCAAAAGTTTCTTTTGGAACTATGGCGAGCGGAAATCATGGAGCACACCGACAAAAATGCGCGGCGCTTTTTTTCGGCCTATGAACCCTATGTGGAATATGCAAGGATTTCGGGCTTGGATCCAGCGCAGATTTCCATTCAGGCGTACTTGTCCGATTGGGAAAGGATAGGGATTATGTACACGAATTACGCAGTCTTCGATCCGCAGGACGATGCCGAATTGTGGAACCAATTGAAGACTGCGCCTGAATCGGTGACCATCCTTGCCAATTCCACCTTTGCTCATGAAGATCTTATTCACTACATGACCGC
>JACNIZ010000190.1 GCA_014382805.1 Planctomycetota bacterium
CCGCTGCGAGAAATCTCGCCAGATGGGCCACCACTGGGCAAATTGGTGATTTTGGGTCGGCAACACCCCGTTGCTTGGCGGGGCGTGGAATTTGCCACTTGCGATTTCATGCAGCCCGGAATCTTGGGGCGGTTTATTGAAAAATATCGTCCTCACGCGGTTTTGCATGCCGCCGCCACGGCGCGCCCCGCAGATTGTGAACAGAATCCTGCCGCAGCTTGGCGGATAAACGCCGAATCCACCGCCGACGCCGCATGGGTGGCGCAAAAGTCCGGGACGCGCATGGTGTTTCTTTCGACCGATCAGGTTTTCGACGGTACCGCGACCAGCTACGCCGAAAATGCCGAGCCTTGCCCGTTGCAAGTTTATGGCAAAACCAAAGCAGCCGCCGAAGACGAGGTGCTTGCCGCTGGAGGCATCGTGGTGCGGTTGCCGTTATTGCTGGGGGCGGAGGGTGCGCCTGGGCATATGGGCGCGGACCAAGCTTTGCTTGAAGCCAGTTTGCGTGGCGAGTCGATCGGCCTGTTCCATGATGAAGTGCGCGCTCCAGCCGACGCCGCGTTGTTAGCCGCACCGATTTGGCGTTTGCTTGGCCCAAAGCCGTTGCCAGTAGAGGCGCAACAAGGGCGCATTTACCATTTGGCCGGAGCCGACGCCGTCAGTCGCCATCAAATGGGCGAGCGCGTATGCGAAGCCGCTGGAATTACCTTCCAACACAGTCGTAAGTCGGTGGCTGAATGGCAAGGAGTGCCGCGTCCGCCGCGCTTAGTGCTCACTTGCGCTAGAGCTGAGAGAGAATTGAACTTTCAGCCACCGGATTTGCGACAATCTCTGGCCCGAGTGGAAACGCTCCGCTCGGCAGGCAAGTTTGAGTCATGAGTGACAGCATCGCGACTTCCCTTCCGACGCGCTTTACGCCGGCGGAATTCGAAGAATCCATCTACACCCGCTGGGAGCAGAGCGGCGCGTTTGCGCCTGCCGCCGACGCTGGTGATAAGCCGAGTTACACCATCATGATGCCGCCGCCAAACGTGACTGGCGTGCTGCACATGGGCCATGCGCTGAACAACACCATGCAGGACATCGTCATCCGCCATCGGCGTATGGCTGGCTATGACGCGCTGTGGCTGCCCGGGACCGATCACGCCGGTATTGCCACCCAGGCGGTGGTGGAAAAGCAGCTGCTGGCCGAGGAAGGTTTGACCCGTGAAGACATCGGTCGCGATGCCTTTTTGGCAAAGGTATGGGATTGGAAGGAGCATCACGGCAACTTCATTCTCAATCAGTTGCGGCGGATCGGCGCGAGTTGTGATTGGAGTCGGACCAAGTTCACGTTGGACGACGACATGAGTAAGGCGGTGCGGGTTTCCTTCGTGCGCCTGTGGGAGCGCGACCTGATTTATCGCGGCGCGCGGCTGGTGAACTGGGATTGCCGTCTGCAGACTGCTGTTTCGGATGACGAAATCGAATACGAGCAGCGCAAAGGCAAGTTGTGGCACCTGCGCTACCCCGTTAAAGGCAGTGCAGAGTATTTAGTCGTCGCGACCACGCGTCCGGAAACCATGTTGGGCGATACTGGCGTTGCCGTGCACCCCGACGACGAGCGCTATGCACATTTGATTGGCAAGACTTTGTTTTTGCCGTTGGTCGATCGGGAAATCCCGGTAGTCGGCGACGATTCCGTCGACGCGGCGTTTGGCACGGGTGCGGTCAAGGTCACTCCAGGCCACGACCCTGCTGACTATGAGCGCGGCAAACGCCATGGCTTGGCAATAATCAATTTGCTGGAGTCCGACGGCACGCTGAACGAAAACGGAGGCCCCTTTGCCGGCATGTCGCGCGAAAGAGCGCGTAAAGAAGTCGTCGCAGCCTTTGAAGAGAAGGGTTTGCTGGAATGCATTGAGGATCACGTTCACAACGTTTCCATTAGTGATCGTTCTAAGACGCCAGTGGAGCCGCTGATTTCCGAACAGTGGTTCGTGCGCATGGAAGAGTTGGCTAGCCCGGCCATCGAGGCGGCGAAATCGGGCCGCTTGCAATTCAAGCCAGCGCGTTGGCAAAAGGTGTATTTGGACTGGTTGGAAAACGTGCGCGATTGGTGCATTTCACGCCAATTGTGGTGGGGGCACCGCATTCCCGTTTGGTACGACGAAGACGAGGTTCCTATTGCATCCGTCGAAGATCTAGCCATCGGCGCGCCGCACCCTAAAACAGGCAAACCGATCGTTCGCCAAGACGACGACGTTTTGGATACCTGGGCGTCGTCGTGGTTGTGGCCATTTGCGACTTTGGGTTGGCCCGAAAAGACCGCCGACCTGCAGCGTTTTTACCCGACTCAGTTTTTGTCCACCGCCCGCGACATCATTTACCTGTGGGTGGCGCGCATGGTTATGGCTGGTTACGCCTTCACCGACGGCGTATCCAAGGACCACGCCGACGCCAGCCCGGTGGTGGACCCGAAGCTGTGCTTCACAACTTGTTACATCCACGCTAACGTGCTCGACGCCAAGGGCAAGCGCATGTCGAAGTCGGCTGGTAACGGTATTGATCCCGTCGCAATGGTCGATCAATACGGCGCCGACGCGGTGCGTTTTTCCTTGATGATCCTCACCCGCGAAGGGCAGGACGTCAAGCTGGCGGCGAATCGTTTTGAGCTGGGTCAACGCTTCTGCAACAAAGTCTGGAATGCTTCACGCTTTGTGCTTGGTCACCTCGAAGGTGACATTGCAGATCAACATGGGGACGCGTTAGAAGATCGCTGGATCCGCGCTCGTTTGGCAGAAGTTTGCACCGAAGTCGGAGAAGCACTGGAGCAATACGATTTCCACGACGCCGCGATGGCGCTGTATCGCTTTACTTGGGATGACTTCTGCGACTGGTACGTTGAAGCAGCCAAACGTCGTATTTGGGCTGCAGAAAATTGTGCTCCAGATTCCCCAGAAGCTGCCGCCGCCGCCCGCGTGCGCCATACTCTTGGGTCCACGCTCGCGACTTTATTGCGCTTAATGCACCCAATCACACCCTTCCTAACCGAAGCTCTGTGGTCTGCCTTGCCAGCCCAATTCAAAAACGCTGAAGAATTGCTGATGACGGCCGCATGGCCGCAACAAGCCGGTTTGGCTGACGCAGACGCCCTCGAAGAATTTGCAGCGGTACAGGATTTGGTGCGCGGCTTTCGCAATGTAAAGGCTTTGTTGGAGATTGCGCCCAGCGAAAAACCGCAAGGCTCTTTGGCGGCAGTAAACGAAAGCTGGCGGCAAAAACTTAGTCGGCAGACTGCAGTGCTTTGCGGCCTATCCGGTTTGGATTCCATCGAAGTCCATAGCGCTGACTACAAACCGCAAAATTGTGGCACCGATAGCACCAAGGTGGCGTCGGTATTCTTGCCGTTTACGGTTGATACTGATCCCAGCAAACTGAAGCAATCGCTGCAGAAAAAACTGCAAAAAGTGCGCGGCGGCATAGGCGGGATCGAGAAGAAACTCGGCAACGAACGTTTCTTGCAAAATGCCGATGGCGAAATTGTGGAAGCCGAAAAACTGCGGATGGAGGACTTGCAACAACAAGCCAAAACTCTGCAAGAAAACTTGGAGGCTTTGGCATGAACATGCCGTCCACTTTCAAGCCGCGCGAATTGCTGCTAGCCGCGCAGCCCTTTTTGGGCCCACCGCCGGAGCTGAGCGATTTACGCTATTTGATGGTGGATCGAGGACAGGAAATTACCGAGAGCTTTTACGGCATCGTTCTTTCTAGTCCGGAAGCATCGAAGTACATCGCCGGGCCTGAACAGTTGCAAAGATTACTGGCTTCGCTGGAGCGCTGGCTGCAAGCCTTTTTTGCTTCGGCCCCAAGTCGCAAAGAGCGGGCGGAGCTGGCGGCAAGAATGACCGCTGCCCATTTGGAAATCAAAATTCCATTAGAGATTTTCATCCTCGGTCATAAGAGTTTGCGCCGCATTTTGGTGCGCGAGTTAATGGAGCGCTGGCCGGCCGGGGATCGCCTCGGTTTGATTGATGCAAATGAGCGGTTGAATCAAGCGTTTGATTACGACTTGCTGCTAATGGTGACTTGTTATCACGGCTCGGCGCTGGCATCTTCGCAAAGCACCGCCCGTCACCTCGAATTGCTCAACGCGCAGTTGCAACACAGCTTGGCCGCAGAGGAAAGCTTGCTGCGCACCACCAGCCACGAATTGCGTACGCCTCTGGCTGGCTTGGTTGGGTTGTTGAACTTGGTGCAGCGCGGTGCATACGAAACCAAGGAGCA
>JACNIZ010000163.1 GCA_014382805.1 Planctomycetota bacterium
TCCACCCTTGGGGTCGGTGCCCGCTGAGGTCCGTCCGGTCGGGCACCAAATGCAGAATGAATTCCGGCTTTGGCCGAGGAGATTTTTAGCTCTTCGATCTCCTCGCCCTGCGCATCGAGCACAATGGCGACGCTGCGCCGGTCTCCGTTTTGGGCCATACGAGCCCGCTTGTTATTTGCAGACCATGGATGGTACTGCGTAAGACGGAGATCAGTCATCTCATCTGGTTAGGCTTCTCCAGTGACACTGCATCGCACTCTAGGCAAAAGCCAAAACAATGACCCACTTCAATTATTCTCTCGGGTCAAATCTATTTCGCAATCTTTGCCATTAGTAAGGTCAATTGTGAATTTGGTTTAGGAAATGGTTCAGAGGATCTCTTCCCCATCAATCAGCTCAAATTCGTAAATTCCGGGATCAGCTATCATTTTCTCTCTAAAGGGGGAAATGTATTTACGACGCCGACCAACCTTAACGCCGGCAAAGAAAATCTCAAAGCTCCCGGTGAAAGTTTGCAATCCAATTATCGTATAGCGAAAAGTAACTTCGAACTCTGCCATTGGTTTGCTCTGCATGCCTAATTCGCGGCTAGGCAGGTCTGTATAACGTGAACGCCTTGTTGGGTGTCAGTTTGGATTAGTGGCAATTGGGGAACTCTCCTGGCGGCCGGTTCATTTTTTGATTTTCCTGTAGAATGAATGGGGCGTTGGGAGATTGCGTGGCCTTCTTTGGCGTCAACTTCACAATGTTCATTGTCGTTCCTTTTCTCGCGGTTTGTGCAGCATTGGACTCGGCTGACTTTCAGGTCGTCGGAGGAGAGTGGAATGTTCGTCAGCAGCTTGAGCATTCTCAAGTGGTTGGCTCCGATTTTGGTTTTGCCATGTACGGTCAAGGCGACGTCGATGGTGATGGTGTCGCCGACTTAATCGTCGGGGCGCCGAGTGACTCAACGGGTGGCTGGAGCGAAAACGGCTCGGTCTTTGTTTATTCAGGCCTGACCTACCAGCAGCTTTACAAATTTTCGGGGAACTCCGACTTAGGGTCTTTGGGTTTTGCGGTCACTGCGACCGACCTAAATAATGATGGGTATGCCGACATCATTGCTTCGGAATACTTCCAAGCAACTATTTATATATGGTCCGGCGCCAATGGTCAGTTGATGAACACTTTCACCCTTCCCGGCGCTCAATACTTCGGCGAGGATTTGGAAATAGTTGCCGACCGCGATGGTGACGGGATTAATGAAATCCTGATTGGTACTTCCGACGCCACTGTAAATGGGATGACTTTCGCTGGTCGTGTTCAACTGAGGTCCGGCGCAACCGGCGCATTGATCCATCAATGGTTCGGCGCGAAATCAAAAGATAATTTCGAGGCTGCAGTCACCGAGTTGGGCGACATCACTGGTGACGGGATTGGCGAATTTGCCATTGGCATTCCCGGTTGGGATTTCTTCGATCGCGAAGGTGCGATTCAAGTTATCGATGGCGCGACTTATGTTGCAGTCAAAAGTTTTTGGACTGGTGCTGCTTTTGGTCAACTTGGAATTGATTTAGCAAATCCAGGCGACGTCAATGGCGATGGTGTCGGCGATCTACTCGCCAGTGCTACCGGATACGGTTCGTATGACGGCAAAGTCTATGCGTTCGATGGCGCTTCACAATTCTCTTGGGTCATCTACGGCATCCCCGGCCAAGGGAACTACGATTTTTTTGGCGAGAACATCGCCGCCGCAGGAGATGTCAATCAAGATGGCTTCGCCGATTTTCTGGCTGGTGCAAGTGAAGCCAACGCCGGCGGACCTACAAGCCCGGGCTACGTAGATCTCTATTCAGGGGCTGACGGTAGCTTGATAAAAAGATGGACCGGCGAGGGAGACTGGGATCATATGGGTCGGGTCAGGCTTGCCGATGATTTCAATGGTGACGGTGACCCTGAAATTCTGCTTGGGGCGAATGGCGTCCAAACCACCCCTGGCTATGTCAAAGTTGTTGGTTTAAATGCCTTCCTCAAACTCAGTGCGCGCGAACTCTCCGCTAGCTCCGGAACAACGGTTGGCGTCCACCGATCCTGAGCCAGATGCGTGGTTCTTTGGACAGCTATGGAGATGGTCATTCGAGCGTTTTTTCTCGGCCATTGTTGACACCCTGGGTCGGCCACACTTTTTACCTAGCAGTAGTCAGTTTTGATCCCGCCCTCGGCGTCGGGCGCCTCAGTTCGGCATCTAGAAGTTTGACGATTGTGCTCTGAGAGCTTTGCTTAGGTCGAAGCCATTCCCCAAGTTGCCCGGCAGGATTAGAATTCCCTCCATGGCTGTTGCGCCTTCCATTCGGCTCGCTGATCCTGGCAACTATCCGCTGCGCAAAGTGCTGCGGGAGGATGGCAAGGGATTGTTGAAGTCTGCGGGCAAGGAGCACTTGCCCAGTAACGAAAAGTTGCTGGAGATATATCGAGCGATGTTGACTACCCGAATTCTCGATGACCGCATGCTGAAGTTACAGCGGCAAGGTCGGGTTGGGTTTGTTGGACTTGCAACTGGGCAAGAGGCGGCGATTCATGGATCGGCGGCAGCATTTGGACCGGACGACTGGATTTTCAGCGCACTTCGCGAAGGGGGAGTGACCATCCAGCGCGGGATGTCGATGAACGACTACATCGCGCACATGTTTGGCAATGACGAGGATTCGGCCAAGGGTCGCCAGATGCCGAACCACTTTCAGTGCAAAGAGGTCAACTTCCCATCCTGGTCCAGTGTGCTTGGAACTCAGCTCCCGCACGCAGTCGGCGTGGCCATGGCCATGAAAATACGCAAGCAGCCGTCCGTCTGCGCGGCCTACACCGGAGACGGGGCGACGTCGTCGAATGGGTTCCATAGCGCGATGAACATGGCGGCGGTCAATAAGGCGCCGGTGGTGTTTGTGATCGTTGATAACGGTTGGGCGATTTCCGTGCCCAGCTCGAAACAGACGGCGTCCGAATCTTATGGGGCCAAAGCCAAGGCTTACGGCATGCCCGGCGTCAACGTCGACGGTAACGATGCGCTCGCCAGCTACCAGGCAGCAGCTGAGGCAATCGAACGGGCGCGCAACGGAGAGGGGCCATCGCTCGTCGCCCTGCGCACCTACCGCATCGGCGGTCACTCCAGCTCCGACGACCCAAGCAAATATCGCAACGAGCACGAAGTCAGCGAGTGGGGGAAACGCGACCCTCTTCCTCGTTTAGGGGCTTATTTAAAGTCCATGGGCTTGTATAAAAAAGAAAACATCGGCGATTGGGAGCAACAAATTACTGACCAAGTCGCCGCTGCCGTCAACCACGCCGAAGCCGTCGGCCCGCCAAAACTAGAAACCTTAGTCGAAGACGTCTACGCCAACCCGCCGCAGCACCTGCGCAAACAGGTCATCGAAGCCCTGCGTTTAGTCGCCGAAAAAGGCGCAGCCGACGCCGTCGCTGGGAAGTTTCCTTTATAGGAAACTGTTTGTCTGACCGCGGAACTAGGGCGGAGCTGCCCCAGGGCAGGCGCCGAGTCGACGCGGATAGCAAGCTCCTTCCCGAGCACTTTGAGACGGTAACTCAATAAGGCCAAAACTGCCGGATTAACGTCGGTTTTTGACCCCTTTCAGGCCCTGCCAAACCTGGGCGCGGCTACACTATTCGGCTTCACGATCTAGGCTTCCCTCATTAAGCCTCGGATCAACTCCTCAACCCCCCAAAGCGACCTCCGATCCCGGATAAATTCGCTGGGGGTGCGCCCACAACGAACCATGAGCCTCTACCAGTTTCCGCGCTGGACAGACGCTTTCCGGCCATTTCTGGCATTAGCAGCCCTTGGTGCACCTGTGTACCTGGTGGTGCTGTTCTACTACGGAGCGTCGCCAAAGACTCTGGCTGTCGGCTACCAGCCCGAGCAACCTGTCCCTTTTAGTCATGCCATGCATGCCGGGGAGTTGCAAATGGACTGCCGATACTGCCACCATTCGGTTGAAGAAGCCGCCTTCGCCGCTGTCCCTGCCGCCAACGTGTGCATGAATTGCCACGACCGCATCCTTCCCGAGAGCGAAAAACTTGCTCTAGTTCGGGAAGCTGCCAAGGAAGGCAATCCCCTCGAATGGGTGCGGGTCCACGACCTGCCGGACTACGTCTACTTCAACCACGCTGGACACACCAACAAAGGCGTTAGCTGCGTCGAATGTCACGGCCGCGTCGACAAGATGGAAGTCGTCACCCAGATGGAGCCTTTGAGCATGGGTTGGTGCCTG